>CAZMEO010000126.1:0-9197 GCA_964565315.1 uncultured Candidatus Moduliflexus sp. | reverse complement strand
ATCTGGAGAATTATAATCTTGAAATGAATGTTCACGTGACTGCGCCAGTTTCCGCGCAGGTGATTCGCGATGTTCAGCGATATTACGAGCGCCTCTGGCGGAATGAAGGCGGACACCGTTACACTCTCGATGACGCCGAACATCAGGATTCATCGCTGGCAAAAACATTGTTGTACAAAATTGCCGAATTGAGCGGAGCGTCAACGTTCTAACGCTCCGCTGGTGTTTTAATCGCCCGCTTACCTATTTCGAATCACAGTGAGCGTGTCGGACACTGTGAAGGTCGTGTATGCGATCCCGCCAGTATAGATGGTATAAGTATTTCCGTTGACAAGTTCTGGCGATGAAAACGTAATCGACTGATATGCATGGATAGGTTGAAACGTCACAATGTCATTGCCAGCGCTGTCCGCGATATGAAAAATTGTTGACGCGCCGAGAGGAGAATTGAATATGATCGTTACGGAGTTTTGAGTTGAATTTGAACTTAGGGACTGAGTCATCGGTGATGAACTTCCCGATGCGACAAAGAATCCGCCGGAAATCATAAATGTCCCATTATAATCATACATCACTTCGGGCTGGTTGGATGGGCCGTGAATGATGACAGTTCCCCCGGTCATCACAATACTGCCGTTGCTATCCAAGCCATCTCCGTTGATTGCGGTTAATACGATATATCCGCCGTAAATATAGGTGCAACTTCCATCATCGGATTCGACATCCGTCCCCGCCGTCGAGTTCATGCTGTCATCGGAAGCGACAACATTGATATTGCCAGCGTTTATCACAATCACGTTACTTTCGATGCCTTCAACACAGGTCTCGACATTGATCGTTCCCTCGTTAATGGCAAGGGAAGCATCAGCATGAATGGCATCATCGCCGCTGGCAATCGTGTATGTGCCAGCGTTTATGACAAGCCCTGACTTCGAGTGAATGGCGTCATCGGACGCATCAATATTAAACGTCCCGTTGTCGATTACCACCAATTTTGCCCCTTTTATCCCTTTCGCTGAATTCTCTCCAGGTGTCACAGAACTTCCTCCGCCTGTGTTTACGCGAAAGACGCCATTCGTGATGAGCACGTCGGTTTCGGCATCGAATCCATCAGCATCGGAGGTTATATGCAGATCGCCATTTTCGATCAGAATATATCCTTTCTCCTCATCCTCATCGTTATCAGATTTTAACGCATCTCCGCCGGAGTTTACTGTAATCGCGCCCGTTTTTACGACAAGATAATCTTTCCCGCGAATGCCATCATCAACGGCATTCACATACATGGTTCCGCTGTGTATGACCAACCCGCCCTTGCTGGCAATCCCATCGTTATAATTGGCCTGAACTGTCAATGCGCCATTTCCAGCAATGGATAGATTGTCGTGGCTGAAAATAGCGGCGTTCGGCTCATCATCTCCCGAATTATCAAACACGTAAGTATTCGGATCGGTAATGGTGTTAGAGGAGTTGTCTGCAAGAATGATCACCGCTTTTTCGGCGCTATTGATGCTAATTGGAGCATTTGTCATGGATGTAATGTTGGCATTGTTCAATATCAACCTGACAATTTGCCCGTCTTCGCTCGCAACGATAATCCGGCCATTATTCAACGTTCCACTAATCATGTAGTTCCCGCCGGATGTGATGGTGGCGATGCTGCCATCAACAGTCACGCCAGAACCGCTGACGGCAATCGCATCGCCGCTCAATGCAATATTCGTGGCGCTCGCGCTGTCCCAGCTATAATCGCCAGACTCTTCGTGATCACCTGTATTGGCATCCATTGCATTACTGGCAGTGGTTCTCGTTTGAGCATCATTATATTGAGCGTCCCCCGAAGATGTCGGATTAATTTCGCAGGCGGTTATCATCAGCAAGATGTTGACTGTCAAAAGTAGCATCATAAACTGTTTCATAGCATTCTCTCCCTCTCTTATTATTATAAATGAGCCTTATCGAAAATACATAGATCGCGACTACTGTCGCCTCATATTTAATAGAAGACGATGAGGGGGCAGGAAAAGTTCCTGTGAAAATTCTTCGTTGCACTCTTATTATCACTTACGAACGAGATTTTTTATGAAGAGCGAATGCGCAACATCATTCTGCATATCTGCAAAATGTCAATTCATGAACGTTTTCGGTATGTTTGTTAGCTTGAAAAATCATTCAAGTGAAAAAATTTTATGCAACGCAAGCGAGACATTAAACTTTCGCATGTTTCTGTCGTCAGACGAACGACTGAAGAACAAGAGACTGACAGATCATTCTTGTGGTCGGTGAAACTGATTCAACATACGTCTGTTTTCCCATCGAGATTTGCGGGCGTCGCAAATCAGAAGATGGACATATCACCCTGATTTCAGGAGGTTATATTATGAGAATGCAATTCAAACATCTGACATTCGCGGTCGCGTTATTAGGAATGGCGGCCTTTACTGGATGCAGCGACAGCGATAGCAGCCCGACGAGCGCGGATCAAAACGATTTTCCTTCGGTGCAGGGGATTCAGATCAGCCCGAATGCGCCAGTGTATGTGGATGATGTCGTGACATTATCCCCCGCGACAGTTGACCCGAACAATGATGAAATTCGTTATACCTGGTCAAAAGATGCGGGAGCATTTAATCCGGAGGAAGCGGTTGGGCCGAGCATTCAATGGACAGCGCCGTCGGTTGCCGGAACCTATACGATTGTTGTGGTCGGCGACGATGGAAACGGCGGCACGTCGCAAAAACACCTGGCAATCAAGACGCTGGGCGGCAATCAGAGCGGAACGGTGGATGTGGTCGGCGGCCTGCGAGCCAACCCGGTCGGCGGCACGTCAGATATTGGGTATATTGACAGCGGCGATACGGTCACGCTCGTCTGGGATAATGCCAGCCCGATTACGACCGATAGCACGCGGCCAGATGAAACCAAATACGCCCCGGATGGCAGCCGCCTCGATCCAGCGACAAACGCGGTGGTTTCCACGCCGCAATATGGGTATGCTGATGGGCTTCCGGCTCGAGACGGCGCTCGATATGCGCTGATTGGCCGAGTGGAGAGCGGCGAGTGGTTCGAATTCACGCCCGGCGCTGATGCTGATGGCAATGGCATTCCAGATTCGTTCAGCGCCGTCGCTCCGGCTCGCGGCAGACTCTTCTTAGGGATGAACGAACAGAATGATCTGTTGCTGGATAATACAGGCTTCTGGCGGTTCGCCTTCACGATTACTCATCTGTAATCGCACCTCTCGGTGTCGATGCTCGCAACGCTCGCGGGCATCGACACCGAGTTATTTTTTCGATTTTTGCTGAAGCAGCCGTTTTAACGTCTGGATAGTCAGGTGGGTTTTGATGCGGTTTAACACTTCGGCGTAATGATGCGGCTTGACGATGTAATCTGCGCCGCCGACCTCAAAGCCCTTGATTTTGGAATCCGTATCAGCCAGCGCCGTCATGAAAATGACAGGAACATCTCTCGTCGTCGAATTTTTTTTCAACCGTCGGCAGGTTTCGAAGCCGTCAATCCCCGGCAGCATGACATCTAACAACACCAGATCAGGAACGGTGTCATTGAGCCGTTCTAATGCCTGTTCCCCACTTTCCACGCCGATAGTGTTAAAGCCGAATTTATCAAGATAGCCGATCAGCAGATTGAGTGTCATCGTATTATCTTCAACAATAAGAATCGTGGCTTTTTCTTCTGAGAGAAACGGCTGGTCGCCGAATGTAATCAAGGAATTGCGAGTTTTTAACCGGCGCTGGAGTTTTTGGATAGTTAAGCGGGTTTCGATCCGCGCAGCCACTTCTTTAAAATCAAACGGTTTGATAATATAATCCGCGCCCCCCACTTCGAAGCCCTTGACCCGATCAGAGGTGTTCGAAAGCGCGGTGATAAACATGACTGGAATCTCCTGCGTATTGATATTGCTTTTCAACCGTCGGCAGGTTTCAAACCCATCAACTCCGGGCATCATCACATCTAATAAAATCAAATCGGGTTTCAGCGATTCTACCTGTCGCAGCGCTTCTTCTCCGCTTCGCGCCACAGAGGTTTGTAATGCGAGGCGTTCTAAATATTCGATGAGAGCGTATAAGGTTAAGGGATTATCCTCAACAATCAACACCAGTGATTTCTCTTCGTTTGCCACAGCCTTCCTCCTGAGATTCCGTTCATCGTTTTGTGATTCGACACTGTTAATATATGATAAAAAAACCGCAAGAAAAGGTCAAGCACAATGTGTTCCGATTTCTTGGTAGAACTGAAGCATGCGGGGAATCACATTCTCCCAGGAATACCGTTGGGCATGGGCATGGCCTGCCATGGAAAATTGTTGGCGAAGCTCCGAATGGTCAAGCAATGCCTGAATTCCGTGCGCGAGGGCTTGCGCTGACGCTGGCGCGACCGCAAACCCTGCCGTGCCGAGATGTTCTGACAGCGATGAGGTGTTGGCGTACACCACTGGCGTCCCGCACGCCATCGCCTCTAACGGCGGAAAGCCGAATCCTTCGTATAATGAAGGATGAACAAGCAGCGTTGCGGCGGAATAGAGCGCAGGCAGGTCGTCATCCGGCACGTAATCCAAAAAGATGAACATGTCTTGCAAGTGATGTTGCGCAATCAGCGCGTGAATCTCGCCGATGTAACGTTCATCCGTTTTGCCCGCGATGACGATGCGGTACGTTTGCCGCAGCGTATCCGGCAGCAATGCCGCTGCGTCAACGAAATACGCTAACCCTTTGTATGGGTCTTGACGCCCGACATACAATAAAAATGTTTGCGGCAGGCAGTAGCGCGCAAAAAAATCGTGTTCGACCAGAATGCCCTGTTTGAAGCGTGATTCGAGGCCGCACGGAATGACATGAATGCGGTCGGCGGGAACGCCCAGCAGGCGGATGATGTCGCGTTTCGTATGCTCCGAAGCGGTAAGAATCGCGTCGGCTGACCGCAAAATCGTCGAAGTCAGCAGCGGAAACCGGTAAAATATGCGCCAGAGCAGCCGGGACTTTGAGAGCGCTTTAGGAAACAGAAACGGAATCAGATCGAAGACAGTCACGATTTTTTTATAGTTTCCGCGACACGGCGACGTCAGGTAATGCGGCGTATGAAAAATATGCGGCGCGAGTTGGCTGATCGCACGCGGCGAATACGCCATATCTTTGAGCGACAGCAGACCATACGGATGGGCAGCGATCTGAATGCGGGTGAGCGTCCGGGGCGAGAGATGAAGCCTCAGCGCCTCTTCTTGTCCGATGACAAGATAATCATGTTCCGGGGCTGCGGCGGCAAGGTGCGTGACGAGGTTCAGCGCGTAGCGGCTGATGCCGTCAAGCTGTTGCCCGCGTACCCAGCGTAAATCGAGTGCAATGCGCATAACGTGCGTTATCCCTGAAACACGTCCTGATAGACGCGATACGTTGCTTCAGCGGTTCGCGGCCAGGAAAACTGCTGCGCTTGAAGTCGTCCGGCAATTTTCATGGCCGCGCGTTGTTCTGGATGAGTCAACACGGTTTCGATTCCTGCGGCAATCGAGGCCGCCTCCATCGGGTTGACCAACAGCCCGGCATGCCCCGCAATTTCAGGCAGCGACGACACATTTGAGGTGATGACCGGCACGCCATGCGACATCGCCTCGACGACCGGCAGGCCGAATCCTTCATAAATGGATGGAAACACAAATGCTTCTGCGCCGGAATAGAGCAACGGGAGGGCGTCATCAGGCATAAAGCCGGTCAACACGACGGAGGTTTCAAGGCGCAGCGCGGCGATGTTGTGTTCGATCCGTTCGCAAAACCAGCCTTTTCCGCCAGCAATCACCAATTGAACGCTGTCGTCTATGCGCCGTTCCTGACGAAGCAACGCAAACGCTTCAAGCAATCGCTCCAGATTTTTTTTCGGTTCAATGACGCCGACAAACAAAAGATAGGGCTGACGAATGCCGTATTGCTTAAACAGGCGTTGACGCTGTTCCTCCGCATTTTGGGGCAGCGGCTGCGGCGTATAGCCGAGATGAATCACGCGGACTTTTTTCTCTGACACCTTAAGATAGCGGCAGATGTCCTGTTTCGAATGCTCGGAATCCGTGATGATGGCGTCGGCGGTCTGCGCGGCGCGTTTGATAAAGAGCTTGAAAAAGAGAAGATGCTTTTTCGGCACGAGTTCAGGAAAAAAGAGCGGCACTAAGTCATGGATGGTCACGACATATCGGCACATTTTCCTGAGCGGAAGTTCGAAATTGCACACGCCATGATACACATCAATCTGCTGCTGGCGCAAGAGAGGCGGAAGCGACCAGTTTGTCCAGACAATCCGACGCCGACATAACGCAGTGACAAGTCGGACATGCTCCGGCAATGACGACGCGCTGGCAAAGGCGTCTGGAAAAAATGAGGCAAGATCGCTCGGTCGGTCGTAAAACAAAACGATCTGATCGTCAGATTGTTGCCGACGCTGAAGATATTCAAAAAAAAGGGATCGGGTATAACGCCCGATCCCTGTGTTGACATGAAACAAACGCGCATCAATGCCAAGTCGCATACGTCAATTATAACGGCCTATTCTCTTTTTTCAGATGGAACATCTTCGGATTCTGCAAAAACGGCACTTTATGCGAACGCCCATAGCGGACATCAATAATAATTTTTTTCTTGTCTTCCATGACCGTAATTTTGACATCTTTGTCCTTGAATTGCGCATGCCGTTCATTCAGCATTTTTTTGACTTTTATGTTCAGTTCTTCTTTGACCTTTTTCGCGTCAGGGATGTTGACCCAGATAATATTCAGTTTCTCGTTGGAGAATTCATCTTCCATTGTCCAGTGATCATAATAAATCGGCACTAATTGCACGCCGAGAAAGATCACGATTGCCAACACAACCACCCCGGCAATTACGCCAGGACCAGCGCTGCCGCGCTCATTCATTCGTAACATTTGTCGATTCATCATTTTTTCTCCTTATGGTGTCAATTCGCGAATGTTGCCGAACCTTCGCGAACGATGTTGATAATCTAAAATCGCCTGATAAAACTGCGGTTTTCGAAAATCAGGCCATAGCACTGAGGTGACATATAACTCGGCATATGCTAACTGCCAGAGCAAAAAATTACTGATGCGCATCTCTCCGCTCGTCCGAATCATTAAATCTAATTCTGGAAGGTGCGCAGTTGTTAAATAGCGAGCAAAAACATCAGCCGTGATGTCTTCTGGTGTCAATTGCTTTTCTTGAATAGTATAGGCAATTTTTTTGACCGCGTCAAGTATTTCATTCTGTCCGCCGTAATTCAGCGCAAGATTCAACACCATGCCCGTGTTCCGGCTGGTTGCCTCTATCGTCTTTTCCAGCGCTTTTCGCGCGCGTTCCGGCAATTCGTGGGTGCGGCCAATCGTGGAAAGCCGGATATTGTTGGCATTCATGGTCTTGAGCTCTCGTTTCAAATATTCCACTAAAATTGCCATGAGCGCCTGAATTTCTAAGGCCGGGCGTTTCCAGTTCTCTGAAGAAAAGGCATATAGGGTCAACGCCTGAATCCCAATATCAGCGGCGGCTTCGACCACCGCTCGAACGGACTCGACGCCGATGCGATGCCCTTCAACGCGAGGCTTGCCTTGCTGCTGCGCCCAGCGCCCATTGCCATCCATAATAATCGCCACGTGACGCGGCAATTTCTCTGGATTCACTTGTTCGCGCAACTGCGCGACGATGTGGTCTTCGGCTTGTCGGCTCATTTAAATCTTCAGGAGTTCTTCCTCTTTTTTCGCGGTCAAATCATCCACGATTTTGATAAAATCATCCGTAATTTTCTGAATTTTCTCCTGTCCTTGACGCTGTTCATCTTCCGTAATTTTTTTATCTTTTTCAAGCTTTTTCAAGCCCTCATTGGCGTCGCGCCGAACCTGCCGGATGACGACTTTTTTCTCTTCCGCCCGTTTTTTCACGACTTTGGCAAGTTCTTTCCGCCGTTCTTCCGTGAGCGCGGGAATCGCTAAGCGGATGACTTTCCCGTCATTTGACGGCGTGATGCCTAAATCTGAACGCAAAATTGCTTTTTCAATTTCTTTGATCACGCTGACGTCCCAGGGTTGAATCACAATCAGCGAACTTTCCGGCACAGAGAGCGTCGCCACCTGATTCAGCGGCGTCGGCGTGCCATAATACTCGACGGTCACGCCGTCTAACAAGCCAACGGATGCGCGTCCGGTGCGAATGCCGGTAAATTCATGTTTTAAAATGTCAATCGCTTTCTGCATTTGCGCTTCGGAATCTTTATAAACCTGTTGTAGCATACGCATAGAGATGAACGTCAGCGGAACAGTTTGACGAGAAAACTGCCCTGCTGTCTCACATCTTCGTTATTTATGCACGACGGTGCCAACGGATTCTCCAGAGAGAATACGTTTGATATTTCCCGGTTCTTTCAAGTCGAAGACCACAATCGGCATGTCATGTTCCAGGCAAAAAGAAATTGCGGTCAAATCCATCACTTTGAGTTGGCGCTGCAAGACATCAAGATAAGAAATGCGGTCGAAACGAACCGCCGAGGGGTCTTTGACCGGGTCTGCCGAGTACACGCCGTCAACTTTGGTGGCTTTGAAAATCGCGTTTGCCTCGATTTCGACGGCGCGTAAAGCAGCGGCGGTATCTGTGGTAAAAAAAGGATGGCCGGTTCCTGCGCCAAAAATGACGACCGTTCCGCGTGACAATGCCTGAATCGCCTGTTTTCGGTGAAAGGGCTGACCGATCTGCCCCATCGGAATCGCTGTTTGCAGTAACGTCGGCAGGCCGAGGCTTTCAAGCGTCTCTTGAAGCGCCACGCTGTTGATGACGGTGGCGAGCATCCCCATCAAATCGCCGGACGCTCTGGGAATGCCGCGCTGCTGCCCCTGCACGCCGCGAAAGATATTGCCCGCGCCGATGACAATTGCCACCTGCACGTCACGTTCGACGGCGCTTCGGACTTCTTGCGCGACATAATCCAACATGTCGCCGTCAATCCCGCTTTCGTTCGTTCCCGCAAGAACTTCCCCGCTTAATTTCAACAGAATGCGCTGATATGCTGTTGCCATACGTGATTACGCAAGAATTTCGAACGCGGTTGCCCGCGCTCGAAGTTCTGAACGTGTAAAAACGACTCCACTGACAATGCCCTATGCGCGAACCGGTCTTATTTTTTTACCGCTTCGAGCTGTGCGGCGACTTCAGCGGCCA
>CAZMEO010000125.1:6392-9201 GCA_964565315.1 uncultured Candidatus Moduliflexus sp. | reverse complement strand
TGCGCGAAATCCTGAAAGTCAAATTGCAAAAAGAAACCGTTCGCAAATTAGCGTTCCAGAAGCAAGGTCGGTTGACGCCGAAAGATTTGGCGCGGGCGCAAGGGTGGGGCGAAGAAAAAGCGCTGAACGTCCTGAAAAATTTAGCGGCGGAAGACCCGGAACGGATGACGTTGCAGTTGAATTACGAGTCCGGCGAAATTTACTTTGATTTCAGCGATATTCTGGAAAGCGTTGACGCCCGCAAGCAATATCAGGCGTTGCCGCTCTCAAATGCGCTCGGCGAAAAAGCGGTGGACATCGCCATGATGCTCGGCAAAACGATTGACACCTTCCAGGATTACGTCGAAATGACGCGGGAAACCGTCTCGCATCAGCAGCACGAAAAGCGGGAAGAACGCTACCGCGCCAAAATCGAGCGGTTTTTGGATGAAATCGAAGAACTCAAACAGCAGCGGCCATAAAGGGAACTGTCCGACGGGCATACCGTCGGACAGCGTGTTTGAAGAGATTAGCCTTTGACAGCGCCGGCAGTCAAGCCTGCCATAATCTGGCGCTGGAAGATCAACACTAAGAGAATCAGCGGAATCGTTACCACCACTCCGGCGGCCATGATCTCGCCGAATGGCTCCTGGCGGCTGATTTCGCCGGTAAAGAGCGCAATCGCGACCGTGACCGTCCGCGCCGCAGGCTGCACCGACGTGAAGGTCAACGCGAACAGATACTCATTCCAGGCGGCAATAAACGCCAGCAAACCGGTCGTGACTAAGGCGGGCGCGGTCAGCGGCAGCAGAATCATGTAGAAGGTCTGAAACGGACTCGCGCCATCCACATACGCCGCCTGCAAGAGCGATGTCGGCAAGCCTTTGAAGAACGAGGTTTGCACCCAGACTGTAAACGGCAGCGTAAAAATCATGTACGACAGGATCATGAACGGGACGGCGGAAATATTCAGCCAGTTCATCAGCGCGTACAAGCCTGACAACACGCTGATTTGCGGGAACATCGTCATGGCGAGGATGATATAGGTTGACGGCGTTTTTCCGCGAAAATGCAATTTCCCTAACGCAAACGCCGCGAACGAGCCGACGACCAACGCGATCACAGTCGTCGTTCCGGCGACAATCACGCTGTTCCAGATGCCCTGCCGGAATTTGACATTGCGAAAGACCGCCGCAAAGTTTTGCAGCGAGATGGAGATGCCGAGCGTTGCGGGATCGCGCGGAACAAAGGTGGCGGGCGTCATTTGCAACTGCGCCTCGGTTTTCAGCGCGGAATTGACCATCCAATAAAACGGGAACAGCATCCAGATCGCCATGATCGCCACAGCCATCCAAAATAAGGTTTTCATCAATGGACTTTTTGGCATAATTTTCCCCCTTTGCGACTAATCGCCTTCAGATTGAACGCCTAACATTTTGATGTAGGTGACCGCAAAAACAAAGATCGTGATGAACATGATCACGCCACCAGCGGAGGAATACCCCATCGCGCGATTATTGATCAGTTCGTAATAGACGAAACTCCCCATCGAATAGCGCGATTGCGCCAACACGATTTGGAAGAGATCAAACACGCGCAAGGCATCCAGCGTGCGGAACACGAGCGCGACGGCCAGCGTGGGCATGAGCAGCGGCAGCGTCATCGTCCAGAATTGTCTGAATTTCGTCGCGCCATCCACGTCCGCAGCCTCATAAATGTCTTTGGGAATCAGTTGCAGCCCGGCCAGGAGCAACAGCGCCATGAATGGCGTCGTTTTCCAGACATCAATCGCCACCATCGCGGTCATCTGCCAGTTTTCCAATTGGAGAAAGGCGATTTGGCCGTTCCCCATGCCCAACGTTTCCAGAATGACATTGAAAAACCCGGTGCGTGTGGACTGGAACATCCATTGCCACATGCGCGATGAGATCGGCGTGGGAACTGCCCAGGGAACGAGGAGCAGCGTCCGCATGATGGCGCGACCGGGAAATTCGGCATTCACGATGAGCGCGAAGGCCATGCCGAAGATCGTTTCTAATGACACGGTCAAAATGGTAAACAGCAGCGTATCTTTGATCGCGTGAATGAAGTCGGGGTCGCGTGCGCCGATGACATATTGCGAGCCGAAGAGATGAAACTGGCCGACCTCGCGATACCGCACCGGCTCGCGCGGCAGCATCCGCACGGCGGATTCATACTGGATTTGCTGCGTCTTTGCGTCACGCTGCACCTGCCGCTCCGCCGCGTTGAGCAAGGCATCCTGGTATTGCGTGGCGGCGTCTTTGCCGACGGCTTTTTCCAGCGCTTGCAGATAGGCATCACGCCCGGCATAGGCCGTCCCTTTCACCGCTTCCAACGCGGCGAGCGCGTCGGCGGGCATCTTCGGCGCGAGCGTGCTGAGCGCTTCCGGCGTCAACGTGAAGGTTTCTTTGGGCGGCAATTTGACCACGCGCAGACTCAGCAATTCCGCATAATTGGCAAGCCCGACCACCTTTGTTGGCGTGTCGCTGGCAAACGTCTCGTTCGTAAAGCTTTTCAAAAACGCCGAGCCTAACGGGTAAATCGCTATCGCCAAAATAATCAGCATAGTGGGCGCCATCAAGATATACGCCGTTTTTTGCTCGCGCCGCGCCATTTCATCCAACGGCTTCCTTTTGAATAGTGGCATATCCTCTCCTCCTCATGATTACTACGACATCATGTTATTTGATATTGCTTCACGCCTGCCCCCTGTGATCATGAGCAATACCGGTATCCCCAAAAAGCGTGTCGCATGCAGATGTCGCAAATCGTCTTGCACAGGTCAAGAAAAATGTCTTCTCTACAATCC
>CAZMEO010000125.1:2227-6292 GCA_964565315.1 uncultured Candidatus Moduliflexus sp. | reverse complement strand
TTTTATCATATATTATCAATATCATAAATTGATGAGTTTTTAAATAATTATTTTTTCCTTGACATCACAAAAGATTTCTTAAAAATCGAACCGATTTGATTTTATCAATTCATTATATACACAAACAACGAATATGACAAGGACGCAAATTGGCGTTCGGGGCTGTTCAAATTCGTTGCATTCTTTCAAACAAAACTGTTTTGTTCTGATTGCAGAATGAGAACCTGACAGTTTGCAAAGGAGGTGGGAGTGGCGAAAGAATTTCGTGAAGAACATTGTCTTGCTGCCATGCCATGATCGCATGCGTGACTCGCACGATGAGGAAGAATCTGTCGAAACAGAATTCGCCAAAGATGGCGAAGAAGATTGACCGAAAATCGGTTTGGACGCTCACATCCAACTATGGAGGAATTCTCATGAAATCGTTAAAAAATTTTTGTATTTTCACTCTGTTAGTCGCGTTCGTGGTAGGAATGCCGTTTCTGAGCAACGCGGAAGATAAAATCAAGATTACAGTGGCGTGCGGCGCGGTAGGCATAGAAAAACAATTAACCGATGAAGCGTTGGCGGAGTTTATGAAAACGCATCCGAATATTGACGCCAAATCGCTGGATACTCCTGATTTAGCCAATGACCGCTTAGGCTTGTATCTCCAATTCTTCCAGGCCAAAAGCCCGGAAGTCGATGTGCTGCAAATTGATGTCATCTGGCCGGGCGACTTAGCCGAACATCTTGTTGACTTAAATCAATACGGCGCAGCGGACGTTGCCAAAGAGCATTTTCCGGCTATCGTGCAGAACAACACCGTGAACGGCGAACTGAAAGGGCTTCCCTGGTTTACGGATGCCGGGTTGCTCTATTATCGTGCGGATTTGCTGGAAAAATACGGCTACAAAGAGGCCCCGAAAACCTGGGATGAACTGGAAGCCATGGCGACCAAAATTCAAGAAGGCGAACGCGCCGCGAATCCTGATTTCTGGGGATTTGTCTGGCAAGGCAATGCGTATGAAGGCTTGACCTGCGATGCGTTGGAATGGGTGGCGTCACATGGCGGCGGCTCGATTATCGAGCCAGACGGCAAGGTGTCGATCAATAATGAGATGGCGATCAAAGCCCTCGAACGCGCGAAAGGCTGGGTTGGCAAGATTTCCCCGGATGGCGTGACCGGATTTGGGGAAGAAGACGCCCGCAACATGTGGCAGGCGGGAAACGCGGCCTTCATGCGCAACTGGCCGTATGCGTACAAATTAGGCCAGGCTGATGACAGCCCGATTAAAGGCAAAATCGGCGTGGCCCCGATTCCTGGCGAACAAGCCGGACAGAGCGCCGCATCGTTGGGCGGCTGGCAGTTAGGCGTGTCCAAATACAGCCAGCATCCGAAAGAAGCTGCTGAAGTGGCGCTGTACTTAGCGTCCGCCGCAGAGCAGAAACGCCGGGCGATTGTCGGTTCCTTCTCTCCGACCGTGATGAGCGTCTATCAGGATAAAGACGTGCTGGAAGCCGTGCCGTTCTTTGGCAATTTATACGATGTGTTTATCAACGCGGTTGCGCGGCCATCTACGGTATCCGCTCCGAAATATAACGAAGTTTCCACGCTCTTCTTTACGGCGGTGCATGATGTGCTGGTCGGCCAGAAAGACGCGAAGACAGCGGTAGAAGAATTGGAACTCGATCTGCAAGACGTCATGGCGAAAAAATAAATCCGCCACCACAAGCAGCCTGGGGTTCAGCGCGTCAGCGGTCATATGTCTCTCGTGACTGCTGACCGCAAACATCAGGCTCTTTTTTTCGAAAAAGGATGAGATAACATGGCAGCCACCATTTACGATGTCGCACAGCTTGCGGGGGTCGTTCCCAGCACGGTATCCCGGTATTTGAACGGCTATGGCGTGCGAGGGAAAAATCGCCTCAAAATCGAGCAGGCGATTGAGACATTGGGATTTAAACAAAATCTGATCGCTACCGGCTTAAAACGAAGTCGGTTGCGCTCAATCGGCGTGTTGCTGCCGAATTATACGATTTTTTTCATGACCATCACCGCGCAATTAGAGCGGATATTAGCGCAGTCGAATTACAGCCTGCTTTTAGGGAATTTCGAAGATGATCTCAGCCTGCTTCAAACCAAATTAGACTTTATCGAAGAACGCTTTATTGATGGCTTGATTTTATTTTCATCCGGAGTCGGCGCAGAAAGCGCCTCGCGCCTTCAGCAATATTTACAGAAGCAATTGCCTGTGGTCTTAGTGGAGCAAGCAATCCCCGATCTCTCAACCGATGCGGTCATTGTGGATAATGCGCATGCCTCGTTTCGCGCTGTCGAGAAACTGATTCACGAAAACCATACCCGAATTGCAATTGTCAACAGCCCTGAACATATCTACGTCTTTCGGGAACGGCTTCGGGGCTATCGCCATGCGATGCAAACCTATAATCTGCCGATTGACGAACGCTGGATCGTGACCGGGCGTTTCGTGGATACCGGGGAATACGCCCAGATTCAACAACTGTTCGATTTGCCCAATCCGCCGACCGCCGTTTTTGCCACAACGTATTATGCGACCTTAGGCACAGTTCTCGCCGCGCACCAGCAGCATTTGAAAATCCCGGAAGACCTCTCGCTGATCGGATTCGATCATTTCGATCCGATTGACGCCTTAGAGCCGCCGTTGAGCTTAGTGCTTCAACCGATTGAAGCGATGGCCCAGACCGCCGCCGACTTATTATTACAGCGCTTAGATGGCGATTATACCAATTTCCCACAAACCGTCACGCTCAGCACGCGCATGGTGATGCGTGAATCAATTCGTAAATTATAGCAGAACGCTGTCAGGCGCTTCCAAAGCGTCTGACAGCTATGCCCCCATTGATTTTCAAGGAGAACCAGACATGACAGACAGTAGTGCGACATTACAACAGCTATGGAATCAACTCTACCCGGTGTCATCTAATGAACAATTGACCGCCTTTCTCGTGGAATTAGAGCAAATCAAACAGACGCATTTCGCGCAAGCCGCCGAAACGGACACGACATGGTATAAAGACGCGGTGGTCTATTCGGCGTATGCCGACCTGTTCAATCGCGACCTCAACGGCGTCAAAGCGAAGCTGCCGGAATTGCAGGCATTGGGGATTTCGTGCCTCTGGCTGCTGCCGATTCTGGAATCGCCGATGAAAGACGCCGGATTCGATATTTCCAATTTCGAAGAGATTCGCGCCGATTTATTAGGATTGCCTGCAACCGCTTCCACAGAAGAAAAAGATCGCGTCTTCGCCGATTTTATCGCGGAAGCCCACGCGCGGGGCATTCGCCTGATTTTTGATATTGCGATCAATCATACCTCTGATGAGCATCCCTGGTTTCAGGAGGCGCGTCAATCGAAACATTCGCCGAAACGGGCGTATTACATCTGGAGCGATACGCCGGACAGATTTCCGAACGCCCGCCTGCTGATGAAAGGGATGGAAGATTCTAATTGGGAAAAAGACGAAGTTTCCGGACAATATTATCTCCATCGCTTTTTCAAAATTCAGCCGGATTTGAATTATCAGCATCCTGACGTGCTGCTCGACATGACGCGGATGCTCATCCGCTGGAAAATCAAAGGCGTGGACGGCATTCGGGCGGACGCCGTGCCGTTTCTCTGGAAAGAAGACGGCACGACCTGCGAAAGCCTGCCGCAAGTGCATCTGATCGTCAAATTCTTCCGCGCCGCGTTAGATTACCTGCAACCCGGCACGCTGCTCCTCGCTGAAGCGTGTCAGCCGCCGAACGATGTGGTGGCCTATTTTGGCGACGGAGACGAATGTCAGGGCGCGTATCATTTTCCGGTCATGCCGCGCATCTACCGCGCATTGGCGGAGGAACGCGCCGACGCGATTGAGATGGTGCTTGATCCGGCGTTCACTCCAGCGATTCCAGATTCCTGTCAGTGGTTCACCTTCTTGCGCTGCCATGATGAACTGAGTTTAGAAATGGTGACGCCGGAAGAGCGGACGTTTATTTATCAGCATTACACCCGCGATCCGCGCTGGAATTATCGCAAAGAAGAAGGGATTGCCGCCCGG
>CAZMEO010000125.1:0-2127 GCA_964565315.1 uncultured Candidatus Moduliflexus sp. | reverse complement strand
CGTTCGACGGGGAAAGCGTCCTCGTCATTCAGAATCTTTCGGCGCAGGAACAGACTGTGCAGCGCATCCCCGCGCTCATGAACGCGCGGCATGATTTATTGGGGCAGGAGTTATTATATGTAAATGAGAATATTTTACGCTTGCCGCCATTTTCAATGTATTGGATGTAGTGCGAATCCTCTAAAAAAAAGACCTCACAGGTTTTGAAAACCTGTGAGGTCTGGGCTGAGGTATTATTGAGTAACAACCAATTCGCCCTGCCTCAACTCATGTTATGAGCAGCGTCTCGTTCCGCAAAGACCTCTTTTGCCGCAAAGACGCCATTCAGCGCCGCCGGAAATCCGGCATAAACCGCCATTTGAATCATGATTTCAATAATTTCCTCGCGCGTGCAGCCGACATTCAACGCGCCGTGAATATGCACTTTTAATTGCGGTCGCGCATTGCCAAGCGCGGCGAGCGCGGCGACTGTCGCGATCTCGCGGGATTTCAAATCCAAGCCCGGACGCGAATACACGTCGCCGAATGGAAATTCAATAATGTAGCGCCCCAAATCCGGCGCAATCTCTTTCAAGCTTTCCATCACGTTTTTTCCGGCGTCGCCGTCAATTTCTTCCAATTTTTTCCAGCCCTGTTCATAACGTTGCGTATCCATCATATTCTCCTTAATTTATGATTAGCTGTCAGACACCTTCACGGTGTCTGACAGCTTTTGATTACAATAATGCCGGAATTCCGGCGTTGACTTTTTCCAGTAACTCAAGCAATTGCTGGCGCTCCTCGTCATTCAATTGCGCCATCAGCCCGGCAATCCGGCGGTAATAATCCGGCAGCATCGTTTCAAGCCTGCTCAATCCCATTTCCGTTAAGCGAATCGCAATCTTTCGGCGGTCATCTTGAGCGAACACCCGCTCGATCAGTCCCTCTCGCTCCAGGCCGTCTAATAAACCGGTCATCGTCGCTCGCGTCACGCCAAGCTTTTCGGCGAGAAGCGAGGGATTCAGCGCGTCATTCCGAGAACGAGACAACACAATCAATGTCAAAAAACGCCCTTGCGACAGACAGTGTTTTGAGAGCATTGTTTCGAAGCCCGCAAGGAGATCGCTGCCAGTCCGCAAGAGTTGCAGACACACATTAACCGCCGAAGCATCCATCTCCTGATAACGATGGGCAAATGCCTGTAAGATGTCATCATCAGGTAAATCTTGCAGAAAAAACATATTCATCATCCTTTTAATTAGTTAGCTGACTAATTATATGTTGACTGATTATTGTCAAGAACAATCTTTCTACACAATAAAATTCTTCCGATACAGGAACGCTTGATGCCTTCTTTCGGCTTGCATATTGGGCATCGGCAGAGAACAGCGCCGCAAAATATCCGACATTTCCCTTGACAAAACGCTGTTGATTGGCCGTTTCAATCCCAGCAAGAAACAATCACATAGAGAGAATGTATAAGGGCATTGCTCAAGTATTTATTATGTAAAAATATGTCGTGTTAAAGACCTCACAGGTCTGGAAGACCTGTGAGGTCTAATGTCGAATTTATTTTTTTAGAGGAAACGATTATGAACGACATCAAAATCGGCGTGATTGGCGGAAGCGGATTATATGAAATGGAAACCTTGACGAATGTTGAGGAAATCGCAGTGGAGACGCCGTTTGGCGCTCCGTCGGATCGATATATTGTCGGCACGTTAGAGGGCGTCCGCGTGGCGTTCCTGCCGCGTCACGGGCGCGGGCACCGGTTCAGCCCGTCGGAATTGAATTTCCGGGCGAATATTTACGGCTTCAAACAACTCGGCGTGGAGCATATTATTTCCGTCAGCGCGGTCGGCAGCCTGAAAGAGCATATTCACCCGCTCAACGTGGTGATTCCCGACCAATTTTTCGACCGGACACGCGGGCGCGTCAGCACGTTTTTCGGCGACGGCCTTGTGGCGCATGTCGCGTTCGCCGATCCCGTCTGTCCGTGCCTGTCGGATCTGCTGTATCAAGCGACCGTCGAACAGGGCGCAACCGCGCATAAAGGCGGCACGTATCTCTGCATGGAAGGCCCGGCGTTTTCCACCAGAGCCGAATCGAACGTCTATCGGCAATGGGGCATGGATATTATCGGCATGA
>CAZMEO010000124.1:7161-9239 GCA_964565315.1 uncultured Candidatus Moduliflexus sp. | reverse complement strand
TAATACCCCGTCCCGATCCCCGCTTTCGCGCTGATTTTTTGCAGTACGCCAAACAGCCCCAACAACACGGCAGGAATAATCCCGCCTAACAAAATCCCCATATTTTCAGATGTCATACATTTTTCCATTCAGACCTCACAGGTTTTCAAAACCTGTGAGGTCTGTGTTTATATCGCCGTCAATTTCCAGAGATACGAACTGAAATCCCCTTCGTTCATCAGTTCAATCGGCAGCGCAAAGCCGCGATGCAGCAGTTCGTCGCCATAGATGCGGAGCGTCGGCTCAGTCAGGCCGTATTTCTGCGCATGTTCGAGATAGATCGGATTCGCCTTGAGCGGATTGCAAATGTCCTGCACCTCGTATGGCATCTCCGGCGCAAGCCCTTGTAGTTTCACGCTCAGAAATTTCGGATTCGGCTGCGCGAGAACTTTATAGTAGCCGAGCAGCGCCTCGCGGCGATCCGGCGACACCACCATCCAGCAGGTGTAATTCCGCTCGAACGGGCTGGTCAGCCGGTAGAACGTCCCTTGCTGAACCAGAGCGCGATGCGCTTTGTAGAAGGCGACCTGTTTGCTGATGGCGTCGAGATCGGCCTGCGACAGCCGCTCAATATCCAATTCATAGCCGAACGCGCCGAAAAAGGCGACATTGGCGCGGGTGTCAATCGGCTCGATCCGCCCGACCTGATGGTTCGGCACGGCGGAGACATGCGCTCCGATGGCCGACAGCGGATACGCCAACGACGTGCCGTATTGAATTTTCAAGCGCTCGATGGCGTCGGAATTGTCGCTCGCCCAGGTTTGCGGCATATAGTAGAGCATTCCCGGATCGAACCGCCCGCCGCCGCTGGCGCACGATTCGAACAAAATCTGCGGAAAACGCTGCGTAATCCGTTCCAACAACTCATACAGCCCAAGAATATAGCGGTGCGCCGTCTCTTTCTGGCGTTCCTTCGGCAAGCCCGCCGAGCCGATTTCGGTCATGTTCCGGTTCATGTCCCATTTGATGTAGGAAATCGGCGCGTTCGTCAGGATGTTCACCAGCATGTCATAGACCGCGTCCCGCACCTCTTGCCGGGAATAATCCAAAATAAACTGATTCCGCCCATGCGACAGCCGCCGGTTCGGCACATGAATCAGCCAGTCAGGATGCGCCCGGTATAAATCGCTGTCTTTGTTGATCATTTCCGGTTCGAACCACAGGCCAAAGCGCAAACCCAATTTATTGATTTCTTCGCCCAAATATTTCAAGCCGTTCGGCAGTTTTTTCCGATCTACGACCCAATCGCCAAGCGACGTTGTATCGTCGTCGCGATGCCCGAACCAGCCGTCATCTAAGACAAGCAGTTCAATGCCGAGTTTCTGCGCGGCGCGAGCCAATGACAGGATTTTGTCTTCATTAAAATTGAAATAGGTCGCTTCCCAGTTGTTAATCAGCACCGGACGCGGCTTGTCGCGCCATTCTCCGCGAGCGAGGCGCGCTCGATACAGCGCGTGAAACGTCTGCGACATGCCGTTCAGCCCGGCGTCAGAATAGACCATCACCACTTCCGGCGTCTGGAAGGTTTCCCCCGGCGCTAACAGCCACTTGAAGTCGAACGGATTGATTCCCATGCTGACCCGCGTCACGTCATACGGATTCACTTCGACTTCCGCTAAAAAATTCCCGCTATACACCAGATTGAAGCCATAAACATCCCCCTGAAATTCGTCCGCCTGCGGGCGTTTCAGGGCGATAAACGGATTAAAGAAGGCGCTGCTTGCGCCGCGTGTGCTGTCAATGCTCTGAACGCCGGTCATCAGGCGGCGCGTCTGGATATGCCGTTCCCGCGCCCATGCGCCGGACAGATGCAGCAGGTCGAATTCCGCGTCATGAAAATCGAGGCTCATGCTCAACGCCCGCAGCAGGTTCAAGCGCTGCGTTCCCCGATTTTCGAAGCGAGCGCTGCGGGTGATCGCGTTGAATTGCTCATAGACCGTGTAGGTCAGCGTCACAAAGACGTCCAAATACGGATCGCGGAGCGTCACTTCCAGCGTCTCGGCTTCGTCGTCGCGTTCGACGTAGGTGGCGGGCAGCCC
>CAZMEO010000124.1:2938-7061 GCA_964565315.1 uncultured Candidatus Moduliflexus sp. | reverse complement strand
ACTTCCGTCAACGACGGCACATCTTCGGAACATTGCTTCTGCGCGTACCGGCAGCGCGGGTGAAACACGCAGCCAGACGGCGGATGCGCCGGGCTGGGCACGTCCCCTTCCAGAATAATCCGGTCATAATGCACGTCCGGATCAGCCGGAGGCACGGCGGACACTAACGCCTCAGAATAGGGATGCAGCGGATGTTTCAGCAATTCCTGCGTTTCCGCCATTTCGACGATGTGCCCGACATACATCACCGCGATCCGATCCGAGATATGTTCCACGACCGATAAATCATGCGCGACAAACAGCAGCGTCAGCCCTAATTTGCGCTGAAGTTCCTGCATCAGATTCAAGACCTGCGCCTGCACAGACACATCTAACGCAGACACCGGCTCATCGCCGATAATAAAGCGCGGATTCAGCGATAGCGTCCGCGCTAAGCCGATGCGCTGGCGCTGCCCGCCGGAAAACTGATGCGGATAGCGCTGCATGTAGGACGGATTCAAACCCACCGCTTCCATCAATTCCGCCACGCGGTCTTCTAATTGCCGCCCTTTGGCGATGCCATGAATCACAAGCGGTTCGCCGATAATTTCTTTGACCGGATGGCGCGGATTCAGTGAACTAAATGGGTCTTGAAAAATCATGCGCATCTCTTTGCGCAGCGGCTTCATCTCTTTCGGGCTGAGCGTCGCCACATTCACCCGTTCGCCGCTTTTGGCACGATACCAGATTTCTCCGGCAGTCGGATCATAGAGCCGCAGCACGGTGCGCCCGACAGTTGTTTTGCCGCAGCCGCTTTCCCCGACCATGCCAAGCACTTCGTTTTCGCGGATAAAAAAACTCACGTCATCCACCGCCCGAATGTTCCCGACTTCGCGCTGCAAAAAGCCTTTGCGAATCGGAAAATATTTTTTCAGCCCTTTGACTTCAAGGAGCATGTCGTTGTTGTTTTGAGCACTCTTCATGATAAGGTTTTTTTGCCACAGATTCACACAGATTTTCACAAATTCTTGAAGATTGTACTAAAAAATCTGTGGCAATCTGTGTAAATCTGTGGCAAAAAATGCTTCTCTCGAATTCACGCAATGTTAGACAATCGAATACGGATCAGCCGCGTCGCGGAGGCCGTCGCCGAGGAAATTGAAGCCTAACACCGCAAAGATAATGAAGCCGACCGGCGTTAATATCCAGGGATACGAACCGAGCACTTCCAACGCCTGCGCGCTTTTCATCAAAAAGCCCCAACTCGTCAGCGGCTCTTGAATGCCGATGCCCAAAAAGCTGAGGAACGATTCCGCGAGAATAATGCCGGGAATGCCAAGCGTCAGCGAGACGATAACGTGGCTCAGACAGTTCGGATAAAGATGTTTCAGAATGATGCGGGCGTCTGATGCGCCCATTTCTTTGGCCGCAAGAATAAAATCGGTGCTGCCGAATGCCATCACCTTGCCGCGCACTTCCCGCGCCACGCCTGTCCAGCCTAACGAGGCGAAAATGACCGACATCATCATAAAAATACTCAAGGAGTTCCAGTTTTTCGGAATGACCGCCGCCAACGCCATCCAGAGCGGAAGCTGCGGGAACGACATCAAAAATTCGATAAAGCGCTGCAAAAACCAATCAACTTTGCCGCCGTAATAGCCCGAAGTCACGCCGGTAATCGAGCCGATGGTCAGGCTGATGAACGCCGCGAAAATGCTCATGGAAAGCGAAATTCGGCCAGCCCAGCACGCCCGCCCAAAAAGATCGCGCCCCTGGCGTTCCGTGCCCATCAGGAAAATCGTGCCGCCTTGTTCGACGCCGAACAAATGCACATTTGTCGGAATCAGCCCAAGCAGTTTGTATTTCCATGTATTCACGAAGAAATAGATCGGAAAGCGCTTGCTGGTGTCTTCTTTCCAGATCGGCGCAAATGTCAGCGGATCGTAATCAACCATCAAATTATAGACAAACGGGCGCAGATGGAATTTTCCTTCAGCATCAATGAAACGCACCCGCTGCGGCGGCATGTTCGTCAACTGGAGATCGGTCTTTTCAAGGTCTGTCGGGCAAAAGAAATCCGCGAACGCCGCCAGCATGATCAGAATCAGAATCATCAAGCCGCCGATAATCGCCGGTTTGCTCTTACGGAAACGCTTCCAGACAAGCTGAAAATAGCTTTCGTAGCGTTCCTGTTTTTTGGTCTGCCTCTCTTTGTTTTCTGCCATATTTCGCTGCCACCACGAAACACGCGAAAAACACGAAAATAACCACATAATTCATCCACGAAATGTCCATATTTTCGTGTCTTTCGTGTATTTCGTGGTCAATACTTGCCTCATTTTAATGATACCTGATGCGCGGATCGAGAATGGATAAGCCGATGTCTGCCAGCAAATTCCCAAGCACAAGCAGAATGCCGTAAATCATCAGCAAACTGCCGGACACATACACATCCTGATTGACGAGCGAATCGCGGAACAGCGGTCCAAGCGTCGGAATGCTCATGACAATCGCGACTTCCATTTCCCCCTGAATCATGTAGGGGAGAATCATCCCCTGATACATGACAATCGGATGCAGCGCGTTCGGCACGGCATGTTTCATAATCACCGTATTTTCTTTTAAGCCTTTAGAACGCGCCGTCTGGACATATTGCGCGTTCAGCACGTCTAACAAATTCGCCCGCATATAGCGCATATTCAGCGCCACGCCGCCTAATCCGGCAATCAGAATCATCGGCCAGACATGTTTGACTAAATCAAAAAATTTGGGGATTGACCACGCCGCCATGACGTATTCCGGCGAAAAGAGCGAACTGACATGCTGCTGGCCGAAGCCGAACACCAGCGTGTACATGATAAACAGCGCTAACGAGAAGCGCGGCACGGACGTAAAGGTAAAGGCTAAAAACGCGCCGAGGTTATCGGCAGCGCTATATTGGCGCGGCGCGACAAAAATGCCCAATAAAATGCCGACCACCGACGAGATCAGATGCGCCGTCAAGGCCAGCATCAACGTGCGCGGCAGGCGTTCGGCAATCAGCGTGCTGACATCCGCTTTATACACGAAGGAGTAGCCGAAATCCCCTTTCGTGACCATGTCTCGAATCCAGATCAGATATTGCATCGGCAGCGATTTATCTAAGCCGTACCGCTCGCGAAACTGATTCACCATCTGCCGCGCATCTTCCACCGACATGCCCGTTCGCTGCACCAATTGCTGCTCATACACGTTGCCATAATCGCCCGGCGGAATTTGAATGATGATAAATGCGACCACGCTGATTCCCAATAAGACCGGGATCGCGCCTAAGATTCTCCGTAAAATATATGACAGCATAACGAACCTCTAAACCTCACCCCCTGCCCCCTCTCCGAAAGAGAGAGGGAAAACTCCCCTCCCCGATGGGGAGGGGACGGGGGTGGGGTTTTGGTAACATCGCCAAATTATTTTTTTATCAACCTCTGCGAACTCATTTTTTCTCCGTCGCCGCGCCTTCATGCCGCGCTGCGCCGCGAGCCTGCTTTTTGCCAAGCCGTTTTTCCGTGCGCAGTCGTTCCTGCGCCGCCGGGATTTCATCGGCATATTGCGGCAGCCATTGCGCTTCGGCCACGAGCATTTCATCCACCATCTGCGAGATTTCCGGGGTCGTACAGACTGCGCCGACTAACGGGTCCATCATCATCGCCTGCTTCAGCAGCATCACGTCGCCGGACACCGCCGCTTCCACCGCCAACCGCTGCACATGAATCGAGGCGCTGCACACGGCGGCGCAGCCGAGCGGCAATTCGCCGATTTTCGGAATATTGACGCCGTTGCGGTCAACATAGCCCGGCACTTCGATCACGCACTCTTCCGGGAAATTCGTGATGATGTTTTCATTCATGACGTTGAAATGTCCGCGATAAATACGCCCGGTTTCCAGCGCTTCAATGATGTAGCTGCCATGCTCGCTCGACCGATTTTCCGGCGAGAATTTCGGCGGCTCTTCTTTCATCCAGCGCGGGAAATCGGTCTCGAACCAGTTATGATTTTCCGTACTGAAACGCAAATATCCTCCGGTTTCGCCGTTAATCCATTCCGACATGTCAATCCATTTGCGGATTTCTTCCGGGCGCTTGCGATACCAGGGGAGATATTCGGA
>CAZMEO010000124.1:0-2838 GCA_964565315.1 uncultured Candidatus Moduliflexus sp. | reverse complement strand
AGCAATTCAATCACGTCGGCAAGCTGTTGATGCCCATGCTGCACGCCGTGACAGAGGCCAATGGTCGGCACTTCGCCATAAACGTTCGCCGCCCAGGTATTCATGGCGTTTGGGTTGGCATAATTCAGAAACAGCGCGTTGGGCTGCGCGACGTCGCGAATGTCTTTGCAAAAATCGAGAATCTGCGGAATATTGCGCTGACCGTACATAATCCCGCCCGCGCAAATCGTATCGCCAACGCACTGATCAACCCCGTATTTCAACGGAATATCCACATCTAATTGAAACGCTTCCAGGCCGCCGATGCGCGTCAGATTCAGCACGTAATCCGCGCCGTCAAGCCCTGCGCGGCGGTCTGTGGTGGAAGAAATTTTCGCCGGTTTTTTGTTGGCCTTAATATCGCGCCCGACTAACTGCGAAATCATGTCGAGATTGCGGGAGTTGATGTCGATAAAGCTGAAGGTGCTGTCGGCTAACTCCGGCACGGTCAGCACGTCGCGGACGAGTTTCCGCGTAAACTCGACGCTTCCAGCGCCAATAATCGCTATTTTTATGCTCATATCATTTGTATGTCAGGAGAGAGGGTCGTAGATAGGAAGGAGAGTTGCCCCTCCCTCTTCGAATTCGATTTGAGGCAACTCCCCTCCCAGAAGGGGAGTTGCACTCGACGGCTTACGGTTTCTTGTAATCAGCCGGAACCGGAGCGGTCTGCGGTGCGGTTTCAGGATATTTCGCCTGGTCTTCTGGCGTCACCCAGACTTGTTCCGCGCGCCAGTTGTCCCAATCCCACTGATACATGAAGGACGGCGTGCCAATCGGAATGTTTTTGAAGCGTTTGCCTAACGCTAACCCGTAACGTCCGACAGTCAAGCCGATGTTGTAGCAGTTTTCCGTGAAAATCTTGTTATATTCGAACATCAACGCTTTCTGCTTCTCGAAGTCTTTTTCTTGCGAGAATTGCGTGGCTAACTTAATCAGATCGTTTTCGAACGGCAGCAACTCGCGCGGCTCGTTTCCGGCGCGATGCCAATCCGGTCTGGTCGCCTGAATCGGGGCGATTTGCATCCACCGCGCAAACGGCACGGCGTATTCCTGTCCCGGACGAAAAACGCGAGTTTCCCATTTGCCGTCATTGATATTCTGATCGCCAACCGATGACGTGATTGGCCGGAAATTGACCTGAATGCCGACTTCGCGGAGCATCGAGACCAGCGTTTCAGCAATCAGCACGGCAGCCGCCTGATCTTCATGCGCTGTCATCTGAATAATTAAATCCTGACCTTTTAACACGCCGTCAGCCCAGTTCAGAATGCCGTTATTATCCGTGTCTTTGAAGCCCATTTCCGCGAGCAGCGCTTTGGCGGAATCCACGTTATAGGGATAATACACCACCGATTTCCGATCAAAATACGGGCATCCCGGATAAAGGCCGCCTGGGAAGGCTCGCATGAACGGTCCACGCACTAATGCCTGCCCGATGCCTTCGCGGTCAATCGCGTAGTTCAATGCCTTGCGGAAATTGAGATCGCGGAACAGGCCGCGCATCGCTTTGTCGTTGTCATTCTGCACGCCGAGGCTGGCGGAAAGGTTCAATTCTAAGTCAAACGCGAGGAGTTCCGGCCCCCATTCTAAGTAAAAACTGTTTTCCGCGGAGGCCGCTTTTTTCGCCATTTCGACGAAAATCTGCGGATTTTCCACGTTATCATGGTCTAACGACCCGGCCATCGTGCCCATCGAGCGCCCGACGCCGCTGGTGCCTTTCTGGAAAGTGACTTCATCAAGATACGGCAACTGTTTGCCTTCTTCATCAACCTTCCAGTAATACGGATTGCGCCGCATCACCATGAATTCGTCGGTTTTATACGATACAGCCACCCACGGGCCAAGCGTCGGCACCGGCAGCGCGGTCGGCGGCATACAGTTTTCGAAACTGACATAGTCCGTTTCTTTGTTGTATTTCGGATGTTTGTCTTTCAGCCAATGCGACGGAGCGACATAAAAGCTCAGTTCCGTCATGTTGAAGAGCATCTGAATCGGATACGCCTGCGGGAACGTCCATTTCAGCGTATAGGCATCAAGCGCTTCCAGCGTGACCGGCTGTCCGTCAATCTCCCAGGTGCTTGCACGCGACCAGGCGCGGACATTGGAGTCATGGATGATGTCGTTCCAGGTGAACATGACATCTTCGGTATCGAACGGATCGCCATCCGACCATTTTGCGCCTTCGATCAGCTTCATGATCAGGACTTTGCCGTCTTCCTGCCATTCCCAGCTTTTCGCAAGGTTCGGCAGCGGCTCGACTTTATCTTTGCGCAGGAAGGTCGGGCCGGAAATCAATAAGGGTTCTTCATAGATTGAATTGATGCCGAACCAGCCCTGGGTCTGTCCTGCCGCTAAATTCCATCCTTCAGTCGGCGCGCCCGCGAAATCGCGCCAGATGCCGCCATACACGCCGACGCCATCCGACATGCCGCCGGTCATCTGCACTTGCGGTTCTTTCGGCAGACGTTCTGCCACTGGCGGAATTTTGCCATCCTTCACCAATTGATCCATCCAGGCGGGCTGGCTGTATTGGGGCAGGGCTTTATACACAAACATTTCTTCCACATTAAACAATTTCGCTTCGCGCCCGCCCGGCATCACTTTGCCTTCGGGATATTCCACCGGCGGTTGAACTTCTGCAAACCCTACTGCGGCCATGCTTGCAAGAAACAGCGTTGTCAGCATTGAACAAGCCATTTTTTTCATACGCATATCCATCCTCCAGATTTGTGATTCGTCGTGTGATTCTGTTTTGGTGACACATCAACAACATTACGGCTGCAATCTGCGTGTTTT
>CAZMEO010000123.1:0-9248 GCA_964565315.1 uncultured Candidatus Moduliflexus sp. | reverse complement strand
TTGTCCTGGCCGTCCCACGCGATGATTTCTTTTTCATCGGCAATCACGCCTTCTTCAAGCGCGATCAGCGTATTCGGAATTTTAAAGGTCGAGGCTGGCAAAAATCGCTCTTCGGCGCGGGAACGATTGTGAATATAGGTTGTTTTTCCATCTAACGAACTGAGTACGATTGTGCCGACCACGTTTCGTTCTTGAAAAAGCTTTGCGAAATCGGCCTCTTCGGCGTAAGCATTTAAAACGGCTGTGAACATGCAAAATGCCGCGCCAAGTAATGTTAATCCACCGAAAACATGTTTCATACATTCATCTCCTTTTACTCAAATGGAATATTTATTTTTTAAGAGAACTTTGTACCGCCGACGTCCTCGTCGGCGTGTTCAACGAAAAAGCCGACGAGGACGTCGGCGGGACGAATTATTTTTCCACGCCGGAAATCACCACCCCTTTGATAAAAAAGCGCTGCACAGCGAAAAATATCGCGAGCGGCACGATTGACGCCAACAAGCCCGCTGCTTGCAGAATCGGCCCCGGCAGAAAGCCTTGCTGCACCAGCGCTGCCGAAATCGGGAATTTCGCCGGAATGCCCGCCAAATAGAGCGACGGCTCGAAAAAATCATTCCAGCAATACACCACATGAAACATAATGACGGTCATCAGCGCCGGAGTCGCTTGCGGAAGAATGACCCAAAACAGCGTTCGCAACGGCCCGGCGCCGTCAAGCGCAGCGGCTTCGTCAAGCTCGCGCGGAATGTTAATCAGAAATTGGCGGAGCAAAAAAATATAGAGCGCGTTGGTCGCAAAATAGCTCGGCACAATCAGCGGCAGCCACGTTCCCGTCCAACCAATCCACTTGAAAAAGGCATATTTCGGGACGATCATGACGTGCATCGGCAGCATCAGCGTGATGATCACGCCGACAAAGAGCAGATCGCGGCCTTTGAATTCGAACCGCGCAAAGCCGTATGCCACAATCAACGAAGACACCGCCACGCCGAACGTGCTGAGCAGCGCATACATCAGCGTGTTGCGGAATAACAGCACGAAATTCGTCAGAAACCATGCCACCGCGTAATTACTGCCGTCAAGCCCGTGCCGCCAGAGCTGCCGCGCCTTGCCGAGGCCGACTTTCACGGTGATTGCGCCAGCGTCGGGATGCTGCGGATCAAGAAATTGGCTTTGCCGCCGCCCTTCTTTCACTAAGGCGAGCGTTTTCTGCTCGCCCGACGGCATCGGCACGTCATACAGCGGATATTCGCGCCAGGCGTAGCGGAACATCTGCGGCGCTGCCGGCAACATCGGCGCATCAATCGCGCTGGTTTGCGCGGGCGAGAGAAATGACGTGACGACCGCTTGAATGAGCGGAAGCGCAAACACGCCCGCCGCAAGAACGGCGACGCCGGTAATCAGCGCCGTTCGCAGGCACTCTTTGCTTCGAAGACAATCTCGCAGTTGTTTCATGCGACACGCTCCTATAAAATCCCGAATCGGCGCGGATACGCCATCTGAAGCCGAACCGTCGGCGTTTCCGAACTCAGCAGCAGCGCGTTTTGCCGAAAAAAGAAACCGAACGGAGCGCCAAGCTTTTCCGACACCCCGACCCCTTCCAGTAATTGCGGAAACCGCCGATCCAGCATCAGATTGTTGTTTTCATCGTGAAACGCGACAATATGGTAGTAGCCATAGGGCAGCGCGTCGAACGCAAATTCGACCTTGCCGCCCTGCACGGGCGCGATTCTGGTGTTTAATGTTTTCAGCAGAATCGCTTGCAGGCGTTGTTCTTCTTCCCATTTCACATCTTTCGTCAGCATGTAATGCTCGCGTTCCTCCGTGTTGACGCCGATTTGCACCGTCATCACCGCTTTGCGTCCGTACAGCGACGCGAGAAAAACCTGTTCCTCCGAAGTCAAGGCCGGATTGGTTTTCAGATGGCGGTCAAACACGGCGGCTTCGATAGCGCCCGGCGCTTTGCCCTGCCAGACAAAATCGTTCGCCAACTGAAACAGATCGCGGTCATAGACGCTGAGATAGGCATTGCCGCGCATGTTTTCGAAGCCGTCCAGCGTAATCGTGACGGGCGATGGCGGAAGATTGGCCGCCGCCAGAGCCTCTTGCGGATCGCGCGTAAATTTCGTCAATTCGAACGTCCACCAGGAGGTCGGCGACTGGAACGCATGGATGATTGACGCCTGATGCAAGCCGTTTTCCGACGCAAACACGCCTTCGGGAATATCCTGAAAGCCTCGATTGGTGTAGCTCTCTTCGCGTTTCGCGCAGAGCCAGACCGTGTTCCGGTCTTTGATAAATTGCCGGTAATCATCGCCGAACGCGGTGTTTGCGCCGAAAATTTCGTAAGTCGCATAGCCGGAAAAGCCGGTCGGCATGTAGAGATAGTGCCGGTTGTTCGGGAAATAATAGGCAAATGCGCCGAACGACATTTCGTCGGCATGCACGAACACGTCGTCAGGCGTGATGCGCGTGTTGAGAAAGGCGACCGTGTCGAACATCGCGCCGTTCAGCCGAAAACGCTTCAACGCGGACTGCTCCGGGATGAACAGGACGCACAATGCGACGCAGGCGGCGATTTGCGCCCGGCGCGTCGGCAAGGCGCGAATCCCGGCCATCAGCAGCAGCGTGGCGACGCCGACAACCGTGAACAGATAACGCGGCACGTAAATCGGGCGTTTCAGGCTGATGGAGACGAAGAGCGCGGCTTCGGACGTGAGAATCGGCAACAATGCAGTCATGAAAATAAACGCGCCTTCCTGCGTCCAATGTTGCGCGGCGTATTTCAAGGCGCAATAGGCCAGGATGACGCTGATGATCAGGCAGATGTCGCTGATTTGCGAATAAAATGAAAAGAGTGCGCCCCATTTGTTGCCGAACGGATACATCAGCGCGTTCAGCAAATCCGTCGAGGTCGGCGTCTGAATCCAGAAATCGTTCGAGACGCGGGAAATCTGCTTGAGAAAAGCCAACAGCCAGGGAATGTAGATCAGCGCAACAGCAGCCGACGTGAGCAGATAGGCTTTCAGCAGGCGGCGGCGCGTGAACAGAATCAACCCGCCAAGCAAGACATAATAAATCACCATCGCGATCACGCCGTACACATGCATATAGAGCGACAGCGCGGTCAATGTGCCAAATAGCAGCCAATCGCGCCGCCGGTTTTCGCTGAACGCGAGATAGCCGTATAACGCGGCGGCGGTGATCAAAAAGCCTGTCCAACTGTAACTCCGGGCTTCTTGCGCCATCGAGATGTTGACCGGCAGCATGACGGCGAGCAGCGTGAAAATCAGCCCGCCGCGTTCGCCGAACATGCGGCGCACCGGGCCGATGCCGAGCGCGGCGAGCGCGAGGTAGCCGAACGCGGAGAACGCTCGCAGCGCAATTTCGGAACGACCGAACGCGACGCTGAACAGCCGCAGCGCGAGATAATAAAGCGGCGGATGCACGTCACCCGGCGCATAGCGCAAAATATCCGCGAGCGAATTTTTCGCCATCGCCGCGCTGTATGATTCGTCGAACCAGAGGCTTTCGCGGCCAATCCCCCAGAAGGCGAGCGTTGCGCCAAGCAGCAAAAGCAGCCCCCAGCTTATCAAAAAACGGTTTGAAATGCGCGTGTTCATCGTCAATTTTTCAACAATATGTAGGGCTGTTACGTTCTCGTTCCACGCTTCGCGTGGAACGCCTACGCCCCGCCGCTCTGCGGCGAAATGGGACGCGGAGCGTCCGAGAGCCTGCATTCCACGCAGAGCGTAGAACGAGGGACGTTTTCCCCCCGTAAAGAATGTAGAATTTAACAGTCCTGCCCTACAAATGGAGATTATCCTTCATTGGCATTATATACCCAATATTTTTTTGTTCCGAACAGTAGCAGCGCGATGGCGCATGAAATGACTAATATCAACCAGGCTAAGACGGAACTGTAGCCGTAATTGCCATATTGCAAATGGCGGATGAAATAGATCATGATAAACGACGTGGCGCCGCCGGGCGCTCCGGTCGCGCCGCCAGTCAGCGCAAACGGCACGGCGAAATATTGCATCATCCCCATCATGGCGATGACGACGCAATAAAAGAGCGCCGGGCTGAGCATCGGCAGCGTGATATGCGCGAACCGCCGCCACCATCCCGCGCCATCCACATACGCCGCTTCATACAGTTCTGTCGGGATATTCTGCAATCCGGCGAGCACGATCAGCATCGTCGGCCCCACGCCCCACACGCTGATCAGCATCAGCGGATAATAAATCAGGTCAACGTTATCGAACCAACTGACGCCGTTGATGCCCATTGTCTTGATGCCGAACCACTGCGCCAAAAAATAGTTGACCCAGCCGTACAGCAGGCCGAAGATGATTCGAGTCGTGGCGACCATCGGCAGAATGGCGGGCAGATAAAAGAGACATCGAAATATCCGCGTTCCTCTGAGATGTTCGGAATGCAGCAGCAGCGCGAGCGCGAGCGCCAATGCCAGCGTTCCCGGCACGACCATCGCGCCGACGCGCACCGTCCGCCATAGCGCGGGCAGCACTTCCGAATCGGCCAGCAGGCGTTTCCAGTTCGCCGCGCCGACAAAATAGCTTTTCTGCGCCGCATTCCAGATCGCCTCTTTCGCCGTTTTATCGAACGCGCCGTCCATTGCGGCCAGTTTTTCGAGCAGCGCGGCTTTCGACGAAAATTCCGTATCGAGCAGCGAACGGAGTTTCTCTGTCGAAATGCCTTGCCGCTCAAGCGTTTGCAGGCCGGTTTCCGTCAGCCGCACAGATGAGACGGCATCTGGATTGAACGATACCTGAAAGAAGCTCATTGTCAGGCTCGCAATCATGGGAAAGAGCGTGAACGCCAGCAGGCCGACGATCCAGGGGCTAATCAGCAGCCAGCCCCAGCGCGCCTGTTTTCGCTGAAGCGATGAATGTTTTCGATAAATGCGATTGGTCATATTTTAAACGATGTAAGACCTTACAGGTTTTTAAAATCTGTGAGGTCTTATTAACAAGCAAGGCTCATATCTATAAACATTTTCTTATTAGATAGTATTGCTACTTTGCAGTAAAAAAACTACATAAAATGTCATATTTTATAGGTCAAGCTTTTTCTTAAATGATTATAAATATTTGTTCGATCTGTTCAGGCCGCCGCCCTCCGGTCGGCGTTCTGCCAGCCGGAAGCTGGCGGCACGACGGTCTGAAGAAATATATTGAATATTCCGTTCGCCCTGAGCCTGTCAACGGGCGAACCGTGGTTCGACAGGCTCAGGGCGAACGGGAAATCGTTTCTGACAAAATTTTATTTGACAAACTTTCCCGCTTTCATGCAACGATGTTCTGAATTTGTTAGAATGTTCTTTCACAGTAGTGATGATGGATGCGTACCTGCGAACAGCGCTGTTCGCAGAGTGCCGACAAGCTTCGGCGCGTACAAATTCTTCGCTGAACTGTTGAAAGAACAGGAGTGCGTCACAGATCATGAAGATTCGGGCGAATCTTCGAATATCAACTGACATGCAGTATGGGGAGGTTTCGCATGGCTAAATGGGTCTATTTTTTTGGCGGCGGTCAAGCCGAAGGTCAAGCTGACATGAAGAATTTGCTCGGCGGCAAGGGCGCAAACTTGGCGGAAATGGTCAACATCGGGTTGCCTGTTCCGGCTGGGTTTACGATTACAACGGAAGTTTGCACCGCGTATTATGAAAACGACAAGAACTATCCCGCAGAACTCAAAGAGCAAGTCCAGGACGCTCTGCGTAAAACCGAAGCCGCGATGGGCGCGAAATTCGGCGACAGCGAAAATCCACTGCTGATTTCTGTCCGTTCTGGCGCTCGCGCCTCGATGCCGGGCATGATGGAAACCGTCCTGAACGTCGGCTTGAACAATACTACCCGCGAAGGTTTGATCAAAAAGACTGGCAATCCGCGTTTCGTCTATGATTCGCAGCGCCGCCTGATCCAGATGTATTCCGATGTCGTGATGGAAAAAGCTGCCGGTATCGAGCCTGCTGAAGGCAAAGGCGTCCGTCAACAGTTGGAAAAAGAACTGGAAACGATGAAACATGCCAAAGGCTATAAATTCGACACCGATTTGACCGCTGACGACTTAAAAGAACTCGTCGAAATCTACAAAAAGAAAGTGCAAGAAGTCCTCGGCAAGCCGTTCCCGGAAGACGCCATGGAACAGTTATGGGGCGGCATCGGCGCTGTGTTCCAAAGTTGGAATGGCCGCCGCGCTATCGCCTATCGCAAAATCGAAGGGATCCCGGATTCATGGGGGACAGCCGTCAACGTTCAATCGATGGTGTTCGGCAACATGGGCGATAATTCAGCCACTGGCGTCGCGTTTACGCGCAACCCGGCCACCGGCCAAAACTATTTCTATGGTGAATGGCTCGTCAACGCGCAGGGCGAAGATGTCGTCGCCGGCATCCGCACCCCGAACCCGATCAACGAAGTCGGCAAATCCGAACACACCGAACATTTAGCCTCGCTCGAAACCGCCATGCCGTCCGTTTATACCGAATTGAACGGCATCCAGAAGAAACTCGAAAATCACTACAAAGACATGCTCGACATCGAGTTCACCATTCAGGACGGCAAACTCTACATGCTTCAGTGCCGCGTTGGCAAACGGAATGGCCCGGCTGCCGTGAAAATGGCGCTCGACATGCTGCACGAAGGCTTGATTGACAAGAAAACCGCCGTGTCGCGCGTTCAGCCCGGCCAGTTAGATGAACTGTTGCATCCGATTCTTGACCCGAAAGCCGAAAAATCCGCGACAGTCTTAGGCAAAGGCTTGCCAGCCGGCCCGGGCGGCGGCACAGGCCAGGCCGTGTTCACGGCGAAAGACGCCGTTGAATGGAAGAAACAGGGCAAACAAGTCATTCTGCTGCGCGAAGAAACGAACCCGGAAGACATCGAAGGCATGCGAGCGGCGGTGGCGATTTTGACGGCTCGCGGCGGCATGACCAGCCATGCGGCGCTTGTGGCTCGCGGCTGGGGCAAATGCTGCATCGTCGGCGCTGGCACGATGAAGATTGACGCGCATACGAAAACGTTGACCTGCGGCGATAAAGTCATTAAAGAAGGCGACTGGATTTCGCTGAACGGCACGAAAGGCGTGGCGTATGTCGGCCAATTGCCGATGGTGAAAGCGGCTGAGGAGAACAAAGATTTCCAGGAATTGATGGGCTTGTGCGATGAATTCCGCCGCCTGAAAATCCGCACCAACGCGGACACGCCGGATGATGCCGCCAAAGCCCGCGCATTCGGCGCAGAAGGGATCGGCCTGTTCCGCATCGAACACATGTTCTACGGCACGGGGTCTGAAAACGCGCTCTTCATTCTCCGCAAGATGATCGCCTCGAAAACCGTCGAGGAGCGGAAAGTCGCGTTGAACGAGCTGTTCCCATTCATGAAAAACGACATCAAAGGCACGCTGCAAGCGATGGACGGCCTGCCGGTCACGATCCGCACGATTGACCCGCCGCTGCACGAATTTGTGCCACAGCAGCAAGCCGAACGCGACAAACTCGCCAAAAGTCTCGGCATTGACGCTGAAGAATTCAATAAACGCGCTGAGAGCCTGCATGAAAGCAACCCGATGATGGGGCATCGCGGCGTGCGTCTTGGCGTCACCTATCCAGAAGTGACGGAAACCCAGGTGCGGGCGATTTTCGAAGCGGCTGCCGAATTGATCAAAGAAGGCAAAAAACCGTATCCTGAAATCATGATTCCGGTCACCTGCGTCAACACCGAATTGCAAAACCAGTATGAACTGATCCAGGCGGTGTACAAACAAGTCTGCGAGAAATTCGGGTTGGCCGAAATTCCGCATCTGACCGGGACGATGATCGAAATTCCGCGCGCTGCGCTGACCGCTGACAAAATGGCGGAAGTGGCTCGCTTCTTCTCGTTTGGCACGAACGACCTGACCCAGATGACGTTCGGGTTCTCCCGCGATGACATCGGCTCGTTCCTCGCTGATTACCTCGACAAGAAGATTCTGCCGGTTGACCCGTTCCAGCAGCTTGATCGCGAATCGGTCGGCAAATTGATGCAAACCGCGTGCGAACTCGGTCGCAAGACCCGCCCGGACATCAAACTCGGCATCTGCGGCGAGCATGGCGGCGATCCGAGTTCCGTCGAATTCTGCCATCAGGTCGGCCTGACCTATGTGAGCTGCTCCCCGTTCCGCGTGCCGATTGCGCGGTTAGCCGCAGCCCAGGCCGCGATTAAAGACAAGAAGTAATCAAACGCTTCGTGTCGAATCACGCCCCGCGAAAGCAATTTCGCGGGGCGTTTTTTTCTTCGACTGAGAGTAACGGATCAGAAGCAATTCATGTCGGTCGAAACCGACGTTTCGATCTACATCGCCAGACATGAAAATTCTCTGTTCATTGGAAACTCGACTCATGCACATCAAATGCTTTGCCTGCGATGCCTTAGCCCGCGTCGCGTATTTCTGCGCCGCGCATTCCCGGCACATCGCGGATGTCGAACTCTTGCCGTTCGGCTTGCATATCACGCCGAAAAAGCTCCGCCGCCAGTTACAGGAACGGATTGATGCCGTCAACGCAGACGACTACGACGCCATTATTTTGACCTATGGCTTATGCGGCAAAGCGACCGCCGGACTCGTCGCCCGAACCTTGCCCATCGTCATTCCTCGCGCGCACGACTGCATCACGCTGTTTCTCGGCAGCCGCGAGCGCTATCAGCGCGAATTCGAAGCGCAGCCCGGCACGTACTGGTACACCAAAGATTATATCGAACGCGGCGCGAATTCCGGCGTCTCGCTCTCCATCGGAGTGGACATGAGCGGCGACCGCCAGGCGCAATATGAGGAATTTGTCGAGAAATACGGCAAAGACAACGCTGATTATTTGATGGAAGCGATGGGAGCGTGGCAGCAGCACTATCAACGCGCCGCATTTATTGACATGGGCATCGGCGACAGCGCAGCGGTGGAAACACAGGCGAAAGAAGAAGCCACCCGGCGCGGCTGGGCGTTTGAACGGTTGAACGGCGATCTGCGCCTGATGCAGCGCCTTTTCGACGGCGACTGGCAGGACGACATGCTGATGCTGCAACCCGGCGAAACGTTGGAAATGACGGAGGGTGAAGACATCGTATGCGGGACGTCAACGATATGCGGCGGCGCAGAACGCCGCCTTTAAAGAAACTGCTCTCTTTGAGAACCAGCCACATTCTGCTTGACAGCGTTCTATCTTCCCGGCGTTGGTGTCTTCAACT
>CAZMEO010000122.1:0-9346 GCA_964565315.1 uncultured Candidatus Moduliflexus sp. | reverse complement strand
CTTTTCCTCCAAACATACACGCATTTTCGCAGCGATGTTCTGCCATAATCGCCCATTTGCTGGCTGCTATTGCCTTTTTCTTGCGGCAAGACGAGTATCTGTTCCAGTATGAACCCTAATCCCTCTGCAATATTCGAGAGCATCAAATCCACCGAAATATTGGCCCCGGCATAGCGCACATTGTCGTTGACCATGAACATCAGCCCGTTCGGCTTCAGTGTCCTGAAACATTCGGCGATTACGCACGCCATTTCATAAAAATAACCTTTGACCATTCTGAAAATGCCCGCGTTATTCAATTGCTTCTGCTGGCGTTGATATTCAAGATAGCGCAAGATTTCCTGAAGCAGCATTTGTTGATCCGCGATGTTGATCGCGTTTTTCCATGCCGATTGCATCGTCAATAAATCTTTTTCTCGATTTTCCACCATGCAGCTTAACATGGTCTGACGCAATCGAATCAATTCTTCTTCTTGCCGTGCCAGGGCGCGTTCTTTGGCAAGCTGCGCAAGATATTCTTCTGAAGATGTCATTGTCATGAAATGAATTCCACCGGTTTTCAAGCACAACAGGAATGCTTATTCTGAAAATATCAGATACGGGCTGATTTTCTGGATGGTTTTGGGGCCGATGCCTTTGACGGCGTCGAGATCGTCGAGGGAATGAAAGTCGCCCTGTTCCTGTCGATGCGCGAGAATCCGGTCGGCAAGCACCGGGCCGATGCTTGGCAGCAATTGGAGTTCCAGTGCGTCGGCGCGATTGATATTGATGGGCGCATCGAGATAAAATGCCATTTCCGGTGGATCGCTCTGGCGAAGCGGCGACGACTCAGCACGTTGCGAATCGTCTGTCACCGCCGCCGCGCAAAGCGATACAAGATAGAGGAAAATGCAGCAGCCAAGCACCTGCTGCTGACGCCGGGAAAATGCGTTGACGCGCACGACGAATTACCCGCTTTTGTTCGTCAATTTTTGCAGTTCGGCCATTGTCAGCATCTTGGTTTCAGCCTGAATTTTTTGAAATTGCTGCGCGATCATCATCACTTCATCTTTGGAAGCGTCGCGCAAAACCAGCGCGGGCGTTTTCAGGCTTTGCTGAAGCTGCGCCACCGGCGTATTGCTGAGCGACGACAAAAGCTCGACAACCTGTTTCCTCTGAGTTTGGTCGAATTTCCGCAAAATCAACGCATATTTGTCGCCAGGCTGTTCGGAGGGCTGGGCGACGGGCTTTGCTTGCCCAGGCGCGGCTTTCTGCGGCGCAGGCGCTTTGGCTGGTTTTCCTTCCGGCAGCGGCGGCGGAGTCGGCTGCGCCGGACGCTGTTTATTCTGAAGCTGAGCCAATTGCTCCATCGTAATCAGTTTGACCTGCGCCTGCACCTGCTGAAATTTTTGGATCGCGATGTTCGCTTGCTGCGTATTCACGTCGCGCTTGATCAATGACGGCGTCTTGAGCAGCTTTTTCGCGCTCTCTTCTGAGACCTGTCCGATTTGCTGGAGCAGTCGCACGAGGTCGTCCTGACGCTGAGAGTTGTATTGATGGAGAATGAGCGCATAACGTTGTTCTTGCTGCGGCGCTTCTTCCGAAAATGTCAAGGGTTCGGCCTGTTCGCTTTCTGTCGGGCTGCTTTCGATCTCTTCGGTTTTTTTCTTGCCGAATCCGAAAATCCCGCCGCTTTTTTTCTTTTTGGGTTTTTCCTCTTTGGCTGGCGGCTGCTCGGTTTCTGCGACGCTTTCTTCCGTGTCTTTTGCGTTCTTTTTTTTGCCAAACAGCGAGAAGCCGCCTGATTTTGCCTTTTTTCCTTTTGTCGGCGTCTCTTCCGGTTCTTTCTCAGGTTCGACCGGCGCGGCCGTTCTCATCTGCAATCCTTGCGGTTTTCCGCCGCCTTTCTTTTCTAAGCGTTTTTGATAATTAGCATACGCTGTTTTTGTTCCGCTGCGCATTATCAACACCGCAAGCAACCAGACAAACAGCCATTCCACCGACCAGGCCATCCAGGGTTTCACAGCCCGTTCATCGAAGAGCAAACGCCCGTTGATTGCTTCTCCATCCCATTTCGTAACACCCGGAAATTGAAGATATTGGCGCACCGGCTCCAAAATCGCGACATGAAACACCGTGCCGATAACGACCGGCTCTTCGGCAACAGCGCGTGCTGGAAACGTTGTCAGAAAGGTCAACAACTGCCGCCCGATATGTTCGCGGGCGGAAAGGGAGGCGTCAGAGGACGGCGCTGCCTGCTCGGATGACGGCGGCGTTTGCGCGTCAGCGCCTTCGGCTGGCGCAGGCTGCTCTGCCGGATTCGCATCTTCCGGCGCAGGCTGTTCGGGCTGGCTGGCATCCGGCGCGTCTGCCGCTGGCGCGACAAGCGAAGAGAGCACCGGAATTCCGGCGACGGCGTCTCGCGCCGTTTGATCGGTTATCGGGTCAACATAATCGGCGACGAACGGCACGGCATCCAGCATATTCCAGGAATCGACCGTCAGCAGCAGCAGTTCTTCGCCCAACGTCGCATGTTTCGCATACGTATCATGATAGTGATTGAAAAATAAGACGTTCGTGTATATAAACAGCGAAAAGAAGAGGACGAAGAGGAACGCCAACACGCTGAATCGTGAGCAGCGTCCGATCTTTGCGCCGAAATTCAGTCCTAAGCCGAACAGAATGCCGAGAACGATCACTGGAATCAGCATCACGTAATAGTTGCTGAGATGCCTCATCAGCCAATGGGCTGTGAGCATGCCGATTCCGCCAAAGATGCTTCCGAAAAAAAGCATGGAAATGAAAGAAAAAACCCCGCATTTTCCAAAAGTTTGATTTGTGTGACTCATAAGCAATGTATGATATTGAGCAGCGTGCGGAAGAGGCCGCCGCAGGCTGGCTTCGTGTTATTGTATGCGTTCGCCATAATGAGAAAGTTCCATCGAAAACGTTGCGCGCCCCTGACTCAGCGAGCGTAAATCGGTGGTATAGCCAAACATGGTTGACAGCGGCATGTAGGCGCGAATCAAATCGATGCCGTCTTTGGTGTCTAAATGAAAAATTTTGCCGTGCCGGGCGTTCAAATCCGCGATAATGTCGCCAGTATGCTGCTTGGGCGTCGTGACCTCGACATCCATGATCGGCTCTAACAGAATCGGCTTCGCCTGCCGACAGCCGTCATTGAAGGCTTTCGTGGCCGCGACGGCAAATGCCATCTCCGACGAATGCAGCTCGTGAAACGCCCCATCGAACAGCGTGACCTTGATGTCAACCATCGGGTAGCCCGCTAACACGCCGCTCCCCATCGTATCTTGCAGCGCCTGTTGAATCACGGCGACATAATGTTTCGGGATCACCTGTTCGCGCACGGTGGAAGCAAACGCAAAGCCGCCGTTCCGTTCGTTTGGCTCGATGCGCAGGCAAACGCGCGCAAAATGTTCGCGCCCGCCGGTCATCCGGTCGAATTTCCCCTCAGATTCGACGACGGCGGTGATGGTTTCCTTTAGCGCCACCTGCGGCTTGCCGATCCGCGCCTGCACATGTTTTTCGCGTTGCAGGCGTTCGACAATCACGTCGAGATGCAGTTCTCCCATGCCTGCAATAATCGTCTGCCCGGTATCTTCGGCTTTTTTGACATGAAAGGTCGGGTCTTCTTTCATGAGTTGCTGCAACGCCTCATCGAGGGATTTTTGTTCCGCCTGAGAACGCGGCTCGATGGCGACGAAAATGACCGATTCCGGGATGGAAATTGTTTCTAAAATCACGGGATGATGTTCAGCGCAGAGGGTGTTGCCGGTGACGGTTTCTTTTAATCCGACGATCCCAACAATATCGCCGGGATACGCTTTGTCGATCTGCGTGACTTTATTGGCATGGAGGCGCAGGATTTTTAAGACGCGCTCCCGCGTTCCGGCTTGCCGTTTGTCCAGCGTGCCGGGATTATAGACGGAGCTCCCGGCTTCCAACACGCCGGAATAGATGCGCGTGTAATAAATCATCGGGCCGTCCGCATGCATCATGATTTTGAACACCAATGCGGCGAGCGGTTCGCGTTCGGAGCAATGAATCTCTTTCTCATGTCCGGTTTTCGGGTGAACGCCGATAATTTTCGGCACTTCGGTCGGCGCGGGGAAATAGTGCGTCACGGCATCGAGCAGCGGTTGAATTCCTTTGTTTTTCAAGGCTGAGCCGCACAGCACCGGAAAAATTTTCCCGGCGATTGTCGCGGCGCGGAGCGTGTGCATGATCACATCTTCAGGCAAATCGCCATCGTTCAAATAGCGTTCCATCGCGGCGTCACTGCATTCGGCCACCGCTTCGAGCAGATGTTCGCGATGCTTTTGCGCTTCCGCGAGCAACTGTTCGGGAATGGCGTCCTCTTGCGGCGGCGCGTCAAGCGCGTTGTTCCAATAGAGCGCTTTCAGGCGAATCAGGTCAATCACGCCGTTGAATCCCTGCTCGCGGCCAATCGGAATGTGGATCGGGATCGCATTGGCATGGAATTTTTCGTGGATGCTGCTCACGGCGCGAAAAAAATCTGCGCCGACGCGGTCTAATTTATTAATGAAGACGATGCGAGGAAGCTGATAATGATCGGCCTGCCGCCAGACTTTTTCCGATTGCGGCTGCACGCCGGCCACGCCGCAGAAGACGACGATTGCGCCATCCAGCACGCGCAGCGACCGTTCGACTTCAATCGTGAAATCCACATGCCCCGGCGTATCAAGCAGATGGATGACATGGCCTTTCCACTGGCAGGTCGTGGCGGCGGACGTAATCGTGATGCCGCGTTCCTGTTCCTGCTCCATCCAATCCATTGTCGCCGCGCCGTCATCCACTTCGCCGATCTTATGCGAGATGCCGGTATAATAGAGAATGCGTTCCGTGACCGTCGTTTTCCCGGCGTCGATATGCGCGACAATACCGATGTTTCGTATGTGGTTTCCCTGTGTCATGAATCGTGATCTGCCTTAGCCATACAGCGAATTCACCAATAAATCGAGCAAAAACTCTTCCAGCACGGCGTTGAATTCCTGATGCGCTTCGACCATGACCATGTGTCCGGCATTTTCGATAATCCGCAGCAGGGAATTTTTGATATTGCTGTGCAATTGTTCGGAATAGGAGACGGGCGCGAGGACATCTTCCGTGCCGCCGACGACGAGCGTCGGCATTTTCAACTCGCTCAAATGGGCGACGCCGTCATATTTTTTAATCGCCATGACATCGCCTAACAGCACCATCATATCATTGGTGACAAGGCGTTCGTCAATGTCTTTCATCTTGTCTTTCGCCTTTTCCAGGCTGCCAAAGATGGACTCCATGTCATTCTTCAATTCCATGAGTTTCTGCGTCGGAATGTCGAATTTCGCGGAGGTGGCGACTAACACGAGCGCTTTGACGCGGTCAGGATTCTTGAAGGAAAAATCGAGCGAGACCACGCCGCCCATTGAATGCCCGACTAAGACGATGCTGTCTAATTTCATCGTATCACAGAATTTTTTCAGCAAATCGCTGTAATATTCGATAGACGACCCGCCTTTCCCGGATGAACGCCCGTGTCCCGGCAATTCAATGGCGACCACGTTATTGGTTTCCGAGAAATATTTTGTCTGGTACGCCCAGTTATAAATATTTCCCCCTAACCCGTGCAAAAAAAAGACATTTTCACCTTCTCCCATAGATTTATTGATGCTTTCTATGGAAATATAATGAATACGATTTTCTCCAATATCAGCGTATGGCATGATGTGCGTCCCCCGCGGCGAGGGGTTAAAATATCATGGAGAGCAGGCGTGACGCTGCCTCCTTGCTCCTGTCGCCAGAACTGGTGTTTATGGGAATCATCTGTTACAACTGCTTATAAGCCATGTATATACGAACTATTTGAGATTGTCAATGAGAAAATGACCGCGACAACGTAAAACGGCAATCGGCGCTTCTGCAAACCACCGCGCGTTCTGTTTTGTCGGAATGCCGTTTTTTTGTTCATATTCGCGCCGCATGTCAACAGGTTCGCCCGGCGACGATGAACGAGAAAAAGAAGACGCGAAAAATTTTGTCTTGACAATCGTTCCTATTTTTTCTGTAATACGCATGACAGGAAACAACCGCCATCTGATTAAACCAGAGAACATGCAAAGCGGGAGAATCGTCATTATGGCAACACGTCTGGGGGAATGTTTGCTCAAAGCCGGGGTGATCAGCGAAGCGCAGTTAGCGGAAGCGCTGAAAATTCAGGAAGAATCTCAGGGGTTTTTAGGGCATATTTTGTTGGAAAAAGGCTGGATTACGGATAAGCAGTTGTGCGGCGCGATTTCCGAATCGCTGCATGTCAATTGTGTCAGCATTGAAAACGTGTTGATCAGCGAGGAAGTCGTCGGACTGATTTCGAACTCGTTAGCGGTGACATGCCAAATCTTGCCGTTATTCGTGCATAACAACACCATCTACTTAGCGATGGAGAATCCCTGCGATACGGGCGTGATTCAACTCGTCGAGTATGAAACCGGCAGGCAGGTCAGGCCGCTGATGGCGCCCCCGAACGAACTGAAAAGCATGATTGCGGGCTATTACCACGTTGACGAAAAATCACCTGACACACGCGCCGCAGCCTCAACGTACCCCGCCGACCTTCAGAAAAAAATCACGCGTGAAATCGGTCTGGGCGAACACAAGCGGCTTGGGGATTTATTAGTTGAGGCAGGTTTGATTTCATCAGACCAACTTCAGCAGGCGTTAGCGCTCCAAAAAGACAAACCTGGATTTTTAGGCGAACTCATTGTCGAGTTAGGATGGGTCACGGAAGCGGAACTCTGCCGCTCGCTTTCGCAAATGTTAGGCATTGAGCATGTCAATTTGAAAGACGTTGACATTCGCCCGGACGTGATCAACTTAGTGTCGGATTCGCTGGCAGTGTCGTGCAATGTGTTCCCCTTCTCCGTGCAAGGCGACGTGCTGTATTTAGCGATGGAAAATCCGCTTGATTCCGGCGTCATTCTGCTGCTGCAACATGAAACAGGGCTGACGGTCAAGCCGGTCGTCGCCGCGCCCAGTCAATTGCGCCATATCATTACCCGCTATTATCCGTTAAAACGGCAAACGCATCTTCGAACTCATCATAAACCGTAGCTTTCCATCGGGGGAGAATGTCTATGGCAAAACGCAAACGACTGGGCGAAGTGTTGGTGGATGCCTGCATTATCACCGAAGATCAACTCCAGAAAGCCTTAGATATTCAGCGTCATAAACCGGCGCTGATCGGCCAAATTCTCGTGAATATGGGCTGGGTGTCGGAGGAAGAAATCTGCCGCGCTGTCGCGGAACTGCTTCACATCGAATTTGTGGACGTGGACGGCGCGTTAATCAGCCAGGAAGTCGTTCAGTTAGCCTCGGAACAACTCGCCGTCAAGCGGAATATCCTCCCCTTATTCGTGCAAGACCGCATTCTATATGTGGCGATGGAAAATCCGCTTGACGTGGAGATTATTCAACGGCTCGAATTTTCCACCGGCATGCAGGTGAAGCCGCTGGTCGCGCCGCCGTCGCAATTGCGGCAAATGGTCAAGAAGCATTATAATGTGGATGAATATCTTGGCCAGGTGTTAGAGAATGTGACGGAAAAAGACGGCGTCAACGTCGAAAAAGAGGATGACGCCGATGCGGATAAAGGGGTGGATGTCAACGAAATCCGCAAAGTCAGCGAGGGAAGCCAGGTCATTCGTTTAGCGAACATGGTGATTGCCGAAGGCATCAAGCGACGCGCCAGCGACATTCATCTTGAGCCATCGGATAAATATTTGAATGTGCGCTACCGGATTGATGGCTTGCTGAGCAAAGGGCTGCGCATCCCCAAATGGCTGCAATTGCCATTGATTTCGCGCATCAAAATCATCGCCGGATTAGACATCGCCGAGCATCGCAAGCCGCAGGACGGGCGCATTCGCGTGAATTTCACCCAACGGAAAATCGATTTGCGCGTTTCGACGCTCTTGACGCATTTTGGCGAAAAAGTCGTCATTCGGATTTTAGATAAATCGATTTCCGTGCGCGATCTGCCGCAGCTCGGCATGTCAAAGCGGCAGCTGCATCTGTATCGCGCCATGCTGCGCCAGCCGCAAGGCTGGATTCTCGTTACCGGCCCCACCGGATGCGGCAAAACGACCACGCTCTACGCCTCGCTGAACGCCGTCAAAGATGGCTCAAAAAATATCGTCACGGTCGAAGACCCGATAGAATATCAACTCGAAGGGATCAATCAGACGCCGGTCAATCCGAAAGCCGGACTGACGTTTGCAAAAGGCTTGCGGGCGATTTTGCGGCAAGACCCCAATATCATTCTTGTCGGCGAAATCCGCGATCCCGAAACCGCCGAAATCGCGATGCAAGCGGCGGAAACCGGCCATCTTGTCCTGAGCACGCTGCATACGAATGACGCCATTTCGACCGTCAACCGCCTCTTCAGCCTCGGCGTCTCTCCCGATCTGGTTGCCGCCAACCTGCTGCTCGTCATTGCGCAGCGGTTAGTGCGAAAGATTTGCCCGCAGTGTAAAATCCAATATCCGCCATCGTATGAGGAACTTGAGCGCCTCGGCCTGCATGCGCCTGAATACGCCGGACTGGTGTGTCATAAAGGGCAAGGCTGTTCGTTGTGCGATCATACCGGCTATTACGGCCAGACCGCGATTTATGAACTCTTCGCGCAGAATGAAAAACTGCGGGACGCGATTGCGCAACGCGCTCCCAAACAGACACTCAAGCGCCTCGCCCGCTCTACCGGCATGACCACCATGTTAGAAGATGGGCTGGAAAAAGTTCGCGCTGGCGAGACCACGCTGGAAGAAATCGCCCGCGTCTGCCCGGTGGAAGCCGAAGAGATGCGGGAGATGCTGCAATGCCCTCAGTGTGGTCACCTTATTACCACGTCGGATGACATCTGTCCGGGGTGTCAGCATGCCTTGCGCCGCGCTTGCCTGCAATGTCAGGCCGCGCTTCGAAACGATTGGAATTTCTGCCCATTTTGCGGCGTGCGCATTGGGGAGGCCAATCCCAGATCGGAATCCTCCACAGACGACGCGCAAGATACGTTCTCAGCCGTTACGCTGGAACAACGCCGGACGATCCGCATTTTAGTTGCCGAAGACGATGAGCCGGTGCGGCAAATCGTCAGCGTGCTGCTGACGCATCACGGATTTCAGGTTATTGAGGCGATTGATGGCGACGACGCGCTTGAAAAAATCCGCGCCGAGCTTCCCGATTTGATCTTGCTCGATATTGACATGCCGAAGCAAAATGGCTTTGCGGTCTGTAAAGCCGTGCGCTCGACGGTGGAAACGATGTTTATTCCTGTGATTATGCTGACCGCGCA
>CAZMEO010000121.1:6905-9380 GCA_964565315.1 uncultured Candidatus Moduliflexus sp. | reverse complement strand
AATTTGGCATCTAAGACCGCGCCGAGAATCCGCTGAAACGCCGGGCCGGGCTTTGCGCCGAGCGCCACAAGGTCGTTTCCGGTGATCAATAATTTCACGTCGCGGAGTTTCGACAAATAGAGCGACGCCGCTTTTTTCACTGGTTCCTGCCGCGTTTTCGCCATCCAAAACAACATGGATTCCATCGGCACGCCTTTGAAAATCGCGTAAATATCGCTGTTGCGCAAGCGTTCCGACTTTTCGAACAGCGGGCGTTCCATCAATTTATAGCCTTGCCGCGCCGCCTGGATTTTTTGCATCGCTTCGCTATGCAGTTGCAGATAGCGGCAAAATTCCTGCGCTTCCTGCGAACCCATCTTGTCAATCATTCCAGCAAAATAGACGAGCCATGCCTCAACCGGCTCGTCGCGATACATCAATTCGTACCAGGCGACGACGGCGCGGATGTTGCGAAACAGGGCGCGGATGTCGTCGGTCATCGCCAATTGCGGATGCACGGCCTCCAAAACGTCGAGTTCCTGCATCCGTTCCAGAATGGCAAGCGGATTCGCCTCTTTCAACATCAATTCCAATTCATTCAGCACCCGCGTGCCGCTGAGTTGCGCGATATAGCCGCGTTTCACGGCATTTTTCGTCAGGCTTTGCGTCAGTGAGCCGATATGAAAATGAAAGCGCTGTTCGAACCGAATGGCGCGAAAAATACGTGTCGGGTCTTCGACAAAACTGAGGCTGTGCAGCACGCGAATCGTTTTTTCCTTCAAATCCCGCTGTCCGCCAAAATAGTCATACACTTTGCCAAGCGCTTTCGGGTTCAGCTTGATGGCGAGCGCGTTCAATGTAAAATCGCGGCGCATCAAATCGAGCCGGATCGAGCCGAGCCGCACAATCGGCATCGCCGCCGGATATTCATAATGCTCGGTGCGGGCGGTCGCCACGTCAATTTTAAAGCCATCCGGGAAGATCACGACAGCAGTGCAGAATTTGCGATGGACGCGCACCCGCGCTCCGGCCTGTTTTGCGAAGATTTCAGCGAAGCGAATCCCATCCCCTTCCACCACAATGTCAATATCGAGATTCTCCTCGGCGCGAAGCAGCAAATCGCGCACGAAGCCGCCGACGACATAGACCGAATAGCCGATCTGGTCGCCGAGTTCGCCGATGGAACGCAACTTCTGCATGATCGGTTCCGGCAGGCGCTCATCCATCAAGCGCCGCACGTTGCGGGCGTGGAGATGGTCGGGATGCTGATAATACTCCTGTTCTTCAAGCTTTTCTTCTTGCAAGACTTTCAAAATGTCGTTTTTCGTGATGACGCCGATAGCTTGCCCCTGTTCGTTCACGACTGGCACGATTTTCTGCGGGCGCTGCGTCATCAGCAGTTCGATTTCTGAAAATGGCGTGTCCGGCGCGACGGTTTTCATGTCGGTCAGCATGTAGTCGTTGACCGGATCCTGCTCAAGGCCGTGATAGATTGCCCGCTGCACGATCTGGCGCGTGATGTAACCCAGCGGAACGCCCTGCGCATCAAGCGCGACAAGCGTATTCACCGTGTAGCCGTCGAGCAGCGATTTTGCGGCGGAGACTGTCGCGCCGGATTCGACGGACATAATCGGCGACGTCATGATTTTCGCGGCGATATGGGCTTCCTGAATGTATTTGTACAGCAGGCGAATCAACTCGTCTTCGGCCTGATGCAAGGCCATTTGCCGGAGCGATGCGGATGCGGCATACGGATGGCCGCCGCCGCCGAGTTCCGCCGCGATCAGCCCCACGTTGACCAGCGCGCTCCCGCTGCGGGCGACCAGATGCACTTTGTTATCCATCCGAATCAGCGCGAAGACCACGTCGAGATTTTCCATCTCTTTCCATTTATGCACGATATACGCGGCGTCGCCTATATAGCGGTGCGACGAGGCTTTGGCAATCGCAATCGGCGTTCCCTCAATCACGATTTCTTTCTTGGAAAGCATCAGGTCATTCAGCAGGCGCACTTGTACGGGCGTCATCTGGCGGTTGATGAATTCTGACACGATGCCGAGGTTCGCGCCCTGTTTCAGCAAATAGGCGGCAGCAAAAAAGTCGGCCTCATGCGTGGACGTGAACGTCAGCGAACCAGTGTCTTCGTAAATGCCGAGCGCTAAAACGGTCGCTTCCATCGGCGTGAGCGGAATCTGCTGCTGCTGAAGCAGCCGGACAAAAATCGTTGTGGTCGCGCCGACATCTTCGATAATGTCTAACTCCGCGTCGAAATCTTTGTCGATGTTCGGATGGTGGTCGTACAGATGAATTTTGACGTAGGGCTTATGGATAATTTTGGCGAACTCGCCGATGCGGTCGATTTGTTTGGTATCCACGATAATCAAGCGCGTCACTTCGCGCAGATCAATCGCTTTGATGCTGTCGTATTCGAAGGGAAAATCCACGCGCTGCAAGAAATCCCGCACGTTTTTTTCCTGCGAACCGGGGAACACAGGT
>CAZMEO010000121.1:0-6805 GCA_964565315.1 uncultured Candidatus Moduliflexus sp. | reverse complement strand
TTCGTAAAGTCTTTGCGATACCAGTAAAACGGGCGCGACAGCCAGATTTCGCGTTTTTCCTGATCCAGCCGCATCCCGTTCGTCAGAAAATGCCGTCGCGCCGCCTGTTCGATTTGCATGTCAAGTTGTTTCGGGGCGAAGACGACGAGCGGCGGCGAAGATTTCGCGCAGCGATGCAGGCAGCATTGCAGGCGCGGGTCAATCGGCATCCGGCAAAAGACGCTGCGCGGGTCTGTGTTGCTGAATTGCCGGGAACGCAGATAGGGGCGGCGCTGATTGCCACGCAAAATGCCATGTTCGATGTCATCGAGACTGAAGAGATATTCGCCGACGCGATAGGCGGTTTTGCTGAAGAATTCCTGCTCTTCGCGAATGCTGGCTTTGATGCCATATTCCATCACGCCGTCGAGCGCGAGAAAATTGTAGAGGTTGAGCCAGAACGCAAACTGTTCCTGCCGGTCAGCGAGAAACGTCGGATTCAGGTGTTGCAAAAAGGCGGCGGCGGCGCGATACTGCTTCAGTTCATTCGATTTTTTCAATTGGCTGTAATTGATCGAATTTGCCTCGGCATTCGCGAATTTTTCGACTAACAGCGTACTGGCGCGATAAAATTCGCGGAGAATATTTTCGGGCAGCGCGTCCGAAACGCCGACTCCTTGCAGATTCAAGACTTTGCGATGTTCGGCGGCGGGCGCGGCATCCTGCCAGAAGAAATAATCCGTAAACAGGTGCGGCACGCGCGTTTCCAGCGCAAGCTGTTCGATCAGGTCGCGATATTGAACGCAGATCGGCTCTATTGCTCGCGACAGGCGCGGCAGCAGCGCGGCTTCCCCGCTCTCCGCAATCACGGCGGCGATGGTGTTTTGCATCACATCGCAGACGCCATCCACAAATTCGCCGAACGTGACATCGCTGTCATGCGCCAAATGCCCGTTCGCATAGCGGAAATCGCCGACAAATGGATCAAGAAACGGATGCGAATCAGCGGATTTCGGGAGCTGCCGTTTTAGCGCAATCTGAAACGCGCCGGGCTTGAGCGCGTCGTCCGTTGCCGATTCCAGTGCGGCAAACGCGCCTTCGAAGAGGCGCAGCGCATGTGCGGAAATGGTTTTCTGCGAGGCGAGCGCCTGCGCGGACATACCCGATTGAAAGACGTGAAAAACCGCGCCGTGTTTCTGGCACAAACTCTTGATGGCTTCGACGCTCGAAGAATCGCCGATCAACTGACTGTCCGGCGGCGCAAAAAGCGCGTGGGCGAGCATGCCTTCGCTGAAAAACAGCGTAGCGCTTCCGGCCTCTTCTTCGAGCAAGACCTGAATATACCCTGACAGTTCCTCTTTTTGCAGCAAGCCGATCACCTTATCCAGGCTCGTTAAATCAGTGGAAAGCCCTTCATATTTGGGCGTGGCGTTCATGGTCGCGAGCAGCGTCCGCACGGTCGCTGCCGGGAGTTGATGCACGCTGAGTTCGCCCTCTTTTTCACGGGCTTTCTGCCAGACGCGCTGCTGCGCCGCGTCGTCGTCATGCCGCGTTCCGGCCTGTTCTTCGAACGCAAAGACTATCGCGCCAGCTTCGAAAAACAGGAAACCGATATATTCCCAAAAGCTCACCCGGCAAAACCCGGAGAACTGCTTTTTCCGCAAGCCTTCGATCAACTGGTCAATTTCCGTAAACGACGTGCTGAGATGCCCATGAACAAGCTGCCCTTTTGGAATAAGCATATTATCTCCCTTGTTGTAGAACGACATGCAATTTCGCGATCTCCGAATGGCTTCGAACAAACTCTGCATCGGCTGCCAGACGCGCTTCGATGCGCCTGGCAGCGCGTGAGGCGTGGCGCGTCACAACTGGGCGAGCGCGTGTTTGAGATAATGCAAGCTTCCCTGATCCATATTCACTGTTAATTCCGTCTGCGTCTCCTGATCCCTGATAATAAGCTGATACCCGGTCACGCCCCCTTTGTCGCTTTTTATGGTCTCGGCAAACCATGAGGGATTCGTCATTTTCAGGGTATTTTCCATCTTGAATGGCACTTCGATGCAAATCACGAGGTCTTTGCGAGCTTCCGAGTAGAGGAGGATGCGCTGGAACAGCGGCGTAAATTCAAGTTTGGTCGGCGTAATATCGCCGCCGCCGCCCTCTTTTTTCCAAAAAAATGTAATGCCCCGCACGGCAGTTTCAGCCAACGCAAACGTCTCATCGAATTTTTGCGGCGACCAGTCCACCTGACCGGTTGCGCCAATCAAGCGCTGTTTCCAGAGAATTTTTTGCGAGGCCAGCGATTTCCACCACTCGGCGATCACTTTGAAATTTTCTGCATTTTCAGGCTGCGATACCCCTGCTTCCCATACAATTGCCATACACTCACTCTAAGCAAATCGACAACACGCGCTGACAATCTGCTCTCTCCTTCTGATGGAGCGCGTTCTGCCCATTTCAGGCGAACGCGCATTGTATATCGAGACTCCATTCTTTTTGAGGCGAAGCTGACTTTTTCATGCAACGGAGAAGAGTAAATATTGATTCCATGCAAAGATACATGATAACATAACGGTTCGAATCTTCCCTGATGAAACGCAAGAAAAATATAAGTGCGGAGACATAAATTTTTATCATCCTTCCTTCCATTACTTTTTTAGATTCCATTTGACAGGAACGCGAACGCGCTAAAGCATGGTAATACGGAGGTTCGTTCACCTGTTAATATAGTGACAAACAAGGTTATTGACGGGAAGATGAGGAAAAGGATGATGGCAATCATGAAACTGCCAATATTACATGGCGATGAGCAGCGGCAACTGTTGATTCTGCGCTGGGTGATGGGCTTGAATGCGTTAGCTGGCCTCATCCTGTTGATCACTGACTACGGCTTTGACGTGACGCCGATATTCGGCGAAAGCGGCAACCGGAATGCGGCGTTGCTGGTCGGGATTATTTTTATTATCGGGTATGGACTTCAGTTAGTCATCCGCCATGATCGGTGGGAATATTTGCGGCGCAACATTTTAAAATACCTCGTGACCGGCATCGTGATGATTGAGGCGTTTATTTTTTACGTGCTGCGGATAGATGATATCAAGGCAATATTGACGACGCAATTCGATCTTTTGACGAACATCACGCCCCATGCGCTGCTATTTAAGGCATTTATTATTGTCAATATTTTGCGCTGGATCGTCAAAATTTCCCAATTTTTAGCGCAATTCAACACCTCGCCGCCCAAATTCATGTTAGCCAGTTTCAGCGGCGTGATTCTCTTCGGGGCGCTGCTGCTGCTGATGCCGAGGTGCCATGTTGGCGATCTCAGCTTGCTGGATGCGCTGTTTACCTCGACCTCGGCTGTCTGCGTGACCGGGCTGATTGTCGTGGACACGGCCACGAAATATACCACGCATGGACAATTGGTGATTTTAGGGTTGATTCAAATCGGCGGGCTGGGGCTCATGACGATGACCGCCTTTTTCAGCCTGTTCGTCGGGCAAAAAATGTCGGGGCGCGAACAGGTCTTGCTTCAGGACATGCTGGCGACTGACCGGTTGGCAAAACTCGTTTCCGTCTTAAAATCGGTCTTCCTGACGACAATTCTCATCGAAAGCTGCGGCGCGGCGTCATTATATTTTGCCTGGCGCGGTGTGTTTCCCCATTATCCCATTAAGACGATTTTCTATTACGGCATCTTTCATTCGATTTCCGCGTTCTGCAATGCCGGATTTACGACCTTCACGCCGAATTTGATGGAATATGTCGCGCATGCGCAGATCAGCGTGACAATTTGTTTGCTGATTATTTTCGGTGGTCTCGGCTTCGGCGTGCTGCACAATCTCGGTTCTCACGTCAGCGCCCGCTTGCAAAAGAAAAATGCCCATATTGAGAAGGTGTCTGTGCATAGCAAATTGGTGCTGCTGATGACCGCCGCCCTGATCATTGGAGGGATGGCGCTGATTCTCATCGTCGAATGGCAGCGTCCGTTATTCCGTCCGTTGTCCGTGCCGCTTCGCGTGATGGCCGGATTTTTTCAATCCGTCACCTGCCGCACCGCCGGGTTCAATACGATTGATATTGGCGGGTTAGGCGTCCCGGCGCTCTTGATCAGCATCGGCCTGATGTTTATCGGCGCCGCGCCAGGCTCGACCGGCGGCGGCATGAAAGTCACGACGTTTGCGATGCTGATTGCCACCGTCGTCGCCTTTGCGCGGGGGCGAACCCGCGTCGAACTCTTTCGGCGGACCATTCCGACCACCGTCTTTTACCAGACCATCGTCGTCATGACCATGTACTTAGTGGTGGCGATTGTCGTCTGCTTCGCGCTGACGATGACGGAAGCCGATTTGCTGCGCGAGGCGCAGATCGCGCCGGTTGATCCGACGCAGCCTCCCCGTCCGCTTGCGCCGATAGATTTGCTGTTCGAAACGGTCTCCGCGCTTGGCACGGTCGGTCTTTCCACTGGCGTGACGCCGAGATTAAGCGATCTTGGCAAAAGCTTGATTCTATTAACCATGTTTTTAGGGCGCGTCGGCCCATTTACTCTCGCGCTCGCTATCGGGCAGCGGCAGCGTGTCGAACGGTATCGCTACCCTGAAGAGCGAGTCTTAATCGGATGAAAAAACGGTTTGCGGTAATCGGATTAGGTCTGTTTGGCGCGAAAGTCGCCAGAACGCTCAGTCAGTTAGGCGCGGAAGTGATCGCGATTGACAAAAATTTCGAACTGATCGACGCCATTAAAGATGACGTGCTGATTGCGGTGCAATTGGATGGAACAGACCGCGAGGCGCTCGAATCGCAGAATATCAAAGAGGTGGACGCCGCGATTGTGGCGATGGGGTCGGATTTCGAAGAAACGCTGCTGACGGTCGTGACGCTCAAGCAAATCGGCGTGCAGAAAGTGATTTCCCGCGCCGGAACGAGTGTGCGGCGCGAAATTTTGGAGCGCGTCGGCTGCGACCGGGTCGTGCTGCCGGAAGAAGAAGTCGGGCTGAACGTAGCGAAAGAATTGGTGTCAGGGTTCTTTTTCGATCAAATTGCTGTTGGCGACGAATACAGCATCGCGCAGTTGGTCGCGCCGAACGATTTTATCGGGAAAAGCATCATCGAGTTGAATTTGCGGGGCGCGTATCGCCTCAACATCGTGACGATCAAGCGCAAAGTGCCGCGCCCAAGCTTTTTCGGCCACGAATTGGTCGAGCATATTATCGCTGTCCCGAAGCCGGAAGACCTGATTTTGGAAGGAGATATTTTAGTGCTGTTCGGGCATGACAACGATTTAAGCCATTTAGCGGACATGCTTCAGGAAAATAGATGACAAGCGCCTCCGTACCGCCACCGTCCTCGTCGGTGCGTCAAATAGAAGCCGACGAGGACATCGGCGGTACGAAGCATTGTGAAACAACGATGAACGCGCAATTTCTGTTTTCTGAGCAATGGCTTTCGCGCATTTGGGAAACAGCGGCGTTTGACGCCATCCGCCTGACGACAAGCGACGGGCTTGAGGTGGAAATCCTCCGGCGCGGCTGGAAAAATGCCGACGCCGGGCCGGATTTTCGCGATGCCTTGATTCGGCTTGACGGGCGCATTCTTGAAGGGGATATTGAGTTGCATCTGCGCCCGTCCGACTGGCATGCGCACGGCCACGAACGCGACCCGAACTACGCCGACGTGATCCTGCATGTCGTCTTCTGGCCTGAACCGTTTCGCGAAATTCGCACCCTGCGCGGCGAATCCGTGCCAACCCTTGCGTTAGAACCGTTCTTGAACGATTCGCTTGACGCCTTGCGCGAGCAAATTCAGCGCCAAGACCGGCGCAGCGCGGAATGCGAGGCATGCTGCCAGGCCGCGCTGCAAACGATGCCGTCGGAGGAACTGCTGGCGTGGCTGGCGGAATTGGGGCGCGAACGCTTGCAGGAACGGGCGCAGCGTTTCGGCATCTGGCGGAAAGATGCCTCGTTCGAGCAACTCCTGTATCAAGCGATCTGTGAAGGCTTCGGCTATTCCGCCAACAAGCGCCCATTTTTTGAACTCGCCCGCCGCTTGCCGTTCGAGATGATTTCGAAGCATCTGCCTGCCACCGAGATGCCGCTCTCAGAAGAGCGCGTCCGCTGGATGCAGGCCGCGCTCTTCGGCGCATCCGGGCTGCTGCCCCCATCTTCTGAAGATTCAACGCCTCGCGATCCCGCTGCCATCGAATATCTCGCCGCGCTGCGCGACCTCTGGGAGATGCAGCGGGCGTATTTGCATCTGCGTCCGATGCTGCCGCAGCAGTGGCGCTTTTTCCGGCTGCGCCCTGCCAACTTTCCGACACGGCGGCTGGCGGCGCTCAGTTATCTGCTTTGCCAATACGCCATGCAGCCTCCGTTCGAACGTTATCTCGCGTTGTTCGCGTTGGCCGATCATTCGCCGGACACGCTGCCGCAGACGATTGCGCTGTTCGAACGCTCGCTTATCATTCCGGCACAAGGCTACTGGCAAGGGCGCTATCTGTTCGGCGAGCCAGCGACCGCGCTGCATGACCGCGACTTTCTCGGCCAGTCCCGCATCCGCGACATTTTGATCAGCGCCGTCTTTCCCGTCTTTTGGCTCTACGCGCAGGAAATGAAACTCCCTGATTTGCAGCGTCAGGTTGCCGCGTTGTATTCAAATTTTCCCGCCCCGGCGCAAGGCAACCGCGTCAGCAATCGCCGCGCCGCGCATCTCTTCGCCGGGCGCAACTTGCCGCCGCAGCAACTTTGCCGCGCCGACATTTATCAAGGCTTGCTGCATCTCGACCGCCATCACTGCTCGCCCCATTTCTGCCAGCAATGTTCCTCACGTG
>CAZMEO010000120.1:5839-9401 GCA_964565315.1 uncultured Candidatus Moduliflexus sp. | reverse complement strand
GCACGGCATGGACGCTCTCAAGCTGTTCGAACCGATCAGGAATATCCGTCAGGGGAAGCACCTTCACTTCCCCGCGAATGCCTCGCGTTTTGACGATTTTCCCAATCGTAATCCATTCGGTTCGGCGCTCTGTCTGTTTCACGAATTTCCTTATCCTTTTGCGAACACCGTCAAAGACGACTGTCAACGCTATTCCAGAATTTCGAGAACGGTGCGCTTCTCCATCTTTGCGCTGGAGGCGTTGAGAATCGTGCGGATGGCGTGGGCGGTCCGCCCTTGTTTTCCAATCACTTTCCCCATGTCTTCTTTTGCGACGCGCAATTCGAGGATACGGCTCTGTTCCCCTTCCACTTCTTTCACGTCCACTTGCTCAGGATGATCTACTAATGAACGCACAATCGTTGCAATCAAATCTTTCATGCCGTGTTCCTCCGGGCTGAACATCGAATGTTAGGCTGCTGCGGCTTCAGTCGTTGCGGCTCTTTCGCTCAGTTTTTGCGCTTTCGGCGAAATATCATTTTTCTCCAGCAGCGCGGCGACGGTTTCGGTCGGCTGCACGCCGTTATTTAACCAATATCTGATGCGTTCTTCTTTCAGCGTGACGGCTGCCGGACTTTTCAACGGATCATACGTGCCGACGGTTTCAATAAATTTTCCATCCCGCGGAGCGGTTGAATTTGCGACAACAATGCGATAAAATGGTTTTTTCTTTGCGCCGATGCGTTTCAAACGTAACTTTACCAAGATAACTCCTCCGTCTGATAAAATGTCCCGATCCTACCGACATGCACGCCATGCAGCGAATCAGGCTCAGGTTAACTGTGCTTCTCCGGACTGACAAAACAACTTCAGGCATCCGTCATGCCCGAATACTCTTTTCTTGTAATAACAGAAATCACTACCGTCTGCCGCGCATGACCCGCTTTGGCAGATGCCGAAAACGATTTCCATGACTTTCGGTTAATTTTTTCATCAATTTTTTCGCCTGATCGAACTGCCGCAAGAGATTATTAATATCGCGCACATCCGTGCCGCTCCCTTTGGCGATACGCAGTTTGCGTTTGCTGTTGATGATGCGCGGATCAAGGCGTTCTGTTGGCGTCATCGAGTTGATCATGGCTTCTAACCGCGAAAATTCTTTTTCGTTGACCTGCAAATCTTTTAACGCCGCCTTATTCATGCCGGGCAGCATGCCAAGCAGTTGCTCGATTGGCCCCATTTTGCGTATCTGGCGCAATTGATCGCGGAAATCGTCCAGCGAAAAACTCTGCTCGCGAATTTTGCGTTCTAAGTCTTCGGCTTTTTGCTCATCCATCGCTTTTTCGACTTTTTCGATGAATGACAGCACGTCGCCCATGCCCAAAATGCGCGACGCCATCCGTTCAGGATGAAACAGTTCAAGCTGGTCTAATTTTTCGCCGACGCCAACGAATTTGATCGGTCGATTCGTGACCGCTTTGATTGAAAGCGCCGCGCCGCCGCGAGCGTCGCCGTCCATTTTCGTCAAAATCACGCCGGTAATATCCAAATCTTTATTAAATTGATCCGCAACCGTGACCGCATCCTGGCCGGTCATGGCATCCGCGACAAAGAGCACTTCTTTCGGCGACAACTGCGCCTTCAAATCGCGAAGTTCCTGCATCAATGTCTGATCAATATGCAAACGGCCAGCCGTATCGACCAGCATGACATCAAAGCCTTCAGCTTTCGCTTTCTGGTGCGCCATCCGGCAGATTTTGCGCGGGTCTTTTTCCTCTACATCAGCATACACATCAATCCCTAACTGCTGTCCTAACACTTGCAATTGCGTGATTGCAGCGGGACGATAGACATCAGCGGCGACCATCAGCGGTTTATGATGGTCTTTGCCTAACATGCTCGACAATTTACCGACCGATGTTGTTTTTCCCGAACCTTGCAAGCCAACCAGCATCACCACCGTCGGCGCAGTTTCCGCAAACGTCAAGCCGACATATTCTTTTCCCATGAGTTCCGTCAATTCTTCGTTGACGACTTTCACGAGCTGCTGGCCTGGCGTGAGGCTTTTTAACACTTCTCGTCCGATGGCGCGAATGCGAACGCGCTCGACAAAATCCTTGACGACATGAAAATTGACATCCGCTTCCAATAAGGCTAATCGAACGTCTTTCAGCGCGATTTTAATATTCTGTTCGCTTAACTTGCCATGCCCGCGAAGCGTTTTAAACGCTGATTGTAATTTGTCGGCTAAATTATCAAACATAACGTCGTCTTTCGGTATAAAATAGACTCAAAACCCTTTATTCATGGGATAAACGGCGATTTTCAGAAAATGCGTGTCATACTCTATGAGTGGTCAGGAAATTGTCAAGAGGAAAATCAATCTTGTGCGAGACACACCACGGATTGAACAAACTGCGCAGGAAAACATCTTCCCGCGCTCGTATCGAGAGCTTCTTGCGGTTGGCACTCTCAGAAATCAATAATATACTTCGTCGGGTTCGTGGCAACCCCGCGAACTCTGACTTCATAATGCAGATGCGAGCCAGTGCTGCTGCCGGTATTGCCGACATACGCGACCACTTCGCCGCGCTTGACTTTGTCGCCGACTTTTTTGCCTAATTTGGAACAATGGCCGTAAAATGTCTGATAGCCGTAGCCATGATCAATCACAAGCACCAATCCATACGCGCCTTTGCGGTCGGAATACGAGACGACGCCATCAGCAGGCGCGATAATCGGCGTGCCGGTTTTAGTCGAAATATCAATCCCGGCGTGCATCGTTTGTTTTCCGGTAAATGGCGATTTCCGTTTGCCAAACCCTGATGTCACCCAGCCGCGCACCGGCCAGACCGACGGGGTTGAGGCCAACAGTGTATGCTGGTCTTGAAAAAATTCCATCAATCGCTGTGATTGTTCTTCTTCAGTGATCGCGGCGTCTTTTAATTTTTCCAAATTGGCGATTTTTTCCGTCGCGCTCTCTTCGCTTTCGTGCTTAAAGCTTTCGACGATACCGCTTATGACAGACGAGTCTTCGCCCCCCATGCCGAAACTGATCTCGTTCTCATTTCCTAATGGGTTTTCCACGCCTGCCATCAACATCAATTTCGCGTTCACTAATTTCAACCGCGATACCATCTGGCGCAGTTCAGTTGTATCTCTTTCATATTGTTCGATCAGATTTTTTTGATCGCGCGTCATTTTTCTCACGTCAGGAAGTTCCTGAATCGTCTGCTTCATGACCTGATAATGCGTGACCATAAAATAGGAGGTCACTGCCCCGCCCACAAGCAGCAGCAGGGCGAGCGCCACCACTCCTCGCGTCAAAAGATACGGCACTTTAATCTGCCGAAAATGGGAAGTCGCATCCGGCACGATAATTAAGGTAAAATATTTTTTCGACATTCTTCTCCTTACGGATGCGGCAATATGCCAATCGCGGATTCGCATCGCCGCTGAAACTTGAAAAAAATCTTGCGTTTTTCATTGGTTATCATAACATGAAGATGAAAAACATTTTGTCGATATTTTGTCCAAATCTGTCAAGTTTTTTGAAATTTTTCTTTTGCGGCGACATTTAATG
>CAZMEO010000120.1:4263-5739 GCA_964565315.1 uncultured Candidatus Moduliflexus sp. | reverse complement strand
ATAACGTGATTGGCATGATGATTGTATAAGTCATATAACAAGAGAACGTCATTATAGGACGCGGCTGAAGATAGAAGCCATTATCATAAATAACACAGACCACTAAAAGGATGCTGATTGCGCAATTGGCAATGCAATCGCGCAATCAGCAAAGAACAGATGACAGAGATTCTTGAACGCGTAAAGCAAGACAATATTAAGTTCGTGCAACTTCAATTTACTGACATTCTTGGCGTCGTGAAAAGCTTGACGATTCCCGTGCATCATTTAGAAAATTCATTAAAAGACGGGACATGGTTTGACGGTTCTTCGATTGAAGGATTTACCCGGATTCAGGAAAGCGATCAGTTCTTAAAACCAGATGTCAGCACATACGCCGTGATGCCCTGGTTGACCAATACCTGCCGGTTTATCTGCGACGTGTTCACGGCTGACGGCGAACCGTTCGAAGGCGATCCGCGCTATATTCTGAAAAAAGCCGTGCAGGAAGCGAAAGATATGGGCTATGACCTCTACACCGGCCCGGAGTTGGAGTTCTTCCTGTTCAAAAAAGAAAACGGCAAATTGATGCCGATGCCGCATGATACCGCCGGATACTTTGATTTGACGACGGATGAAGGCATTAAGATTCGCGAACAGATGTACGATGCGTTGTCAGCATTTGGAATCAACGTCGAAGCGCTGCACCATGAAGTCGCTGTCGGACAGCATGAAATTGATTTCAAATATGACACGGCTGTGAAGACCGCCGATCATTCAGTGACATTACGTTTCGTATTAAAAGCCATCGCCAACATGCACGGCCTGCATGCGACCTTTATTCCGAAACCGATTGCCGGAATCAACGGGTCGGGTATGCATGTTCACATGAGCTTGTTCAAAGGCGGCCAGAACATGTTCTTTGACGAAAGCAAGGAATATATGTTATCCGACCTCGCGATGGGCTATATTGCGGGCGTGTTGAAACATATCCGCGCGATTGCCGCCGTGTCGTCGCCGACGGTCAACTCGTACAAACGCCTTGTGCCGGGCTATGAAGCACCGGTCTATTTAAGCTGGGCGCGTCGTAACCGTTCTGCCTTGATTCGCATTCCGCGCTATTCCAAAGGCAACACCAAGGCGACCCGCTGCGAAGTGCGCTGCCCGGATCCGAGCTGCAACCCGTATTTAGCGTTTGCGCTGATGCTGAAAGCTGGTCTCGACGGTATTAAAACTAACCTGACGCCGCCTGCTCCGGTGGAAGAAGACCTGTTCGAATTCACCGCTGCCGACCTGAAGGAACGCAACATCGCGACGATGCCAGGCAGCCTCGGCGAAGCGTTGGATGAAATGGAAAAAGACTCGTTAATTAAAGAAACGCTGGGCGCTCATACATACAGCAAATATCTCGAAGCTAAACGTGCTGAATGGGATTCTTATCGCCTCTACGTGTCACAGTGGGAACTGGATCGCTACATGGAAGTGTTCTAATCCTGC
>CAZMEO010000120.1:2461-4163 GCA_964565315.1 uncultured Candidatus Moduliflexus sp. | reverse complement strand
CCTCTACGTGTCACAGTGGGAACTGGATCGCTACATGGAAGTGTTCTAATCCTGCGAAGAAGCGCTTCTTGAATAGAAAAGCCCCGCATCCGAAAGGATGCGAGGGCTTTTTGTTTTTGGGAACGACAGGGATAGGTGTAAGAAAGGATTTGAGGAACGAATTGACGACTTATTGATTTGTTATTTTCTCTCATGTAAAAATCCTTTCTTACACTTAAAAATCCTTTCTTACACTTAAAAATCCTTTCTTACACTTATCCCTGTAGTTTCATCTTATTCGCTCCGCCGCTTTAAGGCTGTTGTTTCGACGCTCAACGCTTGCGCCACTTCTTTTACCGACTTCCCTTTCGCTAAATCTGCCAGGCTGCTGAGCGCGTTTTTGCCGCCTTGCAAAATGCCGATTAAATCGTGCATCGGACTGGAACCAGAGCCAATCACCAATCCGGTAATCACCATGTCAATCACGCGCGGCGTCGGAATGCCGATATAACGCATCATGCCAAGATCGCCGATGATCGAAATCACCAAGCCGATCAGCAAGCCGAACCAGATCGCTAATGCTTTTTTCCAGGCCAGATATTCCGGCGCGTCAACCCAGCTTCGCAGGCGTTGTTCCGCCTTCGCCAGCCGGTCTTCGGCGTTCGAGATCAATTGAAGTTTCTCCGGCGTCGTATCTACTCCAACCGTCTCCATTGCGTCTTTCGTCGCCTGATAGGCGTCCTGATATTCCCGCCCGATCCAGTCCAGCGTTTCGCGCGGCGCGACTAAAATATCGGCAACCGCCCGCGACGATTGTTCGAACCAGTTGAATCCAGTTTCCAATAAGCGCTCAATGGCGACAGACACCGCTAAAAATGGCGCTAAAACGCTCATCAAATCGGCGTTAGACGCTTGAATAATTGGCGCAGAGCCGAACAGCCATGCGAAACTTGCCAGCAGCATCCGCATCGGGTCTGCCGGCATTTTCATTGCGGAAATTCCTTCAGGCAGCGCCCTGACAATCGCTAATGTGATCGTCACGATAATGAGCAGGATGAACAAAAACGTCAGGCTGATGCGCGTTTCATACCGTTTCATGGTTTTTGCCGCATCTTTCATCGCGGCGTCCATTGCCTCATTTTCTTCCGGCGAAAGGCTGCGGCTGCGCGTTTCCATGCGCCGCATCTGTTCCTGCGCTGCGGAAAGCGCTGCCGTGCGCGGCATTGACGAACTTGAGAGAGCCATATTTCATCTCCTTGTAGGATAACCCTGCGAGAGTTCGACTCCTTGCAGGGTTGCGTTCGACTGTGAAAATCTGCGTGAATCTGCGGAAAAAATTTTTTAAAATGATGCACACGATTTTTGCAGGAAGTCAAGAACGAAATCAGAGAAAGCGCGGAAATCCTGAATTTTCATGAAATCTGCTTGACAGGTTTTTTGCGGATAGCGTGGATGAACGCGAACATTTCGCCACATTTCCTCTGGCGATGACAGAAATCGTATCGCTCGAAAAACGACAGCGAATTGGAGAAAGGAACAAATCAGGGCATGAGGCCGTTCAAATTCGTTCCCTTCTTCAATTCGCTGTCGTTTATAAAATCTTTACCTGAAAAAGGCTTCCTGACAAGAAATGCGGGAAATATACATTTTTGTTGTTTCTTTGTCAGAAAGAACATCGCATGCGCCAATTTCTTTTCGAACCCGATGCGCCAACCGCCGCTTC
>CAZMEO010000120.1:0-2361 GCA_964565315.1 uncultured Candidatus Moduliflexus sp. | reverse complement strand
AAGAACATCGCATGCGCCAATTTCTTTTCGAACCCGATGCGCCAACCGCCGCTTCCGTTCCTGAACGCGCTGACGTGGCGGAACAATATCGCTGGAATCTTGCGGACTTATATCCCTCTGTTGAAGCCTGGAAAGCGCAAAAGGACGCGGCAGCGGCAGAAATTCAGGAAGTCGCCGCCTTCAAAGGCCGCCTGACGGAATCGGCTATCACGCTGGCGACAGCGTTGCGCCGCTATTTCGATTTAGCGAAAACCTTCAATCATCTCTATTCATTCGCGCATCAATCCGCTGATGAAGACGTGCGCCTTGCGGAACGGCAGGGATTGGTGCAGGAAATTCAAGCGTTGAACACCATCTTCGGCGAACAGACCGCGTTTATCGCGCCGGAACTCACGGCAGCCGCGCCGGACGTGCTGAACGCCTATCTTGAGCAAACGCCGGAATTAGAAGAATTCCGTATGTTTTTGAAGGAAATCGAGCGAAATCGCCCGCATACGCTGACCGAGCCTGAGGAAAAGCTGCTGGCCGGGGTCGGCGACATTATCGGCGCGGTCGAACAGGTCTTCACGATTTTCGAAAACGCCGAATTCCCGTTCCCGTCCGTAACGCTTTCGACCGGCGAAGCGGTCACGCTGACCGCCTCCAATTATCTCAAGCATCGCGTGTCGTCCGTGCCGCAAGACCGGCAGCTTGTGATGAGCCGCTTTTTCGAGACGTTCGGCGCGTTCAAAAACACCTTCGGCGCGAATCTTGTCGCCAAATTGAAAAGCGACTTTTTCTATGCTAAAAGCCGCAAACACGCCTCCTGCCTTCATGCCGCGCTGCATCACGATAACATCCCGGTCTCTGTCTATGAAAACCTGATCGCACAGATTCGCCGCAGCCTGCCGACGCTGCATCGTTTTCTCGGCCTGAAACGCCGCATGTTGAAGCTTGAAACGCTCCATTATTACGATTTGTACGCGCCGCTGGTCAATGACGTGGATTTGGAATATTCGGTCGAGCAGGCGCAGGAGATTATTCTGACGGCGTTGCAACCGCTGGGAACGGCATATATCGAGCGGCTGCGGCACGGCCTGAATAGCCGCTGGATTGATTACATGCCGACCGCCGGAAAACGGAGCGGCGCGTATTCCAATGGCGCGGCGTATGACGCGCACCCGTACATTTTAATGAATTGGAACGACAATTACGATTCGCTCGGCACGTTAGCGCACGAAATCGGCCACACCATGCATAGCGACTTGACGAATCACGCGCAGCCGTTCGCGAACGCAAATTATTCGATTTTCGTGGCGGAAATCGCCTCAACCTTCAACGAACAGTTGGTTGATCATTATTTAATGCAGCAGATTCAAGACCCAAACGTCAAGCTGTATCTGCTCGGCCATTATCTCGAAGGCTTTCGCGGCACGATTTTCCGGCAGGTGCAGTTCGCCGAATTCGAGTGGGAGATTCACAAAAAAATCGAGGCGGGCGAGGCGCTGACCGGCGAATCGCTCAGCGAACTCTACTGGGAGATTACCAAAGCGTATTACGGCCATGAGCAGGGCGTCTGCGTGGTTGACCCGTATGTCGCGCATGAATGGGCGTTTATCCCGCATTTCTATTATAATTTTTACGTGTTCCAATACGCCACGTCGCTGATTTATTCGACCGCGCTCAGCGAAAAAACGCTACGCGGCGAACCCGGCGCGGTAGAAAAATACCTGCACATGCTGCAAAGCGGCTGCGCAAATTATCCGATTGATTTAATCCGCGACACCGGCATCGAACCGCTCTCATCCGAAGCGTTCGACCTCGCGATGCAGCGCATCGAACGCATGATCGATCAGATTGAAGCGCTCATCGCGTCGCCGCATTCATAACAGGTATCGCGGAAAGAGGTGTCAGACACTTTGAAAGTGTCTGACACCTTTTGTAAAGGAACGTATGTTTTGCAAGTGTTTGCTCGGATTGATGCTGGTATGCCTGCTATGTTCTGCGCCAGTTTCTGCTCGCGACATCATCAAGATTCACGCAATTCAGGGCAGCGGCGCGGAAACTCCGCTTGCAGGGGCGAACGTAACAATTCAAGGCATCGTGACCGCCGATTTTCGGGCGGCGAATCAACTGAACGGATTTTTCGTGCAGGAAGAAGATACCGACGCAGACGCCAATCCCGCCACCTCGGAAGGTGTGTTTGTCTATGATCCCGAATGCCTTGCCGACGTGCAGGTCGGCGACCTCGCGCAAGTCAGCGGGACGATCAGCGAATACAAAACGCTCACCGAAATCGGCATGTTGACGGACGTTTCCGTGCGTCGTCATGACAATCCGCTGCCGACGCCAGTGACCGTGACGCTGCCATTAGCAAACGCG
>CAZMEO010000119.1:7375-9581 GCA_964565315.1 uncultured Candidatus Moduliflexus sp. | reverse complement strand
AAATTCAAAGCGACGCGCCGCTCGGCAAATTGAACGCGACCGTGCAGCTTGCGGGGAGCATAGAGAAACAGATTACATCAAGCGGCAGCATCAGCGTCGATGACGTGAACGTTGATGTCGCCGGAAGCGTCGCGCAAGCAGCGGCAGATCCGTCCGTCGATTTCACCATTTCCTCGAAAGAATTTCCCTGGGAAAAAGTGATTCAACTCTTGCCGCCAAACGCCGCCAAAACATTGAAAGACCTCGGATTGACCGGCAAAGGGACGCTGAATGTCCATCCTAAAGGCGCATTAGACAACCTCGCGATTTCCGGCGAGTTTGATCTCAGCCAATCGGGAATGCGCGCGCCGAATGTGTTCGAGAAGCCTGCCGCGTTACCCGCGACTTTGAAATTCGACATCACGTTGAAAAAAGATGCGGTTGATATTCACACATTCAACGTCTCTCTTGGCAACGTCACGCTTGACGCCACAGGCTCAGTGTCGCGATTTTCGAAGCCCGTTTTTGACGTGCAGATCACGTCCACGCCATTTCCGCTGCCGGAGATGCTGGCGATGTTTCCGGCAGTCGCGGAATTGAAACAGGACGGACAGCCCGCGCTGAAGACTGATGGCATGGCGTCGTTGACCGCCAGCGTGAAAGGCGCGGCAGATGATTTGGCGATCAATGCGGAGGTGAATCTTGATCAAAGCGCGGTCGCCTATGCCGACCTGTTCAGCAAAGCGGCGGCGATTCCGGGCAACATCACGGCGGAAGCGCGGCTGAAGAAGGATGGCGTCTCCGTCAGCCGCGCCGTCGTGAATCTCGGCGATTTTCAACTGACGGCGAAAGGCGATGTCACGAACTTCAGCGATCCGGCTCTTGATGTGGCGCTGGAGACAAATCTGTTCGATGTTGCCGCGCTGCTCGGGCATTTCCCGATGCTGACGGCACAGGCGCTGCCGAAAGAACTCCGACTCGACGGCATGGGGAAAATCGCGTTGAAGCCGGTCGGCAGCCTGACAAACCTGACGATTTCGGGCGCGGTTGACATGACGAAAGGAGAAATCATTGTTGGCGAACAGTTCAGCAAACCGAAAGACATTCCGGGCGTTATCGAATTCGAAACAGTCATGACGCCGGATGCCGTCAATTTGAAGCAGGTTCGAATCAACCTGAATGACGTGCTGCTCGATATTACCGGCGCGATTTCCGGCTTGAAGCACGAAACGATGCTTGATCTGACCGTGACCTCGAATCAGTTTGCGTTCAATCAGATTCTGCCGCTCTCGGGGATGGAGATCAACCCTACCGGAATCACGGAATTCAGCCTGCGCATCACAGGGGCTGCCGACAAGCTCGCCGCAGATTCAATTGCGGCGCTCGACCTGCGGTGTCAAGATGTCGGTTTTCTGCTCTCTGCGCTTGGAAAGCCTGTGGAACATTTGAATCTGATTGCGGAACTTCGCGACCAGACGCTTTCGTTGAAACAATTTTCGGTCACGGTCGGCGAATCGTCGCTCAAGGGCGAGGCGACGATTGTCAGGCCGTTTACCGCGCCGGATGCGGTTTTTGCTCTTGCGTCAGACTATCTGAACGCCGACGAGTTTTTGAATGAGCCTGTTGAAAAAGCCGCGCCGCAGGCTCGATTATCGCGTTCGCCGTTTCGCCTTGTCGCGGAAACGACCGTTGAAGAAACGCCTGCCGCCGCGCCCAAGCAACCAGCATGGCCGCTATCCGTGCTGAAGGCCAACGGCACGATCTCCGTCAAACGCGGAATTGTGAAGCAGATGGAATTTGCGAATCTACGCTCTGACGTGACATTTGCGAATCAGGTATTGAATTTGGAGAACATGCTGTTTGAGTTGTATGACGGCACGTATGAAGGCCGCGTCGAATTCGATCTGTCCGCGCCAGACCCGAAATATGCGTTCGAATCGAAGCTGGTCGATGTGGATGCCAATCGCCTCCTGACAGCGTCGGTTTCGGCGAAAGACATCGTCTATGGCCTGTTATTCGCGAACGCCGCAATTGCCGGGCAGGGATTTGCGCCTGAACAACTCGCGCAACATTTATCGGGAAATGGCGCGATCAAGATAGAAACTGGAAAGTTGACATCGTTTCACATCTGGCCGGGCATCGCGCAAATGTTCGAACTGCTCGGCACAGTAGGAAATTCCGACACGCTGCGCCACATCGGGCAGGAGATCGGGCAATTTCCCGATGA
>CAZMEO010000119.1:0-7275 GCA_964565315.1 uncultured Candidatus Moduliflexus sp. | reverse complement strand
GGAGGCACGTTGCTCAAGCCGGAGATCGATCTGAACACCGCGCAAAAAAGCCTGCGCAAATTTGCGGAAGAGATGGCGAAGCAGGCGGCGAAATCAGAAATCACAGACCAACTCGAAAAAGAACTCGGCAAAACCGGCAAAAAGTTACTGCAACAAATTTTTAAATGAGGATCACAGGCTCACCACGAACGGACGTGGCCCCTGCCCGGTAGCCCCGCCCGACGCGGCGGAAATTGCCATCGTTTTCCGCCGCGTCGGGCAGGACTGCCGCTGTGGACGACAAACACGGATGCTCGTCGGGACGTAAATAGTTACCTTTTTTGATATTTTCTTGACTTTCTGAGATTTTTTTGTCAATATGTTTACAGAATCATGGCTGCGAAAACTTTCGAATTCTTGAGCGACAACATTCGCGGGATCTTCCTGGATGCGACAGATTCTTTCAGAAGAGGGGGGAGAAGATGAAATTGGGAATACGTGCCAAAATCGTTGGAATTATGGGGGTCTCTGTTCTGAGCATGATGCTCCTTTATACAAGCTTTTATATGAAGGACCTTCGCGTTCAATATCTGAAGAGGCTTGATGCTCACGCCGAAGGGATCGCCTATTTTCTCTGGAACAGCGCGGGGCAAACGGCGGATTATACGCGGGAGAATCTCAGCAGCTATGCGGCAGCATTCACTGAAAAATGCCAGCAGCTTTATCAGTTGAATGCGCCGAAAGCGATGGTGCATCTTGCAGTTATCAGCCCGAATGGCACGGTTGTGGCACATAATGATTCTGCGCAAATCGGCAGCACCGTGAATGACGAAAGTCTGCGCAAACAGCTTGGCAATTATAAAATCACCAGCATATTTGACGAAGCGCAGAATATCTACCATGTGTTTCTTCCGCAATTTTCTGAGAAACAAGAATATCGAGAGGCAGTTGCAGTGATTCATATCGGATTTGCGGGTGAATCTATCGAAAAAGCCTTGCAGGGAACGAAAACGAAAGCCTGGACGATGTTAGGCGTATTTTTAGGCGGTGCGAGCGTTATTCTTTTTTTAGCGGTTGAACTTATCGTCGCCAGCCCGCTCCGCTATTTGATTAAAATCGGCCAGCGGTTAGCCGAAGGCTACCCTATTCATAGCCTGAAGCTGACAGCGCGCCATGATGAAATCGCCGCATTAAGCGGCGTATTCGTGCAAACCTCTGATTATCTGCAAGAAATTACCGGCATCGCGCAGGATGTCGCCACTGGCGCGTTGGAGCATGACGTGCGTAAACGCTCCAAACGCGACGCGCTCGGCGTGGCGCTGCAAGATATGCTGTTTTATCTGCAAGCGCTCGCTGAAATCGCGTCTCGGATTGCGCGAGGCGATTTGACAGCCACGCCGTTTTTACGCTCGGATATTGACGCCTTCGGACGCGCCATGCGCGACATGACTGTCGGCTTGCAATCGCTCATTCAGCAGATTCGCGTCATTGCCGAAGAAATTTCCGGCACCGGCCTGAATCTCGCCGGATTATCCGATAATGACATGAAAATCGTGCAATCCGCGCAGCTTGCTGTTGATGAAATGATCTCCACCATGACGGAGATGGGGCAAAGCGTGGAAGAAGTCGCGCATAACATGGACGTGCTTTCCACTTCAATTGAAGAAACGTCCGCTTCCGTGTCGAATATGACGCGGTCTATTTCCAATATTGCCGCCAACTCAAGCGAATTGGCGGAACAGACGCAAAAGGCGATTGCCGAGTTGTATAAATCCACCGAACTGCTGAAAAATGTGACGGAAAAAACTGTCGCTTCCAGAGAACTCTCGCAGGAAACCATTCAGGACGCGCTGAAAGGACAGGATTCGATTGAAGAAGTCACCTCCAGCATGACGACAATTCAGCAAACCAATTCCAGCACGGTGGAGACGATTACGCGCTTCGAACAGCAGACGCAGGATATTGGCTCGATTCTGGACGTGATTGATGAAATTACCGATCAATCCTCGCTGCTTGCGCTGAATGCCTCGATTATCGCGGCGCAAGCCGGTTCGCATGGGCGCGGCTTTGCCGTGATTGCCGACGAAATGCGCAATTTGGCGACGAAAGTCAGTTCTTCCACGAAAGACATTGCCGCGATTGTGAAAGTCGTGCAGGAAGAAACGAAAACGGTGGTCAAAAAAATCCACGCCGGGACGCGGGATATTGCGCAAGGCGTGAAACGCACGGAACAGGCGCGGCAAGTGCTGCAAAATATCTTTAACAGCGCCCAGCGCTCTTCAACCGTCGTCTCCAATATTGCCGACGCGATCCAGAAAATGCAGGAAAGCACCAGCCGTCAGTTACGAAGCGTGATGGAACAGGTCAGCACCATGACCGAAGAGATTATGAAGGCCACGATGGAACAAAAAGCGAGCACGATCCAAATCGACCAAACCGTCGAATATATCGCCAAAATGGTGATACAGACGCAGCAAGCCACCACAGAGCAACTCCAGGGCGTGCGGCGGGTGCTTGACTCAGTGGAAGAAGTTCGGACGCTGACAGAAAAAAATCTCAAGAGTTCGGTGCAGATCGAACAGACCGCCGATGAGTTGTCTGAGCAGGCTCGGATTTTGCTGCAATCCGTTGATCGGTTCAAATTAGGCAAGAGTGAAATGCTTCAAAGCATTTCCCCGGAACAACGCGCAATCGAGGAACGCGGCAAATGATGAAACCTGCAAGCGCATGTGAAAATTTGCAAGAAATTCGACAGGAGATTGATGCCATTGACCGGACGATTATCCGCCTGCTTGGTCAACGTTATGGCTATGTGCAGGCCGCCGCAAAATTTAAAACCTCTGCGCAGAATGTCAAGGCTGAGGATCGCGTCAACGCGATGATGCAGCAGCGGCGAGTCTGGGCGGAAGAGGCCGGAATTTCTCCGGAAATTGTCGAAAAAATTTATACCGAACTCGTGCAGTATTTTATTCAAGAAGAGATGAAAAAGTGGCAGCAACATGCCGCATCATGATCCCGACCATTTTTTCAATTCCACCCAGGCATGGCATTCCTTCCGCTTTCTCAGTCAGACCTGGCACAGCGCGGCTGGCGCGATCTCGACGTGATTTTGATCAGCGGCGATGCGTATGTTGATCATCCCGCGTTCGGCGCTGCGATCATTGGCCGGGTGTTAGAGCATCGCGGCTATCGCGTCGGCATCATCGCCATGCCCGACTGGCTCGATCCTGATTCCGTCAAAATCTTGGGCAAACCACACCTCTTTTTTGGCGTGACATCGGGCAACATCGACTCTATGCTCGCCCGTTACACCGCCTTTAAACGGTATCGCAGCGACGATCCGTATGCTCCCGGCGGTCAGGCCGGACGCAAGCCGGAACGCGCCGTGTTGGTCTATTGCAACCTGATTAAAGCGGCGTACAAAGACGTGCCGATTGTCTTGGGCGGCGTCGAAGCCTCGATGCGCCGGATCGCGCATTACGATTTTTGGAGCACCCGCGTTCGGCGCTCGATTCTGGAAGATTCCCGCGCCGACATCGTCGTCTATGGCATGGGAGAACGCGCCATTGTGACCATTGCGGAACGGCTCTCGCAGGGACAGGCGCTTGACGGCATTCCCGGCACTGTGACGCTGTCGCGAGCATTGCCAGAAGAAACGGTCGCGCTGCCCTCCGAAGAAGATGCGCTGAGTTCGCCGGAAGCGTTTCTCGAAACATATCGCCTGTTTTACCGCCATCACCAGCAGCAGCGATTGGCGCAGCCGACGGGCAAGCGCTTTGTGCTGCACGAGCCGCCCGCTGCAATCTCATCAGAAGAATTAGACGCGATCTACGCGCTGCCGTTCGAACGTCAGCCGCATCCGAGCTATCGCGAACCGATTCCGGCATTCGACATGATTCGGAATTCCATCACGGCGCATCGCGGCTGCGTCTCCGGCTGCTCGTTCTGTTCGCTCGGCCTGCATCAGGGAAAAGCCATCGTCAGCCGCAGCCCTGAATCGGTGCTGCAAGAAGTGCAAATCATTGCCGCCGCGCCTGATTTCAAAGGGCATATCACCGACATCGGCGGCCCGTCAGCGAACATGTACGGCATGGAATGCGCCCGCGGCTGGCATTGCAGCCGCGAAAGCTGCTTGTTCCCGTCACTCTGCCCGAATTTGCGTCTTAATACCGCCGCCTGGCTTGATTTGCTGCGTCGCGCTTCGCGTGTGCGTGGCGTGTCGAAAGCGACGGTCGGATCGGGGATTCGTTATGATTTGCTGATGCGAGACGCCAAAGCGGACAATTTGCTGAAAGAATTGGTGCGCCATCATATCAGCGGGCAGTTGAAAATCGCGCCGGAACATACAGAGCCGACGGTGCTTCGCGCTATGCGGAAAACTCCGATTTTTCCATTAAACGTGTTTGTCGAAAGATTTTTAGAGTTGACTTCGCAGCAGGGCAAAACGCAATATCCGCTGCCTTACGTCATGTCCTGTCATCCAGGCTCATCCGAACAGGCGATGGAAGCAATGCGCGGCGACATTTTTTCGATCTTCGGGTTCGTGCCGCAGCAAGTTCAGGCGTTTATTCCGCTGCCGATGACGCTCTCATCCGTCATCTATTACACCGGGGCAGACCCGTTGACCGGCGAGCGTTTTAACGTGACGCGAGAGATGAACGAACGCCGCGCGCAGCATGACACCTTGTTCGCGAAAATAGATCGGCCAAAGAGGAAAGGAAAAAATTCCCGCTGACCCCATCAGGGGGGACAGATGGGGTCAGAGATTCCGTTCTTGGGGGGCAAAAACGGAACGGGAAATGTCATAGAAATAAAAAATCCCGCTGCCCTCATCAGGGGGGACAGATGAGGGCAGAAATTCTGTCTCTGGGGGGCAAAGACAGAAACGGGAAATTTGCTCTAATTTTGTTTTATGAAATCGTTTGCATATTTTAAAGAACCATTATTTTCTGTTATTTTATATAATGCACATAATATGCCATTAGAAAAAATTATACAAAAAAATATGAAATTATTTACGCGCCGATAAATAATCGTGTTCGGTGCGCCTTGAGCATAAGATGCCTCGCGCAGATGATCTTGCTCGACAGTCTCGCCTGACATGGCTGTCCGCCGAGACATAAACAATTATACCATCGGAGATATTTTTTTCTTCCATGACCTTTTTTCTTGAAATTTAATAGACCTTTTGAAAGAAGAGATGAAGAAGAATATGAGAAATCTTGACAATAATTGTAAAATTCATCAAAAAATATGAATAGATTTTCATGGTTATTTGTGAATTTTAACATAAAATATTAACGAATCATTTAGATTATCACCAACACGTCGAACTTCACCCCAATATAGAGGATTATGCTGCAAATTCAACAACTTTCCTATGCTATCGGCGCTCGTCAGTTATTAGACGGCGTGGATTGGATTATTCAGCCCGGAAAACGGGTCGCGCTGGTCGGGCCGAACGGCGCGGGCAAAACGACCATGCTCCGCATTTTGAGCGGCGACATCGAAGATTATCACGGCAGTATCGTGAAACCGAAAGACTACAAAATCGGCTATCTGCCGCAGGAAGAAATCGCGCTCGGCGCAGGCCCGATCCTTTCGATTGTCCTGAAAGGCCAGAAAGAGGCGCTCGCCATCGAACAGAAAATGGCGCAACTGCATGAAGAATTGAACGCGCCCCACGCCAATCACGACGCGCTGTTGCAGCAAATCGGCGAATTGGAGCATCGTTACGACGCGCTCGACGGCTATCGGCTCGAAGCCTCGGCCAAAAGCCTTCTCGCAGGCTTAGGCTTTGCGGAAAGCGATTTCCATCGCCCGCTGTCAGAATTCAGCGGCGGCTGGCGGATGCGCGTGCATTTGGCGCGTTTGCTGCTCCAAAAGCCCGATTTGCTGCTGTTAGACGAGCCGACCAACCATCTCGATATTCCTTCCTTAGAGTGGTTGGAAAGCTATCTGCTCAGTTTTGAAGGGAGCGTGGTCATCGTCTCCCATGATCGTTTTTTCATAGATCGCCTCGCGCAGGCGATTCATGAACTTGATCGCGGCAAGCTCGAATTTTACGCCGGAAACTACCATTTTTACGAGCAGGAAAAGGCGCAGCGCGTCGAATTACAGCAGAAAAAATGGATAGAGTATCAGGAAGAACGCGAACGACAAGAGCGCTTTATCAACCGCTTTCGCTATAAAGCGACGAAAGCGAAGCAGGTGCAGAGCCGCGTCAAAATGCTGGAAAAGATGGAAGTGGTGGATGTGCCGCCGCCGTCGCAGAAACAGATTCATTTTCAAATCAAAGTGGATGTGCCGAGCTATAAAGATGTAGTGCATATCGAAAACATGTCGTTCCGCTATGATACGGAATGGGTGCTGCAAAATGCCTCGCTCCATCTGTATCGCGGCGAAAAGCTCGCGATGGTCGGTGTGAACGGCGCGGGCAAAACCACGCTGACGCGCCTGGTCGCCAAAGAATTGATTCCACAGCAAGGCACGATTACGGTCGGAGAGCGCGTCAAAATGGGCTATTACGCGCAGCATCAGGTGGATACGCTGAATCTGAATGCGACCGTCTATGACGAAGTCTTTTCCACTGCCGCCGACTCGCATCGCCCGCGCGTCCGCGATATTCTCGGCATGTTCCAGTTTTCCGGTGACGATGTGTATAAAAAGGTCGGCGTCCTGTCCGGCGGCGAAAAAGCCCGCGTCTCGCTGACGAAAATCCTGCTCTCGCCGGTCAATTTTCTCGTGATGGATGAACCGACCAACCACCTCGACATTATGTCGAAAGAGGCATTGGAACACGCGCTGCTGCATTATGACGGCACGCTCATTCTGATTTCCCACGACCGCTATTTTCTCGATAAGCTCGTGCATCGCGTCATCGAATTGAAAGACAAGCGGATGAACGAATTCGCCGGGAATTACTCGTATTATCTGCAAAAGCGCGACAGCGAGCCGGAAGAATTCGTGCCGCATCACGCCACGCAGCATCCGACGATTCTGCCTGAAGGGCGCAAAAGCAAAGACCAAAAACGGAATGAAGCGGAATCGCGCCAGGTCATCAGCAGAGAGCGCAATCGCCTGAAACGCGCCGTCTCTGACGCAGAAAAACTGATCGAACAAGGCGAAGCGCGAAAACAGCAGATTGAACTTGACATGGGCAATCCGGAGACGTATGGGAATAAAGAACAAATCGTGCTGCTGCAACGAGAGTACGCCACCTTAAAAAAAGAGCTTGAAGATGCCTATCGCCGTTGGGAAGAAGCCCAACTCGAACTTGAGGAACTGTTAGCGCAA
>CAZMEO010000118.1:4979-9639 GCA_964565315.1 uncultured Candidatus Moduliflexus sp. | reverse complement strand
AATGCAAAATCTCTTGCACGTCTAAGGCGTTCACCGCGCACAGATTTGCGCCGACCCAAAATGTCGTGCATTGCATAAGCGCTGCATTCATTGAGCATCACCTCGCTTTCGCGTCCGTAGGAGCAATTGTTCCAACGCTCGCAGCACCTCTTCGCGATCCAGCTTGATTTTATACTCGTCAATCCCGGCAGCCATCCCTTTGCGCCGGTCTTCTTCGCCTGAAAGCGACGTGACGGCCATCACCGGAATATGCTGCCAGTCCGCTCGCTTTTTCAGCGCCTGCGTCAATTCGTAGCCGTTGCAGTACGGCATATCAATATCAGTCACAACGACATCGACTGGCTGATGTTCCAACACGTCTAACGCCTCCTGGCCGTGCGTCGCCGTCAACACCTGATAACCCGCCGAGGTTAAATATGACTGCTCGATATTCATAAAAAACTTCGAATCCTCGACTAACAGCACTCGCGTCTGCCGGCGTTCCTCTTCAGTCAATTTGCTGCCCAGCAGTTGTTGATACCAATTCGGATACGCGAGTTCGATCAAGCCGTGAATATCCAGAATCAACACCGCCGAGCCGTTGACAATCGTCGAACCTAATACCCCTTTTTGCTGAAAGCGTTTCGTATCAATCTGCGTGCTGATTTCGACGGTATTGATCACCCGCTGCACGACCAAACCGATTTCTTTTTCGATTGAAAAGACTAAGAGCGAAAGCAACGGCGCTGGCGGCGGCGAGGTCAGGCGCAGCAGCGGTTCGAGCCGCATCAGCGGGAGGACTTCGCCGCGATATTGCAGCACCTCCTGCCCGCCAGAGGTTTCGATAGCGGTCGCAGGAAACGTCTCGATGCGTTCGACAAAGGCTAACGGCACGCCATAATATTCATTAGGGCCCGCCGAGAACAGCACAATCGTCTGGCGCTGTTCTTCGTTCTGTAATTGCTGGGCGGCATGCGTTTCCAATTGTTCGGCGCGTTGCATCTCATCTAAATGAAAACGCGCGGCGGCGAACAGCCCGCGAGCATTAAGAATCAGAGCCACATTGCCATCGCCTAAAATCGTCGCGCCGTCATAGCACGCCACCTGCCTGATATGCCGCCCCAACGGTTTCACCACAATTTCTTCCGTATCGCGGACATTTTCGACGAGCAACCCGAAACGACGGTCGCCGGACGCAAGCACGACAATGTGCGGGTTCTCATTCGCCGTCATGTCGCGCGGCGGGAGTTGCAGAATGCTGGCCAGTCGAACGATAGGAAGCAGTTCGCCCCGCAGTTGATACACTTCTGCGCCAGCCAGTTGATATATGACATGTTGAAGGCTCTGCGCCTGATCTAAACGGATAAGTTCCTCCAAATTCCGCTGTGGAACCACGAACTGTCGGTCGTGGGCAGAAACCAGCAAGCCGGAGATAATCGCCAACGTCATCGGAAGGCGAATATGAAAAATCGTTCCCTGACCGGGCGTTGTGGCGATTTCAATCGTTCCCCCCATTTGATTGAGATGCCGCTTCACAACATCCATGCCGACCCCTCTGCCAGAGATGTTCGTGACGGTTTTTGCGGTGGAAAATCCCGGACGAAAAATCATCTCCAACAACGCATATTCGCTGATGTCTCCGGCCTGATGCGGCGCGATCACTCCCTGAGCAAGCGCCTGCTGCTTAATGCGTTCGACATCAATGCCCGCGCCATCGTCAGAGACCGTAATCATCACCTGCCCGCTTTCATGATAAGCGCGAATCGAGATCGTCCCGGCGGCGGGTTTCCCCTGTTGGCGGCGAATTTCTGGCTCTTCAATGCCATGATCAATCGCATTGCGGATCAAATGGATCAGCGGTTCTTTCAGACCTTCGATCAAGGTGCGATCAAGCTCTGTCTTCTCCCCTTCCATCCGCAATTGCACGTGTTTGCCATGCTGCTGCGAGATGTCATGCACAAGGCGAGGAAACAGGCCGAACACCTGACGAATCTCCTGCATTCTGGCTTTCAGCATGGTTTCTTGCAGATCAGAGACGACATGATGCAATTGCTGCACAATCGGCTGCCAGGTCGGATCGCGAGAATCACTCGCTTTTCGCACCACCTGATTTCGCGCCAGCACTAATTCTCCGGTCAAATTCATCAGATGATCCAGAATCGCCACATTGACGCGGATGCGCACATCTTCTGACATATCGGGATGCTGATGCTTTTCGATGGAATCATCAATCTTCTCAGGCGGCGATTGACGCGGCGCGGGAGGCGATGATTTCGCGCGTTCTGGCGCAGGCAGTGGCGCATGATCAGCGTTCGATTGTGCCACCGCAGCGATTGCGGCCGCCGGGCAATTCTCATGGCTGCCAGCAGGCGGTTCCTCTCCGGAGGAAATCTGCTGTAAATGCTCGATGACGAATTGAAAGTCAAGCGCACCTTCCGCGCCGCTCTGCTCCAACAAGGCGAGCACCATGCGAATGCTGTCAATTGCGTGCAGCACGCAGGTCATTTGCCGCTCTTTCAGGCGCAATTCCCCGCTCCGCGCTTTTGCCAGAACGTCCTCGGTCGCATGCGCAAGCTGTTCTAAATGCGGCAGCGCAAGAAAACCTGCGCTGCCTTTGATGCTGTGAATGGTTCGAAACACGTCGGCGAGCAATTCCAGGTTCTCCGGCTCTTCTTCCAGTTTCACCAGATTTTGATCGAGGCGTTGCAGGTTTTCCTGCGATTCCACCAAAAAATCGCGAAGAATAAGGTCTAATTTAAATGCAGCCATGTTCTTTCAAGGCAAGAAAGGGGCATCAAGCGAGTTTTCGCTGCTGCCATCGCCTTTTCCTAATCAATGGGTCTTCAGGCGGCGAACGCGCTGTTCAAGTTGATACGCAAGCCATGACGCCAGCAGCACGCCCGCGACATCCGCCGCAAAATCGATAATGCTCGACGTGCGGCGCGGCGAAAAGCGCTGCGCGATTTCTTCAAGACCGGCAATCAGGAGAATGAACAGCGGCGCAACCCGCAACGCCTGACATGTCTCCGAGAATAATGGACGAAACCTCAACATTCCATCAAGAAAAAAGGCGAGCAATCCGATCAACACGGCATGGCCGATAACATCGGCATACGGAATGACGTTGTAGGTCGTCGGCAAGATGCCGAAGTAGGCGAAGACAGCGATAAGCATGACACTACAGGCATGGAACATAAAGCCGATTTTCCAGAAAACGTGCGGCATGTTGTGTTTCTCCTATGACGTGCGACGAGGTCGCCGCGATACGCTGACGGCGGCGTCCCCCTCGGCACCGCATTCCGCCGACGATTTGGAGATCGTGTTCGATCCGTATTTGATTGCGCCCCGGCAGCGCGGCGGCATGGGATCAGGAATGTTTTTCCGCCTCATGCTTGTGGCGGAATTTATGATCAATCAGGCTGCCCACCCCTCCGCCGACGGCGCCGCCAATCGCCGCGCCAATCGGCCCTAAAACCGCAGCGCCGGAGACTGCGCCGATCATCGCGCCATACCCTGCCATCTTATGTTCCTCAATCCGCTCTTTGAGCGTCAATTTCTGCTGCGGCATGATTGCCTGTTCATGCTTCTGCTCTGTTGTTGCCATTTTACGATCCTCCTTCAATGTGACCAGTCGCTCCTGACGAGATTCTTCCAACCTTCACTCTCCCTATGGCGGCCTGCCTCATCAAAGTCAATATTTTTCTACGAGAAAATTCCTGCAATAACACAACATCGCAACTTTTGTCAGGCGGCGATCAATTTTTTAAAAAATTTTCTTGACAACGCATCGTCATTAAATATCTTGCATTCAAATACTGACTAATAGTCATTTACTGGTAAAGGTATAAAAAATTATGGGAGTACAAGAACGACGCGAACGAGAGAAACACGCCCGTCAGGAAGCGATTCTGGAAGCGGCGCGTCATGTCTTTTTCGCCAAAGGCTTAGATCAGGCGACAATTGACGATGTCGCAGAACAGGCGGAATTGAGCAAAGGGACAATTTATCTCTATTTCAAAAGCAAAGAAGATTTGTATATCTCGGTTTTTATCCGGGGCATCGAACAACTCACGCAGCAATTAAATGCGCTCCGCGAGCATTTCGGCCACCGCCGCGCAGACGAATTGCTGTTAGACATCAAGGATTTGTATTATGCCTTTTATCACCAATACCCTGAATATTTTTACATCCACTCGCTGCTCTATCATGGACGGATAAAAGGCAAAATCGATCCAGCCATCTGGGCCGCGTCGCACCATCAGACCAGAACCTGCTTGCAGGCCGTGTCCGACATTCTGCAACGCGGCATTGACGACGGCCTGTTTCGCCCGATGAATGCCTGGAAAGCCGCCAACAGCTTATGGGGCGCAGCAACCGGAATCATGATGATGTTAGACGACGAAGAACGCCAGCAGATAGTCGGCATTCCGGCTAAAGAACTGTTAGATTACACAATAGAACTCTTAATCGTCAGCTTGCGACAACAATAACGTGTGTTTTTCAGGAATTGGCCGCCAATTCCTGAAAAACACCAGACAATTATGATGAAATGGATTGGGAAATTCGTGATTCGATTTCCGAAACTTGTGATCGCGCTTGTGATCGGCGTGACGCTCTTTTTTGCGTATCAAATTCCAAACATTAAATTGAATAACGATTCGCGCGAGTTCATTCCTCCGCA
>CAZMEO010000118.1:0-4879 GCA_964565315.1 uncultured Candidatus Moduliflexus sp. | reverse complement strand
GAATTAGCGCCAAACGCCAGCATGGAGATGCAGGAAGCGGTGTTTAAAGAAGTGCGCAACATCGTTGACGCCAACAAAGAAGCGGGCGAATCGTATCACTACTCCGGCTACACGTCCATCAACGTCCTGCTCGGCGAATACATGCTGAAAGACATTCGCAACCTGCTGCCGATTGCGTTTCTCGTTGTTGCCGTCTCATTGTATCTTTCCTTCAAAACGGTGCGCGGCGTCGCGCTGCCGCTGCTGAACGTCGCGCTGTCTGTCATCTGGACGATCGGCGCAATGGCGCTCCTCGGCGTCAAGCTCTCGCTGACCTGCACGGCAATTCCAGTCATCCTCGTTTCGGTCGGCACGGCCTACGCCATTCACATCACGCGCGACTACTACGACGAAGTCAATCGCGGTTTGCCGAAAGACGAGATTTTCGCGGCCTGTTTCAGCAAAATCGGCATCGCCGTCATTATGGCGGGTTTAACGACTGTTGCCGGATTTGCCACGCTCTATGCGTCTGCGGTCATTCCGATTCGGGATTTCGGCGTGTTCGCCGCGTTCGGCACGTTTATCGCGCTCGTGCTGGCGATGGTGTTTATCCCGGCAATTCTGTTCTTAGAAAAGCTGCCGGAACGCCATGGAGCCGAAGCAGATACGCACCACGGCAAATTAACCCATACGCAAAAATATCGCCAGGCGCAGGTGACGTTCGCGATCAACCACCGCACATGGATTTTAGCGGCGGTCATTGTGATTATTGTTCTTGGCGCATGGGGCGCGTCGCGGCTGGAAGTTAACGACAACGGGATCGCCTATTTCCGCAAAGGTTCGCAGGTGCAAAATGATGATGCTGTGCTCTTGCAGCATTTCGGAGGAACGCACATGTTCAGCGTCGTCGTCGAAGGGCCGGAACCGGATTCAATGAAAGAACCGGTCATTCTGCGCAACATGGAAGGCTTGCAGCGCCATATCGAGCAGAAATTCCCGGCCATCGGCAAAACCATGTCGCTCGCCGATTACATCAAAAAGATGAATATGGCAATGAATGAAAACGCTCCGGCGTTTTACACGCTGCCCGATACCCGTGAGATGGTGGCGCAATACCTGTTGGCGTATGAATCCGGCGGCGACCCGGACGATTTTTCGGATGTCGTGGATTATGACTATCAAAAGGCGCGAATTGTCCTGCTCTCGAAAAATGGCAACACGAAACATACGCAGCAGGTGCTTGAAGAAGTGTACGCTTACGCCAAAGCCAATTTCGACCCGGCGTATAACGTGCGCGTGACGGGCAGCGCCTACACGCCGGTCGTGATGGATCGCTATGTCGTCAGCGGCCAGATCAGCAGTATCATCTCCTCGATTTTGACGGTCTGGATTTTGAACTGCATCATCTTCCGCTCGCTGATTGGCGGCACGATTGCGATTGTTCCGCTCTCAATCACGGTCTTAGTGAATTTTGCCGCAATGGGTTTCTTAAAAGTGCCGTTGGAAGTCGGGACATCAATTGTCGCCAACGTCGCAGTCGGCATCGGCGTGGATTACGCGATCCACTTCCTGACCCGCTTCCGCTATGAATTTGAGGCGCTGAAATTGTCGAACACCCACGACGGCTTTTTCAGAGCATCCATCGAAACCGCGATTTCGTCCGGTCAGGCGATTCTCTTCAACGCCACGTCAGTCGCGTTGGGATTTTTAGTGATGATTTTCTCAACTTTCGTGCCGCTCATCCGGCTTGGCGCGTTAGTTGCGGCGGTTATGTTCATCTCATCGTCCGTGAGCATGATCGTGCTGCCCGCAATCTTAGTGACCCTACGCCCTAAATTTGCCACGAAGAGCATGGAGTTGTAATTGGTAACGCGGAATGATGTTTCCGCGATGGTAGCGCGGGGCTGCGTCCCCGCCAATTTAGCAACACAACAGAAGATAAACTATTACATCAAATTCTTAATTTTTAAGAGTGCGCCGCTTGTTGGCGCGACGATTTAAAGATGCGACGACCGCGTCGCACTCCTAAAATTTAAGGAATCAATGCACTATGAAAACACAGATGCTTTGGACAATGGTTCTTGGAATGGGATGTTGGTTGGGCGCGTCTGCGCTGTCAGCGCAGGCGGAATTGCCGCAAATCGAAGCGAGACAGGTGGCCGTGAACGCGGATGAGCGCGACGACGGCGACGATGAAGTTAGCAACCTCGAAATGGTCTTGACCAATGATAAAGGGCAGGAGCGCATCCGCAAAGTCGTGGCGTATCGCAAAGACTACGGCAAAGACACGAAAATGGTCATGTTTTTCCAGGAACCGGCAGACGTGAAAGACGCGGCGTTTTTAAGCTGGAACTACGACGATTCGAGCAAAGACGACGATCAGTGGCTCTATCTGCCTGCCGCCAAAAAAACGCGCCGCATTTCCGGCAGCAACAAAAAAGATTATTTCATGGGCACGGACTTCACCTTTGATGATATGGGGAAGCGCAGCGTGGACGATTACACCTACACCATACTTGGCACGGAAACGATTGACGGCGCGGAATGCTATCATATCGAACTCTTGCCGAAAGACGACAGCATCATCAAAAAAACCGGATACGGACGCGGCGAATTGTGGGTGCGCGGCGATATTTGGATGCCGATCAAAGGGAAATATTTTGATAAAAAACTCGAATTTATCAAAGAATTGACCGTGTCCGACATTCAGCAAATTGACGGCATCTGGACGGCGCACACCATGAAGATGGTGAATGACAAAGAAAAGCATACCACCGTCTTCACGTTCAGCGACATCAAACACAACACCGGCCTGAGCGATGACCTCTTCTCAGAGCGTCAATTGACCAAAGGCGCGAACTGATTTTTAATGCAAACGGCGCAAGAGACGCAATGGGCGCAAACGTTACTGATGTCAATCAGGCGCTTGCGTCTCTTGCGCCTCTTGCGCCGTTTGCGTTGATTTCATATGAATACACAAAAATTTTTTCGCGCTTTCTCTTCGCTGTTCCTGCTCTGCGCCCTTGCTGCTCCGGCACAAGCGCAAGATGACAATGATACGCCCGGCTTCTGGAGCACATTTACCGGGGCATTCGACGGGTACATTGAAAACAATACGGCGTATCGGATCGCCGACGACAGCGAATTAACCAAAATCGAGAACAGTCTCGACCTGAAATTCAGCCATAATTTTGGCGATCTTGCAACCATCAAGCTTGATGTATTAGGCATGTATGACGCGATTTACGACGTGAACGACGATTTAGACGTCGAAGACGAGGATGAGTATCACGCCTACATTGACCCGCGCGAAGCGACGTTGAATCTGTCGTTCGAAAAATTCGAAATGCGGCTGGGCCGCCAGATTGTCAACTGGGAAAAAACCGACAGCCTGCGCGTGTTGGATGTCGTCAATCCGCTTGATCTGCGAGAATTTACGTTCGACGATTTTGAAAATATCCGCATTCCGCTCTGGATGGGGAATTTCGAATATTATGTGACTTCCGATTATTCGCTGCAATTTCTGATCATTCCAGACATGACATTTACCGAACTTGCGCATACCGGATCGGAATTCGAATTGGCTCGCGCCGCCGTGCCTGCCGGATTAACGCTGAACGTCAACGATGAAGAGACGCCGGATGTCAACGCGGAACATACCGAATACGGAGTTCGCTTTCAAGGCATGGCGAACGGCTGGGATTTTTCCGTAAATTACCTGTATTCCTGGAACGACCAGCCCTTCAAGGAAAAAGCGCTGAATTCCGCGACTGGCACGCTGACGGTCGCGCCCGCGCATGAGCGGCTGCATGTCATCGGCGGCAGCGTGGTCAATGTCTTCTTCGATACTGTCGTTCGCCTTGAACTTGCCGCAAAAGTCGGCGAGCATTTCAGCGTGGATGATGCGACGATCAAAGACATGCTGGTTGATAAAACGACGTTGGAATATGCGCTGGCCTTCGAACGCGACATTTGGAGCATCAGTTGGCTGCTTCAGGCGTATCAGAAATACATCCTTGATTATGAAGACATGATTGCGCCAGACGAGGACGTGACGACGCTCTTGACGCTGCGCGTTGCCAAAGACTTAAATCAGGAAGAAACGCTCAAAGCGGAGTTGAGAACGGAATATCGCGTCAATGACGGCGATTATCATGTCAGGCCGGAACTTGAATACGCCATCACCGACGCCTGGAAAGCCACGCTCGGCGCTGACATCATGGGCGGCGGCAAAGATGATACGTTTTATGGGCAATTCAACGATAACGACCGACTCTACGCCAGTCTGCGCTACAGTTTTTGACAGACGCTCCTCGCCAGAATTTTGCTTGACACAAATCTTCCCTTTTTATAGCAGCCGAGACGGCAACCTGTCAGACACCTTGAACGTGTCTGACAGGTCTCGTTATTTACGACCTCGTTCCACGCTCCGCGTGGAATGCGGCCTTTCGGACGTTCTGCGTCCCAATTCGCCGCAGAGCGGCGGCCTGTGGATATTCCACGCGGAGCGTGGAACGAGAACGCAACAAAACTGTTCGCCGGTACGCTTGAATAATGATATGAATCAACATGTTGAGATTTCTCCAACGCCGGAGACTGCTGTCACGCCTCCAGCATCGGTTCAAATAGCGGGAACAACGCACAAACGCTTTCGCATTCTGCGCCTCACCGGACGGGCGCTATTGGCGGCGCTTGCTCTGTCAATCATCATCGTGTTTGCGCTCCGCTGGATTGCGCCGCCCACCAGCGCGTTCATGTTAGCGCGATGGCTTGAGGGCGTGGTTCATGCCGAACGCCGGACGCCGATTCAATACCAATGGGTGAATTGGAAAGAGATTGCGCCATCGATGGCATTAGCCGTGATTGCGGCGGAAGACCAGAAATTTCCGGATCATCATGG
>CAZMEO010000117.1:0-9734 GCA_964565315.1 uncultured Candidatus Moduliflexus sp. | reverse complement strand
GCAATCGAAATGGCTGCCGAAAGCGCTGTTCCGGCAGGCCGATTGCTACCTTGCCTTGAAACAATTCCAGCAGGCCGGAGACATCTATCTGCCGCAGGTGACGCAGTTGGTCTCGGCGGAGCGCAAAGAGCGCGTCGCCGCCGTCTATCTCGATTTCGCGGAAGCGTTTTTCAGCGGCGAATGGGTGAAGGATCAGGACGAGCCGGGGCTTGAAAAAACGCCCGATTACGCGAGGGCGAAAGTCTTTTACGAACTTGCGCTGCCGCTCGAACTCAGCCCCGCCACCAGCGAGGCGATCCGCCTGAACGCCGCCCGCTGCGCCTACGAATTGGCGAACTACGACGAGGCGATCACGCTTTTGACCGCGCTGCAAAAGGAGATGCCGGAAGGAGCGCGTCGCGCCGAAACCGCCTATTATCTTGGTCAAGCCTATCTGAAACAGGGGAATCTGCCGCAAGCGCGGCGCGTGTTCCGCGATTTCGCCGCCGACTTTCCGCAAGACGAACACGCGCCGGAAGTCGCCTTTTTGCTCAGCCGCGCCTTTCGGATTCCGACGCCCGCTTCGACCGAAGAACTCGAACTCGGCGTCAAAAGCCTGCAAGAGTTCGTCGCCGTCTATCCCGCCGACAAACGCGCTCCGCAGGCCGCCTACGAAATCGGCCTCTCCTACTACAATTTCGGCAGGTTCGACGCGGCGGCGGCGGCCTTGACTGCATTCATCCAGAAACACGCGGCAGTTGCGACGACGCCAACCGCCGCCGAAACCGCTGTCGCGCCGGAAAAGGCCGACGAATGGCTGACCGCCGAACAAACGCTCCCGCTCGCCCGGTTTTATCTCGGCAGCGTCTATCAGCGGCAGCGCAAATTTCAGGACGCCATCGCCGTCTGGCAGGAATTTTTGCAGACGCATCCGTCGCATAGTTTCTGGAACGACGCGCAGCGCCAAATCATCGAAACCGAATATCTGATCGCCGCGAATCTGCGGCAGGAAAAGCAGTTCGACGCCGCCCGTGCCGCCTTCGAGCAATTTCTGAACGCGCACCCGCTCGACCCGCGCAACCCGGACATCATGTTCCAGATCAGCGAACTGTTCGTGGAGCAGGAAGCGTATCAAGACGCAGTCGCGCAATGGAAGCGGGCGGTGTCGAAATATCCGCAGACCGACCCGGCCTCGCAGGCGCAATTCCGCATCGGCCAGATTCTTGAAACGAAGTTGCTGAAATTCGAGGAAGCGTTCGAGGCGTACAAACAAGTCACGTGGGGATCGCATTACGGCGCGGCGCAGGAGCGGATGAGCGCGATGCAGGCCAAACGCCTCGCGGTGCAGACCGAGCGCGTCTTCCGATCCAACGAAACGCCCGCGCTGAAAGTGACGACCCGCAACATCGAAACGCTGACGCTGAAAATGTATCAGGTGGATTTGGAAACCTATTTCCGCAAAAATCAGACCACCGGCGGCGTCGAATCGCTCGACATCGCGCTGATTGACCCGGATAAGACGTGGCAGGAAACCATCGCGAATTACGAAAAATACCGCGAATTCGAGAATCGATTCGTCATGCAGTTCGGCGAGCCGGGCGCGTATTTGGTGACGTGCAGCGAAGAGAGCGTCGAAGGCGGCGTCGGCTATGAGGCGACGACGCTTGTGCTGGTCAGCGATTTGGACGTGATTGTCAAAACGACGAAACGCGACGCGCTGGTGTTTGCCGAAAATATGCGGACGGGTGCGGCCTATCCGGGCGTCAAGTTCCTGTTCAGCGACGGCGCGAAGATTTTTCATGAAGGCGCGACGCAGGCCGACGGCGTCTTGCATGCCGCGCTGAAGGAACTGAAAGAGACGCAAAATCTGCGCGTCTTCGCGTTCGACGGCAAGCATTACGCCGCCAGCACGCTCGGCCTCGACGCCCTGCAATTCGTCGAAGGCGTCTCCGCTCGCGGCTACATTTACACGGATCGTCCGGCCTATCGCCCCGGCCAGCAGGTCAACGTCAAGGGGATTCTGCGCGAGGCCGACGCCGCCGGAAATCTGCGAACGCCGCAGCTTGCTGAAAACGCCCGTTACGCCGTGCAAATCCAGAATTCGCAGGGCGCGACGATCTTTCAAGACGACGTGGCGTTGAGCGAATTCGGCACGTTCGCGCTTGAAATGACGCTGAACGCCGCCGCGCCGACCGGCGAATATCGCATCTTCGCGCAGCGCGGCGATCAACCGCCATTTTCCGGCGCGTTTCTTGTGGAAGAATACAAATTGGAAAAAATCAAATTGACGCTCGAAACCGACCGCGAGGTCTATTTTCGCGGCGAAACCATCTCCGGCAAAATCCGCGCCGCCTACTATTACGGCGAACCGGCGCGGGAAAAAAGCGTCAGCTACACGCTCGGCAACGTCGAACTGCTTGCCGCGAAAACCGACCAGAACGGCGAAATCGCCTTCACGCTCGACACGCGCGATTTCACGGAAAGCCAGCCCGTGACGATTTTCGCGCGATTGGACGAAGAGAGCGTGCAGGCCGGAAAAACGGTCTTTCTCGCGACGCGCGGCTTTAGCTGCGAAGTCGCGACGCTGCGGGATGTCTATCTCGTCAAGGAAGACATCGAGGCGACCGTCAAGACGACCGATCCGGCGGGAAAGCCGACGCAGGAAACGCTGACGTTCGGCGTGTTCAAGCTTGAGAAATCGCCGTCCGGCGACACGTCGGAGCGCAAAATTTCGGAGCAGCAAGTCGCGACCGGCGCGGACGGGAGCGGCAAGGCGCTGTTCACGCTCGCGGACGGCGGCGATTATGTGCTTCGCGCCGAAGGCCGCGACCGCTTCGACAATCCGGTCTCCGGCGAAACGCGGCTCTTTATTTCCGGCAAAGACGACGAGATCAAATTGCGGATTCTGACCGACGCCGAAGAATTCAAGGTCGGCGACACGCCCGAAGTCAGGCTCTCGTCGAACGCCGCCGACGGCCTCGCGCTGCTGACCTACGAGGGCGAGACGATGCTGTCGTATCAGATTTTGAGCCTGAAAAACGGCGTCAATCCGCTGACGCTCGCTATCGGCAGCGAACTCGCGCCGAATTTCACGCTCTCGGCGGCGCAAATGGAAGGAAACAAATTCCATCAGGCGCAGAAATATTTTGCCGTGCTGCGGCAGTTGAACGTCGCCCTGAGCGTCAAGCACGCCGAATCCGCCTCCGCGCCCGACTATTTTCAGCCGAAAGAAAGCGTGACGGTCGAAATTCTGACGACGGATCAGAACGGCCAGCCCGTCCCCGCCGAACTCTCGCTCGCGATGGTGGACGAGGCGCTGTACGCCCGTTACGCCGAATCCTCGCCGCCGATCCGCGCCTTTTTCTACGACCAGAAGCGCGAATCCGCGTCGCAAATCGCGACTTCTTGCACGTTCCGATTCGACGCTGAAACGAAGGAACTTGTCAGCGAAATTTTGGACGAAGAAGCGCGGCTTGAGGAAGAAACAGTCGTTCCAGGCGCGTTGCAGCCGATGCTATCAGCAGAATTCGACAATAAACTGTTTGCAGAACCGGCTGAAGCGCCTGTGACGCGTGCCGCGAAGGTTCGCGGCGGGGAAAAGAAAGATAAAGGCGAAGCGTTCGCGGATGCGTTAGAGGCTGCGCCAAAGGAAGGGCGCGACGAAGCGGGCGCGTTCCTCGCCGCGCTGCGCGACTATTTCCCGGAAACCGGCTACTGGAATTCGCGCATCGTGACCGACGCGAACGGCAAAGCGACTGTGACCGTGACGCTGCCGGATTCGACGACGGAATGGCGTTTCATGAGCCGGGGCGTCACGCGGGAAATATTAGTCGGCGAAATGACCGCCGGAATCGTGACGAAACTCCCGTTTTTCGCGGAGATGAAAACGCCGCCGGTCTTTTTAGAAGGGGACAAGGCGACGCTGTTGGCGAACGTGCAAAATTCGTCGGGCGCGGAACAGCAGGTGAATCTGAGCTTTTCGGCGCAGCTTGACGGCGCGGTCGTGGCGCAGCAGGAACAGACCGTCGCCGCGCCGGACAAGCAGCGGACGGAAAGCGCGTACCGGCTCGATTTGAGCGGCATTGCGCCGCCGGTCGCCGGTTCGACGCTGACGCTGGAACTCAGCGCAGCCGCCGGGCAATGGCAGGATCGGATTCGGCGCGATGTCAGCGCGCGGGCGTGGGGCGCGGAATTCAGCGCATCGAAAAGCGGCGCGGCCAACGACGACGCCAGCGTCACGCTCGCGCTTCCCGCCGGGCGTCCATACGTTTCGCAGGCGTTGACGATTTTGCTGAATCCGTCCGTTGACCGGACGCTGCTCGATTTGATGGACGACCGCCCCTGGCCGTGCAAAGAGCCGTCGTCCTCTTCGATTCATCAGGCGCAGATTTTGCTGAACGCGCTGCGTTATCTCGAACATGCCAACCTCACCCCCGACCCCTCTCCGACAGAGAGGGGAGAAGCCCTCCCCGTCGGGGAGGGTTTGGGTGGGGTTTCGGCGGCGCAGATTGCGGACGTGCGGCAGCGTTTGAAGGGGCTGCTGAACGCCGTCGAACAACAACAGAACGCGGACGGCGGCTGGAATTGGACGGGATTCGGGCAGCGCAGCGATCTCTTTATCGCGGCGGACGCCGTGAGCCTGCTGTCAGATGCGAAACGCGCCGGGTTCGCCGTCCGGCCTGACGTGCTGCAAAACGGCCTCAACTACGTCAAACAGCAGTTTCAGGCCACGTCGGATAACGACATGAAAACGTATCTGCTCTACGCCATGACCGCCGCCGGAGACGTGGATTTCGCGCATGTCAACCGCGTCTATCGCGAGCGAAATTCGCTGCATACGGCGGGACTCGCGCTGCTCGCGCTGACCGCCGCCGCGATGAATCGCCCGGAAATCGGCGCGGAATTGAGCGGAATGTTGACGGCGCGGGCGACGACGCAGACGAACGACGCGACCGGCGCAGCGATGATTTTCTGGGCGTCCGATTCGACGCTGCGCTCGATGGAAGGCGAGGTCGAAACGACCGCGCTTGCGCTGTTGGCGCTGCAAAAAACGACGCCGCGAGCGCCGCAGATTCCGCAGGCGATGGCGTGGCTCGACGCGCAGCGGCGCTGGATGGGCTGGGGTTCGACTCGCGCCAACGCCCGCATTGCGCCGGTGTTGCTGGAATATTTCACGGCGTCGCAATTCGCGGAAAACCGCTACGCGCTCGCCATCAGCGTCAACGGCAAGCCGCTCGACGCGATTTCGGTCAACGGCGAGCAGGCGGCGCAGACGTTGCGCGTTCCGGCGGAATTGCTGAAAGAGGGCGAAAATCGCGTGGATTTCAAGTTCGACGGACGCGGCGCGTTTCAATATGTCTGCGTCTTGACCGGCGTGAGCCGCGAACTCGCGGAAACGCATCAATATTTCGACGTGAAACGCTATTACGAGCCTGCGCCGCTGCTCTACAACGGGCGCGAAATTCAGCGTGGATTCAGCGTGCTGGACGGCTCATACAGCACATGGCGCAATCCGGTCACGCAGATTCCGCTCGGCGGCTTTGCCCGCGTCACAGTCGAATACAACCGGCGGCAGTTCGATTACGACCGCCCCTACATGAATCAACCGCTTATCATCGAAGAGCCGCTTCCGGCGGGCGCGATGGCGTTGGAGCAGTCTATTCAAGGCGATTTGCTGGATCATGAAATCCGCGACGGCAAGCTGATGCTTTACCCGAACAACGCCAGCTACGGCACGGTGACGTATGATTTGTACGGCTATCTGCCGGGCGCGTTCCGCGTCTTGCCGACGAAAGTTTCGACGCCGTATCTGCCGGAGCGTTTCGACTACGCCGCGCCCTACGACATGACCGTTTTGGAGCGCGGTCAGGCGATTTCGGAGACGTACAAAAAGACGCCGGACGAACTCTATTATCTCGGCAAAGCGTTGTTCGACGATAAGCGCCGCGCCGACGCCCGTCCGCTGCTGTCGGAATTGTTCGAGCAGTACCGGCTGGAATCCGAGCCGTATCGCGACACGGCGAAAATGCTGATGTACATCGCGATTGACGAGCGCAACAGCCGCGACATCGTGCGCTTTTTCGAGGTGCTGAAAGAGAAATCTCCCGATTTGGTCTTGAGTTTCGCCGACATTTTGCGCGTCGCGCAGGCATATCGCGACATTCAGGAGCATGAACGCGCCGTGCAGGTGTTGCGGGCGACGGCGGAAGCGTCGTTCCTGAAAGACGTGCAAGTCAGCGGGACGCTCGAAGCGCAGGGGAAATTCCTGCCGTCGGTGGAATACACGAAAAACACGCTGCTCGAATATCCCGATTCGCCGGTGACGGAAACCGCGTTCTACGGCCTGTCGCAACTGCTTTACACAGAGGCCGAAACGCTGCGGGACGCGCCGCAATCGAAACGCGGCAAGCTGTCGCGCAGCGAACTGCTGCAAGGCGCGATTGCCATGCTGCACGAGTTCCTGACGCGCTATCCCGAACAGCGCATCGCCGACGAAGTCAGCTTTTCGCTCGCAAACGCCTATCTCGACCTCGAAGCATTCGAGCGCGTCGTGGCGCTTGCGCAGCAATTCCGGCAGCGTTATCCGCAAAGCCCGTATCTGAGCGCCTACGAATATCTCGAAGGCTACGCCGATTTCGAGTTGGAACGCTACGACGAATCGCTGCAACTCTGCCGGAAAGTCGCGGCGGAGAAATATCCCGACCGGCAGGGAAATCTGGTCGAAAGCGACCACAAATATTTGGCGATGTATTTGATGGGGCAGATGTATCATGCGATGGGCAAGCCGGAGCAGGCGATTGCGGAATATGCGAAGGTCGAAGATCGCTTCCCGGACGCGAGCGAGGCGATGGCGTATTTCACCAAAAAGCTGCTGAAATTCGACGAGGCGACGACCTTCAGCCCCGGCGACGCGATTGCGATTCCGCTGCGCTATCGCAACATCAAAGACGTGAATTTGCTGGCGTATCGCGTGGATTTGATGAAGTTTTACCTGCTGCAAAAGAATCTGGAAAACGTCGCGGCGATCAATTTGGCCGGAATTACGCCGTATCATCAGGCGACCGCGCACCTCGGCGACGGCAAGGACTACGCCGAAAAAACGCAATCCCTCGCGCTGCCGCTGCAAGAAGAAGGCGCGTATTTAGTGACGGCGAAAGAGGCGGAAACCGACGCTTCCGGGCTGGTCTTAATCAGCCCGCTGCGGCTCGAAGTCGAGGAAGATGCGCAGAGCGGGCGAGTGCGGGTGAACGTCATCAACTCCGCCACGAATCGTTACGAAAATAACGCGCACGTCAAAGTCATCGGCGCGAACGACGCGGAATTCGTCTCCGGCTCGACCGATTTGCGCGGCATTTTCATCGCGGACAACATTCACGGCGCGGTCACGGTCATCGCGCGAAAAGGGAATCAATACGCCTTCTATCGCGGCAAAACCGACTTGCAGCCGCAGCAATACGAGATCATGCCGCAATCGCAGATGGATATGCGCTCGCAGGCGACGCAATTCCTGCGGGAAAGCAACATGATGATTCAGCAGCAGGGCGCGGGCTATCTGCGCGGCCAGTTGTATCAGAATAAACAGCAAGGCGTCGAGGTGCAGGCGACGTATTGAGATTGCGTTCTAAGGCGTCAGACACGTTCGACGTGTCTGACGCCTGTCCGTTCGCATTGCGGGTCGTTGCCGAAAGGTTCTTCTTGACAAATATGTATATCGAAATAAAAAATATACGTATCATAAAAGGAGCATTCGTATGGATACCAAGCTGACATTAAAATTAGATAAAGACATCATCGAGCAAGTCAAAATCTACGCTCAAAACACGCAGCAAAGCCTCTCCGCATTGGTTGAACGCTATTTTCGTTATTTGCTCGACCAGGAACAAAAGCAGCCACGCACACCAAACAACATCTCACCGACCGTCAAAGAATTATCGGGAATCATTCATCTTGAACAGGGTGACGATCTTCAAGAAGACTATACCACGTATTTATTGGGAAAATACCGTATATGAGTTCTATTTTCCTTGATACTGATATTATCCTGGATGTGTTCGCTTATCGCGAACCATTTTATCATGATTCCGCAACGGTTCTTACCCTGATAGAAGAACGCCGTATTGTCGGGCATACCTCCGCGCTTATTTTTGCCAACCTGTATTACATTCTGCGACGGCTGCGATCACGCGAGGTCGCGCTCGCCTCTTTGCGGAAATTACGCATGCTGATCACGGTTTTGCCGGTTGATATTCAGGGTATTGATTTTGCCTTATATTCGGCGTTTACAGATTTCGAGGATGCGATTCAATGCTATACGGCAATACATCATCAACTTGGTTATTTGATCACTCGAAATATACGCGATTATCAGGCTGCTGATTCGGCGAGAATCACGATTTGCACTCCAAAAGAATTTTTGGCGCTCTGGAATGTATCGGATCGAAAATAAAAGCCAGCGGTTCATCAACAAAGGAAAATCACTATTAGAGATTCAGGAGTGGCAATGGCTCAAACGATATGGACATCGGGGATTATCGGTATTTTTCTAACCTGTTTTACAACATCAGCGCTCGCGTTTGATTTTCTTGATTTTTCAAAAAATACCTTATTGAAATGTGTCCATCCAAGCGCCCATACCAACAAAGCAACAGCCTCTTATCTGCAAGCCCCTCAAAATGGAGAATATGAGACACTCGCTCACGTGCGCGTAGATTATAGCAGTCCGCGAGTGACGAACTACATGGAGTTTGCGATTGTGTACAGTTATGATCACGTCAAAGTCTCGCTGCTGAAATCAAGTGTTACTCCCGCCTCAAACTGCGCGTATCTTCAAGAAGGCTGGCATTATCTCGGCCAGAATACGACATTCCCGCCTGCATATCGTGAGACCAAAATCTTCTTTGATCTTGCTGAATACAAACAGACCATCAAAGGGTATGAAATGTTTCTTGCAGGTGAGTATGGGATTCCTGAACTTCAAAAGGAAGCGATTGCCCAAATTTACGCTTTAACGGAAGAGGCTGATTTAGTGGAAGGGTATCGAGAATTTCTGCGAAAATATCCTGATGCGCCAGAAGCCAAACAAGCGAGCGACCGTTTATATACGATTGCTTACGCCATTGCCGAAGAAGAGAATACGCTTCTGAGTTATCACACGTTTCTTTGTACCTTTCAAGCCGCGCCGGAAGAATTACGACATTTAGCGTTGCAACACGCAATAACTCTCGAAGAAGAGAAACTGGATCAAGAAATTGCGTCCGATCCAGACGCAAAGCTTGACGCGCTTCACAAACAATTACTCATAGAAAGACTTGGGCGGCGTGAGTATGAAGAAGCTATTCAAGCCAGAAATTCAGGCGATCATGAGACGTTTATCAGAAAATACAATACGTTGCTTCATAGTCAACTTTTCAAAGAGACCGAAGTCCGATTCGATTTATTGCGGGATCAAGAATTATCCAAACGTCTTGCCGAGATTCTTGATGAAATTCGCATTTTGCAGCAGGATATACGCCAATCGCAGGCCATGATATTAGAAGAGATTTGCCGACTACATGACGAGATGCTGGCGAAACGACAGTCAGATAATGCGTATTTTCAAGAAATGATAGGACTTTTAGAAACCCAACAAGAGTTTCTGGAAGGAGGCGAACCTCCGGCGAATTGGGATGCGACCAAACCGGCCTGGATAAATTACGTGTATTTGGGGCGAGATGTGCTTGAAATTGTCGTGCCTGCGTCGAAATTTATCAGGCGAT
>CAZMEO010000116.1:3321-9765 GCA_964565315.1 uncultured Candidatus Moduliflexus sp. | reverse complement strand
TTCATCAGACCGACGATCATGGCGTAAAACAGCACCAGAACGGTGAAAACGCCCGCCAATCCGTACAGCATCAATTGAATCCCTAATCCAAGTTTATCCATAGTGTGTTCTCCATTTTTACACGCTTACCCACCCCTTGCCCCTCCCAGAAGGGGAATTAGAGAGTGGTCAGCAATTACCAACCCAATAGCCAGGGAACGAGCATCAACACCATCGCGCCCGCCACGACTGAGCCAAGCTGTCCGGCGACGTTCGCGCTGACGGCGGGCATAAGCAAAAAGTTCGTGAAATCTTCCTGCTGCCCCATTTTATGAATCACTCGCGCTGACATCGGGAATGCCGAAATTCCGGCAGCGCCGACCATCGGGTTGACTTTTTGGGTCGAGAACATGTTCAGCAGTTTGGCGAACAACACGCCGCCCGCCGTATCGAAAATAAACGCAATCAACCCCATCGCAAGAATCAGCAGCGTGTCGCCTTTCAAGAATTTGTCGTATGACATTGTCGCGCCAATGGTGATGCCGAGCAGCAGCGTCACGAGATTGGCGAGTTCGTTCTGCGCCGCTTTCGAAAGACGCTCCACAACGCCCGCTTCGCGCAGCAGATTGCCGAACATCAAGAAGCCGACGAGCGGCACGCTGACGGGCGCGACAATCCCGGAGATCATCGTCACGGCAATCGGGAAGAGAATCAGAATAGTTTTGGACACCGGCTCATCGTGCGCATCCATGCGGATCATGCGCTCTTCTCGCGTCGTCAGCAGCCGAATGATCGGCGGCTGAATAATCGGCACGAGCGACATATAGGAATAGGCCGCGACCGAAATCGGCCCAAGCCACTCCTTCGCAAATTTCGACGCCACGAAAATCGAGGTCGGGCCATCCGCCGCGCCGATGATGCCGATAGACGACGCTGTCGGCAGGTCGAACCCGAACGCGAGCGCAACTAACACGGTGAAGAAAATGCCGAACTGTGCCGCCGCGCCGAACAGGAGCATTTTCGGGTTTTTCAACAGCGGCGAAAAATCAATCATCGCGCCGACCGCGAGGAAAATCAAGACCGGGAACATCTCCGTCAAAATGCCGCTTTCGAAAAATATCTGCAAGATGCTCGGCTCGACCTCGAACGCCTGTCCATTTTCGAAGACATAATCGAGATGTTCGGCGAAATAATTCTGCAATTCAGGATAGGCCGTTGTTATTGCGGTGACAATCTTGTCCGGCGTTTTCTCGAACTGCCAGATCGTTTTGAGCGGCAGATTGACGAGAATCGCGCCGAATCCAATTGGCAGCAGCAGCATCGGTTCATAATCTTTCTTAATGGCGAGATAAATCAACGCGCCTCCAATGGCATACATCACAAGCTGCTGCCAGTGGAGGTTATACAATCCGACTAATAATTGTTCCATATTCTCCTTGACGACATGTGTTGACGTTAATCGGAGTGCGCCGCCGTCGGCGCACCCATTCAGCAATCGCGCCGACGGCGGCGCACTCTTTTTAACTCCACAAAAACCAGATAAACAGATAACCGGCAAACGTTGCAGCGACTGTGAACGGAATCCCGATTTTCATAAATTGCCCGAACGTCACGTCATGCCCCTGTTTTTTCAACATGCCAATCGTGACAACGTTCGCCGACGCACCGACTGGCGTGCAGTTTCCGCCGAGGCACGCGCCAACCAGCAAACCGAACGCCAAGAGAATAAATGTCTTCTGCGGCGCGTCGCCGCCCATTAATTTGCCAAGTTCCGCCGTGACCGGCAGCATGACCATGATGTACGGAATATTGTCAATAAAGCCGCTCAACGCGACTGACATCCAGACGATCACCGTATAGGTGACGAACAGATTCTCGCCGAACATGGACTGAATCAGCGCGGCCATATCGCCCACTAATCCGCATTTCTCGACCAATGCGACTAAAATGAAAATTGCGGACAAAAAGAGCGGCGTTTCGATGTCGTAATGCTTTAACACCGCTAAATTCGCAGTCATGCCTTTTTGATGGTCGAATGCGCCATTGGCCTCTTTGCTTTGGTGGAAATGATGCCAGATAAAGCCGACAGCCGCGCCGATACAGGCTGACGTGCCGCCGAAATATGAGAAGGCCGGGTCGAATTTCGTGGCGACCGCTAAACTGGAAATCACGCAGAGCAAAATGATCGTCGGCACCATGCTTTCGATTTTGACGGGTTCAGGGATGAAGGCGGGCTGTTTGTGTTTTTTGAAATATTGGTATAACACGATAAAGCCGAACACGGCACCAAACTGCACCGTAAAGAAAAGCCCAGGCTTGCCCCAAAACCAGAAAAATTCATTAAATCCGAAACTGATGCCTTGCTGCGAGATAAACGCGCCGGTAATCATGCTCGGCGGATCGCCAACGAGCGTGGCCGTGCCTTGCAGGTTTGAAGAAATCGCGATGCCAATCAACAAGGGGACTGGCGAGACGTTCAAGCGTTTGGAAATGGCGCTTGCAATTGGCGCGACAATTAAGATAGTCGCCACGTTATCCACGAACGCCGAAATCCCGCCCGATAATGCGCAGAGCCAGAGCATCGCCATTCCGACGGTTTTGGAACGGGCGATAAACCAATCGGCAAGCCAGGCGGGCATTTTTGATTCGATAAAAAAATAGGCGATCATGGACATGCCGGTGAAAATTCCCAGCACGTTCCAGCTAATCGAGGTGAGATAATCCCAGAGAATCGCCGAAACTCCCTGAATAAGGTGAACACCGAAGACCTTGAACAGCGTGGCGAGAAATAAGACGCCGACTGCGCTCCAGACGACATGCAGCCGTTTGCTGTTGAAGAGAATCAAACCGACATACAGCAGCACGAACACGATGCCGATCAGCGGCTTCAGCGAAACCAGGCCGGTATGCAGTAATGTTTCTGTATCCATAGCGCCTTGCGGTTGTGGTATGCGAACTCTTTTTTGCCTGTTCTCTGTTGCGCATACGCCAGCAGAACGGCCATTTTTCTTTCTCTCTGCGCACATATCCCAACAATAATCTCGGAGAAATTGTCAAGCGATATTCTGCAAGATTATGCAAGACAAGGACGAACTCAGTATTTCTTTCGTCATCTCGCAAATCGCGAAATTCAGACACATTTTCTTGACATCGCTGCGCAGGGAAACTACAAATTTCTTATGCCTCACGATATTCAAAAACAGATTCACCGCCTGCGAAGCGAGATTCCCTTGATTGGATGGGAAATGCAGCGATTGGCGATCAAGTCGCTGGTGAACGACGGTTCGCCGGAAGCGATGACGGCGCTGATTGAGATGGTCATGCAGCCGCAGCATGCCGCATTGGAAAAGCCGATTTTGCAGGCGCTTTCCCGACGCGCTTACGACGGCGACGCCGCCGCCCGCGACGCGCTTTGCCGCCTGATCGCGCAGCATGATCATCCGACGGCGTGGGAGATCGTTTGCACCGGCCAGTACGTGCCGCATGCCGATGAGCTGCAAGCGCATTTTGCCGCGAAACTGAGCGAGATGATTCTGGATCGCCAGCAAAGCAGCCGCGCTCGTCATGCGATGCGGCTGCTGAACGCAATGGCCGAAGCCGGGAGCGTCGCTGCCTGCGATGCGCTTTGCGCGTTGGTGATTGACTGGCAGCATCCCCGCGCCCTTGAAATTGTGATGAAAAAACGGTATGCGCCGAGCAATCCATATCAACGCGCCATGTTCTACGCGCTGACCGGGCAATGGGCGCAATACGACACCTTCGACTTTGAAGGGCGATTTTTACGCGCCGCGTATAAAAGCGCGAGCCGCCCATTGCAGCAGCGGATCGCGGCGATGACGCGCCAGGCCGGGCGAGCGGACGTGTTAGCCGCATTTGCCGCGAGCGAGCATTTAGCGCAGAAGATGGATGATGACGACTGGGCGGCGATGCTTGAGCAATTTCGCTGCCATCAGGCGTGGGAGGAACTCTGGCGTATGGCGCAGATCGCCCCGGCGCGATGGAGCATGCAGATACTGTCCTGCTTGAATGCGGTCGGCTGGCAGCCATCTCAAGCTGTTGAGCGCCGCGAATTCGCCACCCTTGCGCAACTCGCCGAAACATGCCAGGCGTATGCGACGCGCTCCGAATCCTGGCTGCTTCCCTGCGTGGCGCGATTAGAGGGATACGCGGACTCTGTCACGAGTTTGAGCTTGCAAGAAGGACAGATTTTCACCGTCGGGAGTCATGATAATATCGTTCGCATCTGGAATCTGCCGGATGACGTGTCGGCGGCGATGCTGCACTCGCCAACGCCGATAGAAAGCGGCCATTCGTCCTATCGCCGCATTGCTTCCTCAAAAACGCTGCGCGGGCATGATGGGCGCGTGACCTGTTTAGCGGCCTGTTCCGACGGCTCTGCCCTGGCAAGCGGCGATGAGCATGGCGTCGCGCGCATCTGGAGCTTTCCGGGCGGGTTGCCGTTGAGCCGCCTGAGCGCTCATGCGGCGCCGATCAGCGCGCTCTCTCTGCATCATGCGCACCATCTGTTGGTCAGCGGAAGCGAAGATGGCAGAATATGCTTCTGGAACTGGCAAACCGGCCAGCGCAACCATGCCGTCACGAACACAGGCTCGGCGGTGACTGTGTTGACAAGCGACCGCGCCGGACAGCATGTCATCAGCGGACACGCGAACGGCCAGATTCGGCTCTGGAATGCCGCGACAGGGCGACTGCTCGCGACCTTTTCGGGGCATGACGGCGCGGTCACATGCCTTGCCGCCGATCACCGCGCCTTCATGAGCGGCGGCGCGGATCGGACAGTGCGGTTCTGGTCGTTTGATCACGAACGCGAAGTTTGCGCCTTTGAAGGGCATACCGAACGCATCACCGCCGGGGCGCTCTCGGCGGATGGCACAATCATCGTCAGCGGCAGCGCGGATGGCTCGATTCGTGTCTGGAGCGTGGGGGAACATCGCCTGCTCAAGACGCTGCGCGACGGGCAGGCTGAAATTTCCGCTCTCGCGCTCAGCGCGAACGGACGCATTCTTGTCGGCGGAATGCGCGATAAAACCGTGCGCCTCTGGAGCTTCGCGCCGGTAGATATTGCGCAATTAAATGTGGAGAACGTGGATGAAGATGACGCCCTGCTGCTTCAGCGGCGGCGGCATGAACCAGAAATTTCCGACGCGGAACGGGCGTGGCTTGACTTTCTGCTGCAACTGATTTCGTGGCAGCGACGTTTTGATATTGACATCGGAATGCTGACTGAATATCTTGCCGATAGCGCGTTTGATATTGAAATTGAGTCGTTGAATCCACAATAACAATAATGCGCTTTTAGAGCGTTATTCACTTGCATTGAACGGGGCGAAACCTGTCAGACACCTTCAAGGTGTCTGACAGGTCTGTTCAATCATCGTGCATGATGCTGTATTTCAAGTTTGGAGGCTCGATATAATGACGAGAAAAACATGGGTAATCATGTTGGCAATGCTCATGATGTCTGCCGCTCCAGGCTTTGCGGAAAAGCAGTCGTATGTGTGTGGTGTGGCTGAGGGCTATCCCCCGTATCAATTTACCAATGCGCAGGGAGAACCTATCGGATTTGATGTTGATGTTCTGCGCTTAGTGTTTCAGCAAGCCCAAAAAAACCTGGTTATCGAGCAAATGAAGTGGGATGACGTCATGGGGAGTTTAATGTTTACAGAGATATTAGATTGTTCGGGCGGGACGGAAATCAATGACGAGCGGAAACAATATTTTGATTTTACGTCCCCGTATAGCACCAGACAAATCGTTATTTTTCTCCGCGCCGATAACACGACCATTGCGAAAGTGGAAGACTTGTTCGATCAACCAGTCACCGGAGATAAACAATCTGCGGTCGAATTGCTCCTAAAAAAGAAGGGCATACGAAACCAAATCCGCATCAAAGCCACAGAGAGCAAAGAAGAATCCATGCGATTGTTGAAAGAAGGTTTTTTTGTCGCCATGATTGCCCCAAAAGAGGTCGGATTCTATTTGGCTAAACAACTTGACGTCAACGTCAAGATTCTTGACGAAGTGGTCGAGGAAAGCCCGGTTGGATTAGCTGTCAAAAAAGGCAATACGGAACTGTTGAATCTCCTTGAAAACGCCTTGCAAGAGCTTATAACGGAAGGTAAAATTCAACAACGTTATCAGGAATGGTTTCATCATGGCAGGACGATTGGCAATTGATTTCGGCACGTCGAACACAGTGATTGCGGTCTGGGATGAGGCGAAAAAAGAGGGCGTTCCGTTTCATATCCCTGATTACGGCTATTTTCATCAATATGGCAGCGAGCGTTTTTCGGTCGTGCCGTCGCTGATTCATTACGCGCCGGACAAGCGGCGCTGGATCGGCGGGCAGGTGCTTCAGCAGCAGCTCTATGATTCGCCTTGCACGTTCCGCTGGATGAAACGGTACATTGCGAACCGCAACATGCGCAAGCAGAAATTGCCGGA
>CAZMEO010000116.1:0-3221 GCA_964565315.1 uncultured Candidatus Moduliflexus sp. | reverse complement strand
CGGTCGAGGCGTTTGAGCATTATGAAAACTGGCTGACCGGCGTGGCGGAAGCGGTTGGCATGCCGCGCTTTCGCGTGATTGATGAGGCGTCGGCGGCAGCGCTCGGCTACGGAGCGCATATTCAGCCTGGCGACGTGTACTTGATTTTCGATTTCGGCGGCGGCACGCTTGATGTCTCGGTGGTGTTGATTGAAGAACAGGCCGGTTCGCAGGTCGGGCGGCGCTGCCGCGTGCTTGGCAAGGCGGGCGTGGAACTCGGCGGCATGACGATTGATCAATGGCTCTTTCAGGAGATTTTGCGGCAAAACGGGCGGCAGGATTACGACGAAGAGGCCCGCAGCATGAGCCGGATGCTCTTGGTGGAGTGCGAGCGCGTCAAAGAGTTGCTGTCGGTTCAAGAGCGCGTTGAGATTTCCGTCGCGCATCCTGAGAAAAACGTCACGTTTTCAGCGGCCTTCACGCAAACGCAGCTTGAGGAGATGCTTGACGAACACGACGCCTTCACCCTGATCGATCAGGCGTTGCGCCGTGCTGTGCGTCATGCGCAGGAACGCGGCTACGATCAGGATCATATCAAGGCTGCGCTGATGGTCGGCGGCAGCAGTCAGATTCCGTCAATTCAGAAAACCGTCAAGCGGATGTTCGGCAAAGAGCGCGTCATGCTGCATCGCCCGTTGGACGCGGTGGCGCGAGGCGCGGCGGCGTTTGTGGCGGGCGTGGATTTTTATGATCACATTCAGCATGATTACGCCATTCGGCACGTCAGCCGGGAAAAAGCGGGCTACGAATTCCGGACGTTAGTGCAGCGCGGCACGCCCTATCCGACTGACACGCCGTTAGATCATTTTCTCGTGAAAGCGACGCATGACGGCCAGGCGCATCTCGGCATCGCGATTTTTGAAGTCGGCGAACGCTCGCGAAAAGCGGCGGCAGGCGTGGAATTGGTCTTCGATCCCTCCGGCGCGGCGCGGCTTGCGCCGGTGTCGCCGGATGCGGAAGATCAACGCACGTATTTCTGGATGAACGAGCAGAATCCGACGTTTTTAACCGCCGATCCGCCTTCGGTCAAAGGCGAAGCGCGGTTCGAGGTCAGTTTCGCGATTGATGGCAACAAACGCCTGTTGATTACGACGCGGGATATTCACTCCGGCGCGACCGTGCTGCGAGATTATCCGGTGGTGAAATTAACGTAAATGAATAGCTGTCAGACACTTTCGAAGTGTCTGACAGCTTATTTTCAAGGAAACGGATTATGTCGCATTTCAGCCGTATCAGAACGCAAATGGTGGAAAAAGAGTTTTTGCTGAAAGCGTTGGAAGACGAGGGCTTTGCATACGAAGTCGGCGAGCATTTGCAGGCGAAAGGTTATGCTGGCAAAAAAGCCGACGTCGAAATCAAACTGAAAAATAAGAGACTCCTGAGTTATGACATCGGATTCAAAAAGAGCGGCCACGCCTATGAATGCGTCGCTGATTGGTATGGCGTCAAAGGGATTGATCACAAAGAATTTCTCTCAAAATTGCAGCAGCGCTACGCCTATCACGCCACGCGGGCGAAATTGGCGGAGCAGGGTTTCGATTTAGTCGAAGAAACGCAGGAAGGCAACCGGATTCATCTGCGACTGCGGCGGATGGCGTAATAGACTGGAGTGTCAAAGCTCTGCTTTGACTGCGAAAGCAGAGCTTTCGCACTCCATAAAAAAGCGAGGCATTACAATGGAACTACAAGAAATTGATGTCTTTATCGAACCGAATGGACAAGTCAAAATCGAGGTGAGCGGCGTCAAAGGGATGAATTGCCTTGATCTGACGCGCTCGCTGGAAGATGCGCTCGGCGGGCAAATCGAGGAGCGCGAGATGCGCCCGGAAGCCTACGAAACCGCACAGAATGCTGTTTTTGAAACGTTGCGGCAATATTCATAAGTGTAATGATACAACACGTTGTGGTCAGGAAAAGCTGTCAACAACTTCAAGGTGTCTGACAGCTCTGTCCATAATGTTCTGTGTCAATACACATAAGTGTTAAAATGATAGGAAATTCAATGGAATCATTATTAACGCGAATCACGTTTAACCATGACATTCTCTGCGGCAAGCCACTCATTCGAGGGCTGCGCATTTCAGTCGAAATGATTTTAGAACTCCTCTCTAAAGGTGTTTCTGAACAAGAAATTCTTGAAGATTTTCCAGAACTTGAATTGGAAGACCTTCGCGCAGCGTTGTTGTATGCCCATCATGCGATTGCGGGAGAATCCGTTCTGGATCGTTTGGCGGCTTGAATCATGAAATTTCTGATTGATGTCAATACCAGCCGCACAGTTGCCGAATGGCTCATGAGTCTGGGACATGACGCCGTTTGTGTCTCTGAAACTGATCCGCGCATGAGCGATTCGCATATTCTGGATTGGGCCGTGCGAGAGCAGAGAGTTATCATTACAACAGATAAAGATTTTGAGGAAAAAATCTGGCGCGAACGGCGAGAACACTGCGGCATATTGCGATTGGAAAACTTGCCTCGCGCTGAACGACATGCCTTGCTGCTGTATGTGTTGAACTGCCATGTCAGTGATTTAGAAAGCGGGGCAATTGTCATTGCGTTGCAAAAGAAAATTCGGATTCGCCGAGTAGTTTGAAAATGGGATGGAATATATGGAACGCATGGTGAAATTGCACATTGAAAAATTGCCGGAAGGGGTTTATTTGGCAACGAGCGATGAATTACAAGGATTAGTCGCACAAGGCCGCACCATTACAGAAACCTTGGAAATTGCCCGCGATGTGGCGCGAAAACTTATTGAGGCACGTACAGAAAACTACGCCGAATCGAAGAAAGGAACGAATAACATCATCAAAAATATTCGTTCCCTTCTTTGATTCGTTGTAGTCATTTTATGAAACTTCTGACTTACATACAAGATGACCAACAGCTTGTCGGCGCATTATTAGACGACACGACGGTGCTTGAAGTCAAGGCCGCCGCCAGTGCGTTCGCATCGCCAAGAGAGGTTGATGCGTCCAGTTTGAAAATATTAGTGGAACAAGGAGATGACGCCGTGCAAACAGTTCGCATTCTGCTCGACGAAGCGCGGGAATACCGCAAAAGCTGGGAAGACTGGGGATTTTTATTTCCGCTTGCGTCCGTCAAGCTTGCCGCGCCGATTCCGAATCCGTCGAAAGTCGTGGCAATCGGGCAGAATTACATTGATCATTGCCGCGAGCAGA
>CAZMEO010000115.1:8305-9925 GCA_964565315.1 uncultured Candidatus Moduliflexus sp. | reverse complement strand
TGATTGTCGCTGAAGAAGCAAAGATTTTCGACATCTTTACCAATGATCATCATTTCGAACAGGCTGGATTGAACATTTTACTGACTGATGTTACGTAGGCATCTTCCTGAAATGCCCCTGTATTCGACCTCACCCCCTGCCCCCTCTCCGAAGGAGAGGGGGTGAAACACCCCTCCCCTTCGGGGAGGGGCAGGGGTGGGGTGCGTAACGTCAGTTACTGAACGTTTGAAAATTGGGAGTTCTTGAAGAATACACATGATGAATTTCTTGTGAAAGCGCGACGCTTTTGCAAGCGTGAATCTCGAAGGAGGACGAATGTTTCCGAGTGTCAATGAGCAAATGGATGTGATTAAGCGCGGCGTGGTGGATTTGCTGCCGGAAGATGAATTGGTGAAAAAGATTGAGCGATCAATCAAGGAAAATAAGCCGCTGATTGCGAAATTGGGCTGCGACCCCAGCCGCCCGGATTTGCATTTGGGGCATACGGTCGTGCTGCGCAAATTGCGGCAATTTCAGGAGTTAGGCCATCAGGTCATCCTGATTGTCGGCGATTTCACCGGCATGATCGGCGATCCGTCGGGCAAGAACGAAACGCGCCCGGCGCTGTCGCTGGAAGAAACGCGGCGCAATGGGCAATCGTACTATGAACAGGCGTCGAAAGTGCTTGATCCGACGCGGGCGAAAATTTCGTATAACTCCGAATGGCTCGGCAAAATGAGTTTCGAGGACGTGATCAAACTCGCGAGCAAATACACGGTCGCCCGGATGTTAGAACGTGACGAATTCGAAAAACGCTACAAAGGCGGCGAGCCGATCAGTATTCACGAATTTCTCTATCCGCTCGCGCAGGCGATGGATTCGGTCGCAATCAAATCGGATATCGAACTCGGCGGCACGGATCAGCGCTTCAACTTGCTCGTCGGGCGCGACGTGCAGCGGGAATACGGGCAAGAGCCGCAAATCATCCTCACCATGCCGATTCTGCCCGGCACGGACGGCAAGCAGAAAATGAGCAAATCGCTCGATAATTACATCGGCATTTCCGAAACGCCGAGCCAGATTTATGGCAAAACGCTTTCCATTCCCGACAACGTCATGTACGACTATTTCGAGTTAGCGACGACGGTATCGAAACAGGAATTGGTGGAGATCAAGGCGACGCTCGCCGATCCGTCCAAAAATCCGCGCGATTTGAAACGCCGCCTGGCGCGGGAGTTCGTGACGCTCTATTATTCCGCCGACGACGCGCTGAAAGCGGAACAGGAATTCGACCGCGTCTTCGTGCAGAAAGACGTGCCGGATGATCTTCAGGATTTCACGCCCGACACCGACGCCGCCGCCTGCTGGATCGTCAAATTGATTACAGAAAGCGGGCTTGCGCCGAGCAACGGCGAAGCGCGGCGGCTCGTCAAAGAAGGCGCAGTCAGCATTGACGGCGAAAAAGTGACGAACCCCGACGCGGAAATCGCGCTTGATGCCCCGAAAGTGCTGAAAGTCGGAAAGCGCCGTTTTATCAGAATCGTGCCGAAACAATAAATTCAGAAAAACAGGAGTGCAAAAGCTTACTTTTGCACTCCTCTTTTACAAAGGAACATTATGCGAGCGTTAGTGACGGGCGGA
>CAZMEO010000115.1:0-8205 GCA_964565315.1 uncultured Candidatus Moduliflexus sp. | reverse complement strand
CTTTTGCACTCCTCTTTTACAAAGGAACATTATGCGAGCGTTAGTGACGGGCGGAGCCGGGTTTTTGGGATCGCATCTTTGCGAATATCTGCTGGAAAAAGGAATGAAAGTGGTGTGCATGGATAACCTGCTCACCGGCGACATTTCCAATATTGCCCATATTCACCATGAAAATTTTTTATTTATCAACCATGACGTGACAAATTATATCTATCTTGATGGCGACCTCGATTTTATTTTACATTTCGCCAGTCCTGCGAGTCCGATAGATTATTTAGAATTGCCGATTCAAACGCTGAAAGTCGGGTCGCTTGGCACGCATAAGGCGCTTGGCCTGGCAAAAGAGAAAAAAGCGGTCTTTTTGCTGGCTTCGACCTCGGAAGTGTATGGCGATCCGCTGATTCATCCGCAAAAAGAGGATTATTGGGGCAATGTCAATCCGATTGGCCCGCGCGGCGTATATGACGAAGCGAAACGCTTTGCCGAAGCGCTGACGATGGCGTATCATCGTTATCATGGCGTGGAAACGCGCATTGTCCGCATTTTCAACACATTCGGCCCGCGCATGAGGCTGCATGATGGGCGCGTCGTGCCGACCATGCTGCGCCAGGCCATTATGGGCGAGCCGCTGACAATTTTCGGCGATGGGTCGCAAACCAGAAGTTTCTGTTATGTGTCTGATCTTGTGGAAGGCATTTACCGGCTGCTGCTGTCGAAGCATTGCGATCCCGTAAATATCGGCAATCCGCGTGAAATGTCTATTTTGCAGTTCGCGGAAAAAATCAAAGCCATTACCGGCACGTCAAGCGAGATCGTCTTTGAGCCGCTGCCGGTCGATGATCCGAAAGTCCGCCAGCCCGATATTGCCAAAGCAAAAGCGTTATTAGGCTGGGAACCGGTCGTGCCGATGGAAGACGGGCTGCAAAAAACCTTCGAATGGATGGCGCAGCGGATCAAACATCTGACGCAAGGCGCATCGTAGGCGCGCAATCGCCGTGGAGACGCCCGCCGGGGCGTCTCTTCTACGTATGTCGAGAGAAATCAACACGATTATTCGTCACTTGCAGCAATACTCGCCATCCAAAATGGCCGGGGCAGTGAAAACCTTTCCGATGCGGGATTTGCTGAAAAACAGCCAAATCCTTCAAGAAGCGCTGCAAAATCCCCCGGAGGAAGATGGCGGGGAAACGCTGACGCTCGAAACCGCCTATAACAGGCTGCAACAAGTGCTCGCCAAGCGGATGGAAGCGGCGCAAGCGCTGATTTCCAAATTTTCAAACACCAACCCCGAAGTGATTGCGCTGAACAATTCCGTTTTTGCGCTTGTTCCTTCGCGCGACCTGCTGGAAGACGTAAAAAATGCGTATGTCAATTCCGGCCATCTCGTGAACGCGCTGCACCTTGCCAGCCAGAATATCCTCGAAGCCGTCAACATCGAAATTCAACAACGGTTTTATGACAGTTCGCCAGAACTGATTGCCGTCAACTACTCCGGCAGCGAACTGGATGCGTATCGCAAGTTGTTGAAAAATCTGTTGACGAACATGGAGGTGGATACCGATCTCTTCAAAGTATATAGCAAAATTATTCGCAATGTCATTGACGGCAGCCGCATTTACGACGCCGACATCGCGCAGGCGCGAACGCTATGCGAGCAGATTTTCAGCGCCGATCCGCCGGATTTCGACAGCGTGTTCAATCAATACAACGTGACGGATTTAGAGGCGCATCAGGCGTTGCTTCAGGCCACATTGGCGATTTTGCGCAAAGATATTACCGGGCGGCCAAGCATTGTCGAATTCAGCACGCAATGCCAGCAAGTGCTTCACGCCCTGACAAAGCATTTCGCCCATCGAAAAATCCAGATGCGGAAAACGACGCGCGTGCTGCAACTCTCGCACTATATTTCATTTCTCAACATCGAGCATGTGGCGGAAAATTCCGCGCCCAGCCTGATGCTCTGTCAATCGCTCTTCGAAGAAACGCGCCGATTTTTGCACACGCAGCAGACGCATCTCGATGTGTCTTTGAACATCAAAAGCCTTGAAGAAGCGGAACAGAAAGTGCAGGAAGGGCTGCGCTACCGGCAATATGCCATGAGCCAGCTGTTTCAGGAAATTTCCAACTTGAGCCGGGAAGAATTAGTGGTCGTTCCTGAAAAACGTTTAGGCGATAATACCTTGCTGCTTCAGGAAATTCAACAGTTGGTGAATGAGTATCTGCGCCGCGTTCCTGGCAACCCGGAGCCGCACATCGTGAAACTGTCTCATGCGCTGCGGGAAAATATTGAAAAATTGCATGACGCTATCGTGCATAGCAAACAAACCATGCCGATTCCGCAAACCACGCCAACGTGGGAATTCGGGGAACATCTGCCGAATTTGAGCAAGTTTTATGATAAAGAGATGTTCGAACTGATTCGGAAAGCGCTGAGAACCGGCGCGACCCCGTTCGCCGGAGAAGAACGCCTCGACCTTACTGGCAGCCTGGAGCGAATTTTTACCATTCCCTTCCAGCAACTTCAGGAGTACATTACCTCCTTTTTGCGCGTCGCGCAGAGAGCATAATCCCCATCAAAATCCGCATCCGCGCCTGAAACGCAAGAGAAATGTGTTGATTTCTGCTGCGAAGATATACGTTTTTTGAAAACGATTGTCTGAGTATAGACAGAAGGCGACGGAAAGAATTTCGCGCAGTCGCATTGATAACGGAGGACGGCATGATTTCGATTCCAGGCTACACGATTCTTGAAACGCTGCATGAAGGGGCGATCAGCGTGGTCTATCGCGCAACGCGCAATAGCGACCATCTGCCGGTCGCGTTGAAAACGTTGAGACGGGAAGCTGCATCGCCGCCGCAGCTTGCCCGGCTGAAGCGCGAATATGAGATTGCCAGCAAATTGCGCATTCCCGATGTCATTGGGGTGCATGCGCTGGAAACCTACGAAAACAATCTCGCGCTCGTGCTTGAAGATATTCAGGCGCTTTCGCTGGCGCAGATTCTGCAATCCCGCAAACTCGGCCTATCGGAATTTTTGATGCTGGCCGCCAGAATCACCGGCATTGTCGGGGAAATTCACCGCCAGCACATCATGCACCTTGACCTGAACCCGTCGAACATTCTCTGGAATCCCGACACGAACCAGGTGAAATGTATTGATTTCGGCATTGCCGCCATATTTTCGCAGCGCTTGCAGGAAGCCCGCAATCCGAACGTGCTGGAAGGGACGCTCGCCTACATGTCGCCGGAGCAGACCGGGCGCATCAATCGCGCCATTGATTATCGCAGCGATTTTTATTCTCTCGGCGTCATGCTGTATGAAATGCTGCTCGGCTTTCTCCCGTTCCAAACGGCTGACACGATGGAACTTGTGCATTGCCATCTTGCCAAAACGCCGAAATCGCCGCACGAGCTCAATCAGAACATTCCGCAGCCGGTGTCCGACATGGTGATGAAACTGATGGCAAAAGCCGCCGAAGACCGCTATCAGAGCGCGTCGGGGCTGCTCGCGGATTTGCAGAAATGCCAGGAGCAGTTGCAATTCACCGGGCAGATTCAATATGTCGCCATCGGGCATGACGATGTGTCTGACACGTTTCACATTCCGCAAAAACTCTATGGCCGCAGCCGCGAAATCGAGCAACTGCTGCGCGAATTCGAGACCGCGCGGCAAGGGCAGAGCGTCTGTGCGCTCGTGTCCGGCTATGCGGGCAGCGGCAAGTCGGCGCTCGTGCATGAGCTGCAAAAAGCGATCACGCAGCAGCGCGGCTACTTCGTGTCCGGGCGGTTCGAGCGCTTCAAAAGCAATGTGCCGTATTCCGCCCTGATTCAGGCGTTTCAAGAATTGATCCAGCAATTGCTGAGCGAAAGCGAATCCGCGTTAACGTCATGGCGCGAAAAATTGCTGGCAGCCGTCGAAACCAGCGGCCATTTGATGATTGACCTGATTCCTGAAATCGAAATGCTGATCGGCGCGCAGCCGAAGCCGCCGCTCCTCAGCCCGGCAGAATCGCGCCACCGCCTTCAAATCGCGCTGCGGAACGTGGTCAACGTGTTCAGCACGTCCGGGCGTCCGCTGGTCATTTTTTTAGATAATCTGCAATGGGCGGATCACGCGAGTTTGACGATGTTGCAGCAACTCTTTTTCGCGTCGGAGCGGCAAACGCTGTTCTTCATCGGCGCGTATCGCGACAGCGCGATCAGCGAACGCCATCCGGTGCGCAAATTCATCGAAGCGCTCGTTACCCGCAATGCGCGGCTGCTGCATGTCGAGCTTGCCCCGCTGTCGCTCGCGGAAGTTACGCATTTGTTAGCCGATACGCTGCGCGATCACAAGGAAGACCTTTTCCCGTTAGCCAAAATCGTGCGGGAAAAAACCGGCGGCAATCCGCTGGCGATCAAAGAATTTTTGCGGTTGATTTACGTCGAAGAATTGCTGACGTTCGATGTCGCAAAAGGGCGCTGGGAGTGGAATCCTGAGCAGATTCAAGGCATGGCGATGACGGAAAATGTGGTGGAGTTTATGGTGTCCAAACTCCAGAAACTCCCCGCCGCCACGCAGCGCGCCTTATTCTGCGCGGCCTGCATCGGCAGCCAGTTCGACCTGCATACGCTTTCGGCGGCGCTCGAACAGCCCGAAGCCCAGACCGTGAGCGAATTAGACGTGGCGATTCATGACGGCTTCGTGACGCCCGCCGACGAATCCTATCAATACATGAAATTCTTCAACGCCGTCGAATTGCGGGAGTTTGCCTCGCACGTCAGCTACAATTTCGCGCACAACCGCTTTCAAGAAGCCGTGCTGCAATTGGCGACGCCGCAAGATCGCGGGCGCTTTCACCTGAAAATCGGACGGCATCTGCTCCATTGCGACCACCATCAGCCTGCCGAAGACGAGGCCTTCGCGAAAATTGTGAATCACGTCAATCGCGGCTTAGATTTTATCGAAACTGAAGACGAAAAAATCGAAGCGGTGCAGTTGAACCTGTTAGCCATCAAACACGCCAAAGTCGCGGGGGACTATGATACGGCGCTGCGCTACGTCGCGCAAGGCGTTTCGCTGCTTGGCGGGCAGCGCTGGGAGGCGCAGCATCAGCTTGCGTTCGAGGTCGCGCAGGAAGAGGCGGAACTCGAATGCCTCTCCGGGCATTTCGACCGCTCTGAAACGCTCTGCCGCCAGATACTTCAGCAGGCGTACACGCCGCTCGAAACCACCGCAATTTACCGGCTGCTGATTACGCAGTACACGTTGCAGACCGAGTATCAGCACGCGCTCGAAGCCGGGAGCGCGGCGCTGCGGCTGTTAGAATTGCCGCTGCCGGATAGCGGACTGTCGAGAGCGGTGGAGCAAGAATTTACGGAGATCAGGCGGCTGGTCGGCGAGCAAAAGCCGGTTGACCTGCTTGACCTGCCCCTCATGACCGATTCGGCGAAATTGGCGGCCATGCAGATTCTCGAACGCCTGCTCCTTCCGGCGCTGCACACGCATCCGCTGACGCGCCGTTTCCTGATTCTGCTGATGGCGCGGCTGTCACTGCAATACGGCCATTGTCAGGAATCCGCCGGAGCGTATGCGCTGTATGGCGGGCTGTCTGCCGCCGTATCGCAGGAATACGCGGTTGGTGATGAGTGGGGCATGTTTGCGATGATGCTGAGCGAGCAGATGCAATCGCCGCACAAAGCCGCCGTGCTTTCGATTGTCTCGTCGCAGATTCTCCCCTGGACGCATCATGTCAAAGAAGCGCACCGCCTCGAACATGACGCTTACCAATCCGCGCTGCATGCCGGAGAATTGCACGCCGCAGGCATGACGCTGCTGTATCGGCTGTTGAATCTCTGGTATGAAGGGACGACGTTTGACCAGATGCAGGCGCATCTTGACGAGTGCGCGGAGTTCGTCAAAAATACGCATAATCAGTATGTCGAAACGATTCTGGACGGCTGCCGTCTGGTGTTCAACAATCTCTGCGGCTTCACGCCGGACAGCCGGACATTTCAGGCGGATGCGCTGACCGAAGAGGCGTATCTACGCCGCTGCGACGAGCAGCGCCATCGCGTGGCGCGTTGCTGCTATCACATTCTGAAAGCGCGCGCGCTGTTGTCGTATGGTTTCTTTCAGGAAGCGTTCGACGCGCTGAACGCCGTGCCGGACGCGCAGGAAAGCCTGCCGGGGCTGCTGCTGCAAGCGGAATACGCGGTTTATACCGCGTTGTGTCTGTTAGCGCAGGCCGCGAAGAACAACGCCGCCGCGCCGCCGTCGATTGCCGTCGAGTTTCATGCGTTTCAAGAGCAGGTGGAACGCTGGACAAGCAACTGCCCGGAGAATTTTCAGCATTTCGCCCTGCTGCTTCAGGCCGAATACGCCCGCCTGACGAATCAGCCGTATCTTGCCATGCAGCGCTATCGCGATGCGGTTGAGGCGGCGCGGAAGTATGAGTTCATTCATCATAAGGCGCTGATTCACAAATTCGCCGCGGATTGCTATTATAACGCCGGATTTCGCGAGTTTGCCGAACTCCATGCGCGAGAAGCCTACTACGACGCGATCTGGTGGGGCGCGACACGCGAAGTCACCGAATTAGTGCGGCAATATCCCGAATTTCTGAGCGAATTAGCCAAACACGCGACAAGCGGCGGCCTGCGGAATCTCACGCCGACCTCAACGAGCATTCGCCTGGATCGCAATGCCGACGGCCTGAGCGTCTTGGATTTGAGCGCCGTGATGAAGGCATCGCAGGCGCTCTCCGGCGAAATCGTGCTGAGCCAGTTATTGAAACAGATGATGCGGATCGTGATTGAAAACGCCGGGGCGCAAAAGGGGTGGCTCATTCTGAAACGGGGCGATCAGTGGGTGATTGAAGCCGAAGGCTCGATTGACAACGACGAGGTGACGGTGCTGCAATCCGTGCCGGTCGGCATGATCGGCAACATGCAGCATTGCCCCGTGCCAGGCACGCTGATTCATTACGTCATCCGCTCCGGCGAATCGCTTGTGCTTGAAAATGCCATGCTTGACGGCAAATTCACGTATGATCCGCATATTGTCAAATATCAGGTCAAATCGGCGCTATGTGCTCCGCTGCTCAAACATGGCGAGTTGAACGGCGTGTTGTATTTGGAAAATAACCTGACCAGCGGCGCATTCACGGAAGACCGGCTGAAAGTGATTCACATGCTGTCGGCGCAGATGGTGGTTTCGCTGGAAAATGCCACGCTCTACAAGCAATTGAACGACGCGCTCGAAAATCAGGTCAAACTCGCGCATGATCAGGTCGAGTTGACCAATGCGTACAGCCGGTTCGTGCCGCGTGAATTTTTGAGCTTGCTTGGCAAAAAAAGCATTGTCGATGTGCAGCTTGGCGAGCAGGTCGAAAAAGAAATTACGGTCATGTTTTCCGACATTCGCGGCTTTACCGAGCTTTCGGAACAGATGACGCCGCAGGAAAATTTCAATTTCATCAACTCGTATCTCCATCACATGAGTCCGGTCATTCGGGAATATCATGGCTTTATTGACAAGTATATCGGCGACGCGATCATGGCGCTTTTTCCGACGAACGCCGACGACGCCGTGACGGCCTGCATTGCGATGCTGGAAAAACTCAATCTCTACAATCAGGGACGCAAACGCGCCGGATACCGCGCCATTCAAATCGGGATCGGCTTGAATACCGGCGTCTTGATGCTTGGCACGGTCGGCGACCAGCAGCGCATGGATGGCACGGTCATTTCGGACGCGGTGAACCTCGCGTCCCGCATCGAGAGCATGACGAAAACCTATGGCGTGTCGCTGCTGATCAGCGAAACCACCTATTTTCAATTGCAGAATCCGGCGAATTACGCGATTCGGATTATTGACCAGGTGCAGGCCAAAGGGAAATCAGAGCCGGTGACGGTCTTTGAGGTGTTCAACGCCGACCCGCCGCAGATTCTTGACGCGAAGATGAAAACGATGGTCTTGTTCCGGCAGGGGTTCAAGTTGTATCATCGCACGAAATTCGCGGAAGCGCAGGCCATGTTCAATGAGGTGTTAGAAGCGGACGCCGAGAGCAAGCAGAAGCATATCGCCGAAGCGAAAGACTTGTTCGAGGAAATCCTGCACGTCAACCCGCATGATAAAGTGGCGCGGATTTACCTCGAACGCTGCGAGCAGATTCTCAAATATGGCGTGTTAGATGAATGGGCGGGCGTCTGGGCGTGGGTGAA
>CAZMEO010000114.1:0-10006 GCA_964565315.1 uncultured Candidatus Moduliflexus sp. | reverse complement strand
GCGATTGGTCAGCGCGGCGAAAATCCCCTGATAGAGTTCTCGAAACAGATCGTGCCGGACGACAAAGCGGTCGAGCAGCTCATGCTTGCTTTGTTCATGAGGGTTATATAAATTCGCGGCAGCGGGTTTGGCAGCGATCATAATTTTAAAATAATGTAGGGCGTCCCCCTGTGTTCGCCCGAAAAACTACAACGAATATAAGAAAGGAACGAATTTTAGAACGGACTCACCCCCTGATTCGTTCCTTTCTTATATTCGTTGTAGTTTTATGCCAGCCATTTCTAACATAAATTAATTATATTACATATTTATAACTAACGTAAATATAAAAAGTCAATTGAAATTTTCCTGAATTGTCGAATTCTTCCCAACCTTTCGCCTCCGTGCTGTCGTTTCGATGTTCGACAGTAGTTTTTATCTTGACAAGCCGCGTTAATTTCACTATAACGAATAAAAATTTCTTCGGTTATTAACATCAAAATCTTTTCAGGAAATAGAGACTATGCGAGTGCAATGTCCGCAATGCGGTTCAGGCGGCAACGTTCCTGATGATAAAATCCCGGCAGAGGGGCGGAAGATCGTCTGTCCGAAATGCAAAACAACCTTTTTGGCAAAAAAGCCTGCCGCATCAGCAGCGCCGCAGCCTGCCCGCGATGAGACGAATGTCCTCTACTTAGAAGGCGTGCAATTGCTCAAAAGCAAGCAAATTGACGCTGCCATTCAAAAATTGGTCGCCGTTGTTCGCGAGAATCCGAAACATCAAGAAGCGTATCGCTATTTAGGATTAGCGTATGGCCAAAAAAATTTGTGGGATAATGCCATCGAAGTGCTGCAAAAAGCTGTTGCCTATAAACCGGATGATCTCTTATCGTTAAAAAATTTAGGCATTGCGCTCTTGCGGCAAAACCGTTTCGAGGACGCCGAGCATGTGCTTGAGCAGGCGTTGCAATACGCGCCGGAAGATGAAAACGCGCAATCGTATCTGAACATGGCTGCGCGTGGACGACAAAAGGCGCAGCAGGCCGAAGAAGACGACGCCGAACACGCGCTGGCGGATTTGATGCGCGACGATGTACATGAAAAAAAAGAAGTGGTCGATTTGACGGCTTCAACGCCGAAAGCACCCTATAATCCGGTGCAGGAATATCTGAATAAAGGCACCGAATTTCTTGAAAACGGGCAATTGAATAAAGCCGTCGAAATGTTCGAAGAAGCGGTTCGATTGTCGCCGGAAAGCTCGGATGGCTATTTCGGCTTAGGAATGGTGTACGAAAAGCGGCAGGAATGGAAAAAGGCGATTGACGCCTATCAAAAAGCCGTGTCCATCAATCCGAATGATTCATTAGCCAAAGAGACGTTGAAATTCCTCAAAAAGCGGCAAAAAAAATTTCGCTGGCCATGGCAGAAAGGTTAGGAATCCTGCTGTTCGATTTCGAACGACAGGCGTTCCGCCCGTAAGACGGGCGGAGCAAGGAAAGAAAGAACTACTCTTTTTTCGATTCGTCTTGTGTCTGCTCTTCTGTTTTTTCGACTGGTTTTGCTTCGATTAAATCTTTAATGGCTTCGAACTTCTTTTCGCCGATCCCGCTGACTTTGGTTTTCACCTCTTCAATGGTGGCATACGGACGATTATCAATAATGGCTTGCGCTAATTTCTGGCCAATGTCCGGCAAGGTTTCTAACGTCTCACGGGTGGCGGAGTTCACGTCAATTTTCTTTACTTCTTTTGCTTCTGTAGCTTGCGCTGTCCCTTCTTGTTTTTCCGTTTCTTGCGCAGACGCAAACAGCGTTCCCATACATACCAATGTCAACACAACAAACAACACAACAGACAAGCGTTTCATGCGAAACCTCCTTGTTAGTGGCTCTTGATAACTCATCAAGAGTAAAAGTATTTATTGATTATGCGTGATTACAATTCTTTTTTCCGCCCCCTCTCAGAAATAAAGAATATGTTCATGTTTATGCAAAAAAACAGCACGTCAAGAAAAACCTTGCGCCAAAAATGTTCACGAAAAACGCTGAAAACGTTTGCATCTTCGACAGATATGGGAAAATGATCCTCTAAAAAATCTGTAAATGAAAAGGTTTTCATCAACGCTTGGCCAGAAAATTTTTTCAGAAATCTTCTTGAAAAACAACGCTTTATGGGAAAATTTTTCCCCAATATTCGAACGCCTATAGAATATTGTGAGATCACGATTACACCTGAGCGCTTCTAAAACGACTTTATCGTATAACAGGCTTCGCATGTTGAATCTTCACGCCTTTTTAGACGCTTCCACCGAAAACGGCCCTGGTACGCGGGCGGTCATCTGGGTGCAAGGCTGCACGCTTGCCTGCCCTGACTGCTTTAATCCTGACACGCATGATACTGCGATTCGCGAGCTTGTCGCCGTGAATGAGTTAGCCAGACGGATTCTCGCGCTCCAGAAGATCGAAGGCATCACCATCAGCGGCGGCGAGCCGTTTTTGCAAGCCGCCCCGCTTGCCGAACTTGGCGCGATCATGCGACAGCATGATCTCGGGGTCATCGTCTTCAGCGGCTTCACCTACGATCAGCTTATTCAGGCCGACCGTTCGGATTGGAACGCCTTGCTTGCGGTTACGGATTTGCTCATCGCCGGGCCGTTCACGCAGGCGGAAGCATGCGATCTCGCGTTGCGCGGCAGCCGCAACCAGACCTTACATTTTCTGTCGGAGCGTTATGCCGCCTATCGTGATCAGTTCGACCGCGACACGAACAGCGTCGAAATCGTGATTGATGAATCAGGCCAAATCACGATGACCGGATTTCCGGCGACATTAAAAATAGAACGCTGAGATTTTTTACATCAGTGCGATATTTTCTTGACAAAAATAGCTGTGATTTTTAGACGTGAACCCACGTTAGAAATAACCTTTCTCGGCGGTGTAGCTCAGGTGGCCAGAGCATGCGGCTCATATCCGCAGTGTCCGGGGTTCAAATCCCTGCACCGCCATTTTAATTTTCTCCTTCCCAATTCATTCTGCCTTTTTCCGTCATTTCCCTTAAAATTCGCCATGAGCGCACTTCAGAAACAGATATTCGAGCAGGTTATTCTGTGCATTCGCGAACATCAGATGTTGACGTCCGGCGATCTCGTCGTCGTCGGTGTATCTGGCGGCATGGATTCTGTTGCGCTGCTGCATCTGCTGCATCGGCTTTCGCATCGTTTCGACATCCGGCTGCATGTTGCGCATTTGAATCACCAGTTTCGCGGCGCAGAAGCGGCGCGAGACGCAGACTTCACGCGGCAGCTTGCTGAAACGTATGGCTTGCCCTGCACCATCGAAAGCGTCGATGTTCCTGCCCTGATCCGCACCCACAAGCGTTCACCGCAAGATGCGGCGCGTTCCGCGCGGTATCAATTTTTTCGTGACCTCGCGGCGCGGCTTGGCGCACAGAAAATCGCGACGGCGCATCATGCCGACGACCAGGCGGAAACAGTCTTAGCCGGGCTGATTCGCGGCGTCGGCCTGCATGGACTCGGCGGCATTCAGCCGGTGACGAACGACATGATTATTCGCCCGCTGCTGACGACCACGCGGGAGCAAATCGCACAATTTGTTGAGGCGGAAGGACTTGCCTATGTGACCGATAGTTCGAATCTCAGCCGCAAATATGTGCGGAATGCCATCCGGCTTGACCTGATTCCCATGCTGCGAGAACGCTTTTCCTCCGCGATTCTCGGACGGCTCACCGCCTACGCGCAAATGTTTCAGGAAGACGCTTTCTTTATTGACAAAATGGCGCAAGCGCACTATCATAAGGTCTGTCAGCGGGACGGCATGGCAATTGCGATTGATGTCGCGCAATTTGCCGCGCTGCCGGCCACGCTGCGGCGGGCGATAATTGTTCAAGCGTTTCATGACCTGACCGGCGCGGCGCATGCCCTGAATATGCGGCATGTCCGCGCTGTCATGGAATTGTTCGAACACGCAGAGCCGGGGCAGCGTTTTTGCCTTCCATCCAGAGTGGTCGCCATTCGTCAGGAACAATCCGGCATTCTTCACGCTCGCGCTCAGGCCGCGCGTCCAGTGGAGAAAAGCGCCGTTAATCCGGTCTCACTCGTGATTCCGGGCATGACGGCGTTTGGCGCATGGCTGATTGAAACGACGATAGAAGATGCGGCTTCCCAGCCGTTACGCTGCCAACAGCCTGAAGATGGCGCGACGCAGGCGATGGATTATGACCGGCTGCGTTGGCCGATCATCGTTCGTTTCCGCGAGCCGGGAGATTGGTTTTGCCCATTAGGAATGGCGGGAAAGAAACGCCTGAAAAAGTTTTTTATTGACAGAAAAGTTCCTCAGCATACACGACATTTCATTCCGTTGCTGGCTGATCAATCAGGAATTATCTGGGTGGCTGGCTATGCAATTGATGACCGTGTCAAAGTAACGACGCAGACCACGCGCGTACTGCGTTGCCACATTCGAAAGACAGGATAACGATAACAGTATTTTTTGCAGTTTACGCCTGTGTCGCGTAAATCAGAGGAGGTTCGGTCTTGAATCCGTTTTATAAAAATGTTCTTTTATGGGGAGTGCTTGCCGCGTTATTATTTTTGGCATTCGACGTCATCAGCAATAATACTCAGGAAGCCTTAGAAGAAGTTCCATTCAGCGAATTCATGAAAAAAGTCGAACGCGGCGAAATTCGCGAAATTGCCATCGTCAAAGGCAAGCAAGCGATTCATGGCGTGACGACGGAGAATAAGGAATTTCAAACGTTTATCGTGCTTGACGCGCTTGATTCCGACATGCTCGCGCAATTCCAAGCCAAAGGCATTCGCGTTTCCGTCGATCCGAAAGATCAAGACGCCTGGTATGGCTATGTGCTGACCTGGCTGCCGATGGTGCTGTTTATCGGCATCTGGATTTTTTTCATGCGGCAGATGCAGTTGGGCGGCAACAAAGCCCTGTCATTCGGCAAAAGCCGCGCTAAGCTCTTGACGGAAGATCATCGCAAAGTGACGTTCAAAGACGTGGCGGGCGTGGACGAAGCGCGGGAAGAACTGCAAGAAATTATCGAATTTTTGAAAGACCCGCAGAAATTTCAAAAGCTCGGCGGAAAAATTCCGAAAGGCGTGTTGCTGGTCGGGCCTCCCGGCACAGGTAAAACGCTGCTTGCAAAAGCGATTGCCGGAGAAGCCGACGTGCCGTTCCTCAGCATCAGCGGCTCGGATTTCGTGGAAATGTTTGTCGGCGTCGGCGCATCGCGCGTCCGCGACCTGTTTGAGCAAGGCAAAAAGAATGCGCCCTGCATCATTTTTATTGATGAAATGGACGCGGTCGGGCGGCATCGCGGCGCAGGGCTTGGCGGCGGACATGACGAGCGCGAACAGACGTTGAACCAGTTGCTTGTGGAGTTAGACGGTTTCGAATCGAATGAAGGCGTGATCATGATTGCGGCGACGAACCGCCCGGATGTGCTTGATCCGGCGCTGCTTCGCCCCGGACGCTTTGACCGGCAAGTCGTGGTGGCGCGTCCCGACGTGCGTGGACGCAAAGGGATTCTCGATGTGCATACCCGCAACATCCCGCTGGCTGATAATGTTGATTTGAATGTGGTCGCGCGCGGCACGCCAGGATTTTCCGGCGCAGACCTCGCCAATTTGGTCAATGAAGCCGCTTTGCTCGCGGCGCGAAATGACAAGCCGGTCGTGGACATGAACGACATGGAAGAAGCCAAAGATAAGGTCATGATGGGCAAAGAGCGGCGCAGCATCATCATTTCCGACGAAGACAAGCGCGTCACCGCCTATCATGAAGCGGGTCATGCGTTAATCGGCAAACTCATGCCCGACGCCGATCCAGTGCATAAAGTCACGATTATTCCACGCGGTTATGCGCTCGGCTTAACGCAGCAGCTTCCCGAAGGAGACCGCCAGCATTATACGAAGCGGTATTGCCTCGCGAAGATTTCGATTTTGCTTGGAGGACGAGTCGCTGAAGAATTGGTGCTTGACGACATTGCTACCGGCGCGTCCGACGACTTGAAACGGGCGACCGAACTCTCTCGTAAAATGGTCTGCGAATGGGGCATGAGCGACAATTTAGGCCCGATGGTCTTTGGCGAACGCGAGGAGCAAATTTTCCTCGGACGCGAAATTTCGCGCCATCAAGATTATAGCGAAGAAACCGCCGTCAAAATAGACAAAGAAGTGCGCCAGATTATTTTTGACGCGCTGGAAAAAGATCGTAAGCTGTTGCGCGAGCATATCGAGTCGCTTCATGCGATTGCGCATGCGCTGTTGGAAAAAGAGGTGCTGGATGCTGCCGATATTGACCGGATAATGAGTGCAACGCCTCCTTCAGCCTGAGAGGACTTTTGCGAGCGCAGATGCGCCGCAGGCAATCACGCGCCATGAATGCTTTAGGAAATCCCCTGGAATGGTTTGAAATCTTACGGTGGCAGGACATTGCCGACATCCTGATCGTTGCGTATCTGATCTATCGTTTGCTGTTAATGATCAGGGGAACGCGAACCGCGCAAATGTTGATCGGGCTGTTCGTGATTGGCGGCGGATATTTTGTCGCGCAGCGCTTCGAACTCTATATTCTCAGTTGGGTGATCCGCAACCTCCTCGGTTATTTGTTCTTGACGATTTTGGTGATTTTTCATCCTGAAATCCGCAGAATGTTGGCGCAAGTCGGACAAAATACGTTTTTCCGGCATTTCTATGGCATTGAAAAATCGCAGGTTATCGACGAAATCGTGCGCTCGACAGAATGGCTGTCGAGCCGACGAATCGGCGCGTTGATCGTTATTGAACGCGGCATCGGGCTAAAACCGTTCGTCAATTCCGGCGTCACGATTGAGGCGGAAATCTCAAAGGAACTGCTCAGCAGCATTTTTATCTCCGGCGCGCCGCTGCATGACGGCGCAGCGATCATCAAAGACAACCGCCTTGTCGCGGCAGCCTGCTTTTTGCCGCTCACCTTATCCAGCGACATCAGCCAGGAATTAGGCACCAGACATCGCGCGGCCATCGGCGTCACGGAAGAAACCGACGCTGTCGTGGTGATCGTTTCGGAAGAAACCGGAACCGTGTCAATTGCGGTTGGCGGTGAAATTACGCGGCATCTCACTTCCTCCGAACTCAAGCGCGTGTTGAAAAACATGTTAGGCGGCATCTCCGAAACGCAGCCGCGCAAAGCTTCGCGTTTACCCAAATTGTCCAAGTCATCACGCAAAACACAGGAATGACGATGAAAATCTTCGAGAACATGACGCTAAAAATCGTTGCGCTCGGATTGGCCATCATCATTTGGTTTGTGGTGGTTGGCGAGCAAAAGTCTGAAGTGCGCTTGACCGTGCCGGTCGAATTAAGAAACCTTCCCACCGATCTGGAAATCGTCAAAAGCATCGGTCAGGTTCAAGTCACGCTGCGCGGGTTTTCGTCGTTTGTCAAACGCTTAACGCCGGCAGATATTGAAGTTTATGTTGATTTAAGCAATGTCGCGCGCGGCATCAATTCGTTCGTTCTCTCTGCCGACGAAATTCGCGTGCCGGTCGGCGCCATTGTTACGCAGGTCAGTCCCTCCCAGCTTGAGGTATTCTTAGACGCCACGACGACGAAACCGATCCCGGTCGAAGCGGCAACACGCGGCAAACCCGCAGATGGATACGTGGTCAGCAGCATCAGCATCAAACCGAATGTGGTGTCCGTAATTGGTGCGCAGAATGCCTTGAAAAATCTTACCAGAGTAGAGACTGAAGTGGTGAATCTCGATAATCTGACTGAAAGTATCACGCGCAAAGTCAAAGTGAAATTTTCAGACACCACGCTTCGCCTTGAAAAAAAGGAAGAGGAAACGGTCGAAGTCACGATTGCGATTGAACCTGAAATGATGAGTCGGTTTTTCGAAAATATTCCGGTGCGAATCGAAGGCTCCGCGCAGGTATTAACCGTGTTTCCCGATACTGTGACGGCGCTGATTCATGGCCCGAAACTGCAAATTTCTACATTAACGTCTCAAGATATTCCGGTCGTAATTCATGCGAAACAGCTTCAAATAGGCCAATCGTCCGTCCAGCCGGAATTTCAGATTCCTGACAATATGGAGGTGAAAGTGTATTATCCCAAGACAATTTCCGTCACCATCGCAAGCCCTCCTCAATAAAAACCCCGCATTTTTCGTCAACTTTTCCCATCTATCGCGTGTCATTGCTATAAATTGCCGCTGTCAATTCATCAAAACTACTTGACACATAACTGTCATGCCATGACATTGGAAATCGCAGAGTTTTTGAATGATGCGTCTCTCCGTTCATGATTGCGTGGGCATTTCGACAGGTTACGTATGACCGGGAAAGAATTCAAAGTAGAAAAATCGAAAATCGAAGAGCTGCGTTCCTTTTCCCATTTCGATCAGGCGCGAACACTGACCGTGATCCTGATTGAAAAGCTTTTCCAGGAGCGCAAATTCGAGCGAATCGTCGAATTGTTCCATTCTGATGTTTGCGCTCCGCCCGAAATGTTTTACACGTTCGAAGTGGCCTATTCTCTTAATGAAGGAGGATTTCTCGACGAATCGGAGCGGGTGTACGAGCATTTGTTAGCGCAGGAAGCCGATAATTCGGTCATTCTCAATAATCTTTCCTATATCAAACGCGCGAAAAACCAATATCAGGAGGCGCTCGACCTCATCCGCCGCGCTTACGACATCGTCCCGAACGATGAGGTCATTTCCCAGAATTACCGCCAGATTTCAGCCATCGTTCAGGAACATCAGCAGATCAAACACAAATATTTAGATGCTCTGAAGTATTTAGATAATGAAGACGATGCGTCAATGGCACTTTTGCAGACCTTTCTCCATAATGTCGCGCGCGAAGACGATTATCAGCATAATCGCATTGCGATTCCTGATTGGAAATTCAGCGTGCTGATGGACACCGACCCGTCATACGCGCTGGAACTGCGCGACACGTGGCTGAGCAAAGGGTATTTGCGCGACACGAAACGCCGGGGCAGCCAGCTTGTGCCGATTTATGAGATCAACCCGTTTCTTGGACGTGAATTAGAGCAGATCGAGCCGAAGCAGCTTCCCCCAAAATGGGTGACCGGCCTGAATATGATCAGCGTGGAGCAGTTAGAAAAATATTCGTATTTTTCGCTGCTGCACCGGATTCGAAAAATAGACACGAAGTACCGCGAGATTGCCGAGCGCGATTTGAACGAATTGTTTTTGAATTATCTGATGAAAAATGAAAAATCGGTCATCGTCCTGGCCGGTTCGCTGATAGAAGTCATTTTATTGCATTACTGCGAAAAACACGACATTACAACCCTCTACCTGCCGCGCAAAAATGACAAAACAGAAAAACGCGACTTGTATGAATGCGATTTAGCCGAAATTCTGAACTATCTAAAAGAAAAGAAGATGTTAGGCGACGTGATGGTGCAGGTCGGCAATATTTCCCGCATGTACCGGAATTTTATCCATCCCGGCAAAGAGCTCCGCGAAGAAGAACTCCTGAATCAATCGAAATGCGAACTCTGCTTCATCAGCGCAATTGAGATTATCAATAAACTCTTAGCCTCATAAATAATTCTTGTAAGAAATGTCTCCTCGTTCGTGGTGAGCGCGTCAAGTCACATTCTGACCGTTCGACACGCTTAGTGCGAACGGAGTGTGTTCTATACAAGAATGCTCGATTTTTCCTAATTTTCAAGCATGCCATAATTTGAATCTGCTCTCCATGTCCTATCGAGTGTCGCCATTCTAAGCGACGTCGAAGGATACCCTCAAAAATTTCGCGAAACCCCCTGTGTTTTTTCATTTCAGCGTTAGGCAATAATTTCAGAAAAACTGCGAACAAAATATATATTTAATCGCCCTCATAGTTCTTACGCGAACGCTCAACAGGGATACCATCCACCCCTCTTTCATGAGTAAATACCTCGAAACATGACAAAAGGCTCGAGAATGCATTTCAAGAATTTATCATGCAATCTAAAAAAATACTTGACATGGT
>CAZMEO010000113.1:0-10075 GCA_964565315.1 uncultured Candidatus Moduliflexus sp. | reverse complement strand
CCGCTCTCGCCTATTTTTCTTCTTCCTTCCGTTCTTCCTGTTTGAGGAGAACCACCAGCACCTTATCCACGCGCCGCCCGTCCATATCCATAATTTCGAAGCGCATGTTGTTCCATTCGAAATGCTGCCCTTCCGCAGGCAGGTGTTCGATATGGCTGCTGACGAAGCCGCCGACCGTCTGGTAGTTGCCTTCGTCTTCGTCTGGAAGTTCCTCGATGTCGAAAAACTTTTTCAACTGGTCGATATGCAGCAGGCCATCCAGCAGAAAGGAGCCGTCTTCACGCTCAAAGACACGCGGTTCGGACTGCGATTCTTCCAAAAACATATCGCCGACAATGGTTTCTAAAATATCATTCGACGTGACTAACCCTTCAATGCCGCCATATTCGTCAATCACGAGTGCCATGTGTGTCCGTTCGCGCTTGAACACTTCCAATGTTTTGAGCGTGGAAAAATTTTCTGGAACAAACAAGGCGGGATGCACATGCGCCCGCAGATCGAATGAAGTTTCCGTCCCGTTTAATGCCAGCAGTTCAGTGGCATCCAAAATGCCGATGACATTATCAAGATCGCCCTCTGCGACAGGAAAATGCGAATGTTTGCTTTTCACAATTGCGGTGCGAATATCTGAGAGCGAATCGGCAACATCAAGCCAGACCATTTGCGAGCGCGGAGTCATGACGATATTGACGCGCCGCTCGTCCAAACTCAGAACGCCTTCAATCATGTCCTGCTCGGTTTCTTCGAAGACGCCGATCTGCGTGCCTTGCTCGACCAGGCTTTTGACATCCTCTTCGGTGACAGCAGGCTCGGAAGGCGCTTGAATTCCCAGAATATTCAATACAATATCCGTCGAAGTCATCAGCAGCCAAACCACCGGCGACGCAATTTTCGACAGCCCATTCATCATCGGCGCAAGTTGCAGGGCAAAGCGCTCGGCATTTGCTAAGCCGATGCGCTTGGGGACAAGTTCGCCGATAATCAGCGAACAGAACGTGATGGAGATCACGACAACGCCGATGCTCATTGCTTCAGCATACGACGCAAGCCAGGGAATCGCGGACAACGAAGCTTTGATCTGTTCGGCAATGGTCGCGCCGCCGAACGTGCCGGCCAAAATGCCGATTGAGGTAATGCCGACCTGGATTGTTGAAAGGAAGCGATTCGGGTTTTCAGCTAATTCTAAAGCGATTTTGGCATGTTCGTTCCCGTCTTCAATCAATTGCTGAAGACGGGTTTTCCTGGCAGAAACAATCGCGATTTCAGACATGGCAAACAGGCCGTTTGCCAGAAGCAAGACAAAAATAATAATAATTTCACTCACGTGAACGTTTTAAAAACCTCTTAAAAATGACAACGAATATGAAAAAGGAACAAATTTCGATTCGAATTCGTTCCCTTCTTCTATTCGTTGTTGTTTTGATACGTCTTTTTATAATCGGACAATAATATGTCTGGCGTCCGCCACCTTTTTCGTCGCGTTGCGCGTATCCACGAAAATTTTCGACCGGTCAACCAGCCATTGATAATCATAAGACGAATGGTCGGTCACGAGGACAACACAATCAACTGATGTCAATAATTCTTCCGACAACGCACATGACGCAAAAGAAATTCCATCTTCGGCAAACTTCGGAATGTAGGGGTCATTGTAGCAGACGATTGCGCCTTTCTTCTCAAGAATGCGAAAAACGTCGAGCGCGGGGGATTCGCGCACGTCGTTAATATCGCGTTTATACGCAATCCCTAAGAGCAGAATCCGCGAGCCTTTGACGCTTTTTTCGATATTATTCAGCGCATCGACGACTTTATTGACGACATATTCCGGCATGGACGCATTGATTTCGCCCGCCAATTCGATGAAACGAGCATTGTAGTTCAGCGTTTTCATCTTCCAGGCGAGATAATACGGGTCAATCGGAATGCAATGCCCGCCGAGGCCGGGGCCGGGATAAAACGGCATGAAGCCGAACGGTTTGGTCGCGGCAGCTTCGATGACTTCCCAGACATTGACACCGAGCTTATCGCACATCACCGCGATTTCGTTCACCAAGCCGATATTGACGCTGCGGAACGTATTTTCCAGCAGTTTCACCATCTCCGCGCTTTTGGTCGAGGAAACTGAAATAATCGAGCCAATTGCTTGCTCATAGAGCAACTTGGCAACTGCCAGACAGTCCGGCGTGACGCCGCCGAGGACTTTCGGCGTGTTTTTCGTATTAAAGCGGGCATTCCCCGGATCAACGCGCTCAGGCGAAAAGGCGAGCAGAAAATCTTTCCCGACCTGAAGCCCCGTTTTCAGCAGTTCCGGCAAAATCGCTTCATCCGTCGTGCCGGGATAGGTCGTGCTTTCAAGCACAATCAGTTGCAACGGATGCAGATATTTGACGATTTCCTCCACCGCCGCCATGATGTACGAAATATCTGGGTCTTTGGTCTTGCGCAACGGCGTGGGGACGCAGATGCTTACGGCGTCAATTTCTTTCAGCGCAGAAAAATCGCTGGTGGCGCGTAAACGGCCAGCTTCGACCAATTTCGCAACTTCTTCCGTCGCGACATCCTGAATGTATGACGTTTTGGCATTCACCGCGTCAACTTTGCGTTGGTCAACATCAATGCCCACGACGCGAAACCCGGCATTCGCAAACTCGACTGCCAGCGGCAGCCCGACATATCCTAAACCAATCACGCCAACGATGGCGGTTTTTTCTCGTATTTTTTGTTGTAATTGTTTCATAATAAGCACTCTTTCTTCTATTCGATGTGATGAGTTGATTTCGCCGCAGCGATTTTTATATGCCGAATTGCTTCGGCGGGGTCAGGCGCTTCGAACACCGCAGAGCCAGCCACGAACACGGTCGCCCCGGCCTCTGCGACTTCGCGGATATTGGCGGCGGAGATTCCTCCGTCCACTTCGATCTCGACCTGCGACAATTGTTGCGCATCAAGCTGCTGGCGCAGCCGCCGAATTTTGGACAGACTGGAAGGGATAAATTTCTGTCCTCCGAAGCCCGGATTCACGGTCATCAGCAGAATCATATCCACATCGCCGATAATTTCCTCAACACGCGATAAGGACGTGGCGGGGTTCAGAGAAACACCGGCTTTCATTCCGCGTTTTTTGATCTCCGCCAGCGTGCGATGCAGATGATGGCAGACTTCCACATGTACGGTCAAATAATTTGCGCCACTGTCGGCAAAGAGCGAAATGAATTCGTCGGGATTCGTCATCATGAGATGCACGTCAAGCGGAAGCGCAGTATATTTTTTAATCGCCCGCACGACTGGCGGACCAATCGTCAAATTCGGGACGAAATGCCCATCCATGACATCAACATGCAGCCAGTCGGCGGCGTGTTCGATGCGTTGAATTTCGTCGCGCAGCCGCGCAAAATCAGCCGAAAGAATCGAAGGCGCAATTTTGACCATACGTTTTTCCTGATTATTGGAAACGCTGCACCACTTCGAGCGCACCGTCAACATACAATTCGACGACCGTGTTGCCAATAACGGGGATTTGCAGAATCACGCGATGCCCCGGCATGACAAGCTGACGGTAAATTTCCGCTTCGCCGTCCGCATTCTTGACGACGGCTAACACTTCGACTTCGAACGGGCCGGGCGGAATCGTGTACTCCAGCGGTTGATATTGAAGAGAAAAGGTTTCTGCGGCTTTTGCGTTCGCCGATTTGCGTGGTTTGCCGCTTAATACGAACGTGACCATGTTCTGTTCGTCAACCAACGCGCCTGGCTTCGGCACATGGCTCAAAACCGTATCCGGCGGCACTGATTCGTATTCTTCGTAGGCAACATTGCCGACGACTAATCCTAATTGTTCGACCACTTGCGCGGCATAGGCAAATTGCTGTTCCACCAGATCCGGCATCACCATCACGCTTTTATAGACGCCCTGGCTGATCAGCAGATGCACTCGTTCGCCGACTTTCCCGTCTTGATTGGCTTGCGGCGTCTGCGCGAAAATTTTATCTGCCGGCATTTCATTCGTATGCGCATACGTCACGCTCCCTACCCGGAATTGCTGCTGACGCAAGAGGCGTTTCGCTTCGGCGAGCGTTTTGCCGGTCACGTCCGGCACGGGGAATGTTTCCAATCCCTTGCTGATCACCACGCGCACCACCTGATTTTTGGGCGTTTTGGTTCCGGCTAACGGGTCTTGCGCGAGAATATGCCCTTCCGGGAGTTTGCTGTCGAGTTGCTCTTCGACGACAACAAGCCGCAGGCGCTGTTCTGTCAGCAAATCAGCGGCGTATTCCGTTGTTTGACCGATAATATCGGGAATCGTCACCTGGCTTGTGGCAAAAATATAACGAAATGTCGCCACGCTGGAGAAGAGCGTGATTGCCAATAACAAGGCGCAAAAGATGATAACTTTGAAAAGTGCGAGCAGAAATTTACGCATGAGACTGCGGAATTGATAAGGCCGGAGGGGAAAGAATTCCGCCGGACATCACCATTTTTATGGCATCTTCAACACTGATCGCCGTGACAATAAGGTCTGTTTTCGGCACGATTAACAAAAATCCAGTCGTGGGGTTTGGCGCCGTAGAGATAAACACATTCATGGATTGTTCCGAAATTTTTTTCTGGATTTCGCCTGTCGTTTCACCTGTAATAAACCCTAAGGTATAGCTCCCTCGTTGAGGATACTCGACCATGACGACTTGTTTGAATGCCTGCCGTTCTTTGGCCGTCATGGATTGGAGTACCTGTTTCGTGCCATAATACACGGTTCGAAATAATGGAATCCGCGCGACAATGCTTTCGCCAAATGAGACAAACGCCCGTCCTAAAATATTCGTCGCAAACAAACCGATGGCGAACACAATCAGCACGGTACTGACAATGCCTAACCCTGGAATCGGCGTCGGGGTAAAGCGTCTGGCAACTGGCGCAAATAGCCCATCTAACCAGATAAACATCGTTTGAAGAATCAAGATGGTCACGCCAATCGGCAGCGCAATGACTAATCCGGCGATAAAGGTATTTCTCAGCGAAAGTTTCAGCGCAGAAAACCGCATGGAACATCCTCATCAGGCAGCAGCGCGATTACGCTGCCGCCGTTTTTTTTCTTCTGCCACGCGGCTTTTCTGCCGGGGCTTCGTCTAACTTCATGCCAAGCGACAGGTTCATGTCGGACAGCAGCCCCTTGATTTCGTTCAGCGATTTTTTCCCAAAATTGCGCGTTTTCAACAAATCTGTTTCCGTCTTCTGCACTAATTCCGCTACCGTGCGGATATTGGCATTTTTCAAGCAGTTGTTCGATCTGACAGACAATTCCAGTTCCTCAACGCTCATGGACAGGTATTCGTTGCGTTTTTCTTCTTCTTCATCCACGCGCGGCTCGGTGTCTTCGAACTCTTCGCGGAAATTCGTGAACACGGAGAGTTGATCTTTAAAAATTTTAGCGGTGTGCGCCACAGCGTCTTGCGGCGCAATGCTGCCATTTGTCCAGACCTCCATCACCAATTTGCTTAGCTGTTCGTCAGTCGGAATGACTTCGAAGGCGACTTTATGGACGGGATTAAAGTTGGAATCAATCACTAACACGCCAATCGGCAAATCTTCTTTGTAATAGTAATCCGTGCGCGACATGTCGATTTTGTGGTGATCGCTTAGCACAAACCCGCGTCCGACTTCGATATCCATTTCCATGTCTAAGCGGCCATGTTTATCTAAATAGGCTAAATGCAGGTCTTTATTCAGGACTTCGACATCCGCGTCGGTTTGAATATCTCCGGCAGTAATTTCGCGCATGTCAGACAAGGGATTGACAACATGCAGCGACATTTTGCGTGGAGTTTCGGAGTGCATTTTAATGGCTAATTTTTTGACCTGTAAAATTAATTGCGCAACATCCTCTAAGACCCCTGGAATCGTGGAATATTCGTGAAGAACCCCTTCAATTTTCAACCGCGTGACTGCCGCGCCTTTTAATGAAGAGAGCAGCGACCGCCGCAGGCCGTTTCCTACCAAACGCGCTATCGTGCGTTCGAATGGCTGATAGGTAAATTGTCCGTAGGTTGAAGTTAATGTGTCTTTATTCCATTCTAATTTTTCAGGGAGATGAAGCCCTTGAATATGCATACGCCTACGATCCTCCGTTAAAAACAATGATAAAAAAACCGATTACTCGTCCCAGCAATCGGCGATTGCACTATACAATAAATTATGCGCCGCGCCATTGAAGAAAAATACAGGCAATAGTCCGGCATCCTCCAGAATATTGCCCCTTGTTTTGCGAGGTCAAAAAAATGTCAAGAGGTTTCAAATAACTACAAGGATTTTATATAATAAGCAAGGATATTCTGGAGGTCGCTGAATCACAAGAATGTTTGCGATGACTCAAATATTTTACATGAAACGAGAGTTTGAGCATGAGCGATGGATGATTGTTACGCAACTCGCACGGTTTGCCCCATCCCAACTGTTGTTTTTTTGCCAGTGCCGCCAAAAAACGCAAAATTTGCCAGAAGTTGCATCTGGTTGACGACTTGCGGGGAAGCTTTCTTACTGATTTCGAACCTGACTTCACCGAGAAACCCTTGCAGCATAATCCGTTTTGTTTTGATAATCTCAGTGTGTAGATGCTCAATTTGGGCGACGCCCGCATAGAGATCAATCTGTTCAAGCAAATCTGGCAAAAACGGATAATCACAAAATTCTTGAAAACGCTTGAGGTAACTTTGAAAAACAAATCGCGGCATCGGCAATGGCACATCCACGTCGCCATGCCCGAAACTGGTAGGCGTAAGAAAATGGAGTGTGATCGAACGATCCTGACTCGCCATGTTGATCAATTCGTCATAACTGCGATACTGCGTCCATTGCGGCGTGTTGGAGTGAGACGGAGTTTCCAGAATGCCTGTTACGACAAACTCCGTTTCTCCGAGGCGAAATGTCGGCTCGCGGCGTTCTAAAAAATATTGTCGAAACGTCGGAAACAACGCATCATCTAAAAGCGTAATCCGCAGATAACAGGGGGTTTTCTGCGCTAACATCTGCTGGCGTGGCAAATAAAATCCCTGAAAACTGTTGTGGCGAGCGCCGATTCCTAATGGAGAAAGCGTATAGGGCCGATAGCGGCTGTCGTCATGTAGGCGCTGATTCACGGCCGGATCAACCGCTTGCAGCAGATGTAAAAACATCCCTTGCACCGACGGCCCCTGCACATGCGCGACCGGAACGTCAGACGTCGGATAGCCTTGTAAGAGTATGCTGAATGGCATATTTCCACTCTCTATGCAATTTCACTGAGACGCATTTGGGAATTCGATTTAAACCAACTTTGCGCCGGATAAATATATCGAGTATCGTCTTCAGCATCCCAATTCCAGATGCGTCGTAACGCCGTCATCGTTGACGAGTTCGCCTGACCACCCATTATGTATGGAGCAATGCAGGCATTGACGTAATTCCGGCACTCCTCGCTAATGAGTTGTTTTGGCGCAGCGCGTCTCCGATAACGCTGTTGATAGTCAATCAGCGCGATGGCGGTAATTTCAATCTTCACGCTGCCCAATCCTACTGGTTTTGCCAGCCCGATTTTATGCCGCATCATCGGTTCTAATGCCAGGGCATACAATAAAACGGCGAGTTCATTTTCTTGAATATTATAAAAATCAATCGTGAATCCAAATTGACTCCCTCTGTTTAACGGGCAGATATACTGATTATATGGCGTTTTTTTGACATCTCCCTGAATCTGTCCATGATGATGATAATAGAATTTCCGCCCGGCGATATTTCCCTGACGATCCAAATAAAATGCCTGATGGCGCGGTTTCGGCTCCATCAAGGGTTTGGTGTAAATCGGCTCATGTTCGAAATATTTGTCACGCTGCGTGACGGCATCGCTCACCGACACATTACCTGAAAACACCTGCCCTCGCTCCAACATTCCAAACATGCGGCAGGCGATGCACAGGTTTTTGGCAGTATCGCATCTATGAAATCCCTCTGGAAGTTTTTTCGAATAATCAATCCGGCGGCGTTCATACGTTCCGTCGAACAAGAGATAACAGCCATTCCCAATAGTTTCGACTAAATTGCGCAACAATCCTTTAAGCGAACTGCCGGGGATTATCGGCAGATCATTGCGAGTAATAAAGTTGATCGGCTCCTGCGCAAATTCTTCTTGTTTCTCCCGGTTTTCTGGAATAAAAATAGGCGTTTCAGCCGTCAAGCGGCATTCGATCCGTCCGGCCTTCCCCTGAAATTTCTCATGCGTGAATGGGGGACGCCGCTCAGGTTTCTGCGAAAAATCAGTCGGGACAAAATCGTAAGGGTTCATACACTTTTTACCACAAGCGCCGCAAAACTCATAAACGTAAATTGTTTGCCGCTCATGCGTTTTGCGGAGCAGATGACTTATTCTGTAATGGTCACGAGCCGATAATATTGCAGATTCCCATCCGTATCGCTATATTCTCTGGTCAGCATCTTGAGGCGAGCATTGTCTGCTGCTGGCACAGGGTAACAGAGATACTGCGGGATTTGAAGTTCGATAAAAATATGATCCGTCGCCTCGAACTGCATCTCCGTCTGCACTCGTTCTTTCGCCACTTTCCGCCCCCAGAGAAACCTCAAAGGTTCGCGAGACGACGAAAGTTTAACAGGATCAGCGGCCTCAGGTTTAAACGTTTTTAAGGCGTTTGCCTGCGCTTCATCGCCGATATACACGAAATGAACATCCGCGCCCTCTTTTTGCCATTTTAATTCCCCGATTGAATCAAACACGCGGCCAGATGAGTACGCATCAACATGATCGCGTAAATTCGCGCAGGTATCGAGGATAACGTAGGTCTTATTGCCAAGCACGGAAAGCGCCTGTTCATGTTCCATCGTTTCGACAAGGAGATATGAGGTGCTGGAAAACGCAAGCCGGTTGAGGACATCATGAACATTCGGATGCGTCAACGCAATGAGAAATTCTGTCATGGTCGCTCTCTCTCCTTGCTGTTCAGATAGTCCAGCGTCATCGTCTGGGGAACATCCCATTCTGCGATTTTTGCGCTGAACATGTCTATCGCTCCCCCTAATACCTCGTTTAATTCCGTATCTTTCAGCGGCAAAAGCAGGCGCAATCCCTTTTTCTCGCGTTTCAGCGACGTTTTCAGCCGCAACGTATCATTTTCTCCAAACGTGCCATATTCAGAAGATTCCAGAAATTTTCCCAACCCCCAGATTTCTTGCTCCGGCATATCAATTGAGGGCGGCAGGAACGCTAAGGTAAAATCTTCAACTTTCCCTTTCACTTTGCCTAAGCCGCGTGATTTGCCTGAGCCGATGCGAATCAATTCATCATCAAAATCTTGCAGAATTGCGGCCACCATGCCAAGCTGCCAGATTTCGAAATTGCGGAGATGCACAGATGTCTTAAATGCGCCGTTTGTCACCACTTCCAATTCGAATTTTGCGCCGTGCGCCGCGCCGCCAGTAAACCGGTCAATTCCGACGCCGTCGCGCCGTTCGATTCTCTGATCATCCGGGTTGGTTAAATAGGCGTCGCTGATGGCGATCCGTCCGATAAACTCTGTTGACCCGAACAGGCGGCAGACCGGGCAGGAATCGCGATACACCGCTTCATTCGTGAGCGCAGCCCCAAAACGGCGGCGAAGCCGGAATTTATTCCCGCAAAAGACATCAGGATAGTTCTTCGTATCTTTTTGATCTAAATAAGGAATGCAGACAATCCCATCTTTGATGGTGCGCGCGACCCGTTCGGCATGGCTGCGAAAAACGCCTTTTAGGGAACTGCCCGGCAAAAAGACATGTGTCTGGCCGTTTTTCTGCGTCACCACCGGCGTCATATCCGCCCCCATCACGGTAGCATAACCCGATTTAATCAGAATCGGGTCAACTGGAATTATTGTCAGGGTAAAGGTGCATTCGTTAAACAATTTTTTTAGCATGAATCCCTCCATTAAACAGTCTGATCGTCATCCCTTAAAAACTTTTGATAGATATCGGTTAGCAATGCTGAATAAATTTCTATAGCTCGCTGTTTATATATTTCGTCTTCCATCGGCTGAGAGTAAATTTTCAATGTTTTTTC
>CAZMEO010000112.1:8299-10107 GCA_964565315.1 uncultured Candidatus Moduliflexus sp. | reverse complement strand
GAGGATAAGCGTTTTGTCAGATTTTTGTTATGTGCGCGGCGCGATTTCGCTCACCATCTGCCGCAAGGCGCTTAAAAAGGTCTGATCATATTTGCCGCCCCAGTCGAAATCCGGTGCAAGGCGCTCAGCGCGGGCAAACGAGACCAGCAGGACTAACACATCCACCGGCACGGCATGAATGCTGCCGCCTTTCGCGTTTACGATTTCGACAAATCGGCGCAAAAACGGCTCGGCGGCTTGAAATTCGGGGAAGAGGCGCTCAAATTCGCTCAGCCGCGTCAGGCCGATTTCCTGCAAGGTGCGCAACAGGATTTTCAGCCCGGCGGACTGGAAGGGCTGTGTCAGCAGCGGAAACGGGTGCATTCCAGCGCGAACGCCGAGCCGTTCCCATTCCTGCGCCTGGATATGCTGTTCCATAAATTCACGCAGCGAATCCAAATCCAGCGGCAATTCCAATTGCCCTTGCGTTACGTCGGCGCGGTATTCCTGCGCGATTTCCTCGGAACGAAGGCGGAGTTCCGTGAAATCCTGATCCGCGCCCTCTAACTGCGCGCTCAGTTGAAAGAGCTTGCGCCGCAGCGTGTCCGGGGCTTGCGACGGCACTTTGTAATCCAGTTCCCGGCTGAAGACCGCCCACGCATGCTGCAAAATGCTCCGCACTTGAATTTCGGCGGGAATCCCGACGAACGGCTTCCATTCCGGCAATGCGCTCCGATTGGGCGCGAGCGAAATAATCAGATGCAGCGAACGGTAGCCGAAACGGTCGGCTTCGAGACTCGCGCTTTTATCAACCGAATGGTCTTCATCCACCGTGAATTCGCGCTCGATCAGGGCGCGTATCCGCTTGACTTCGTCTTGATAATAGGTGACGATCCGCAGGCCGACGAGGTCTTTGATGCGGTCGAATGGCGCGTCGTAATATTTTTTATGTTCGATCTTTTCCAAAAAGCTGTCGAGCGTTTTGACGCGCATCTCGATATGGTCAAGATGCACGCTCTCGCCTTTCAGCAACAGGCCGAACAACTCGCGCAGCCGCTCCGCAAACGCCTGATACGTTGCCGCGTGTTCGCGATATTCCGAAGCCAGCGCCTCGCGATTCAAAAGATACATGCTGCTATTGATTATCCTCCGATGAAGCGCTGTTCGTGATCTGTTCTTCGCCTTGAACACGCGCAGGTTGCGAGTAGAGCGATGGAAGCTCCGTTTCGACAAGGCGAAACGGAGCAGGCGGGGAGCATTGCGTCATCACGCAAAAGAGCGTTCGAAAAGCTCGACAATTGCTTTTTTGCCGTTTTCTTCAAGAAACCGCGTTCCGGTTCCCGTAAAATGCGCGTGGCTGATGACCGGCGCATCCGCACACTTTACCCATTCAGACTGTTTCCAGGTAAACCACGCATTTCGTTGTTGATCAAACACAAACAGCGGCTTATTGCAGATTTTGGCAAATTCCGCGCCCCAGCCGGTTCCGCCTTTCACGGTCTTGTCGTCGAGAATCTCGCCAACCACGTAAATTTCCTGTCCATTGTTGATTTGATACCAGATCGTTTGCAGCACTTTGCGAAACACCTGCCCCTGGCTGTATGCGCGATTCATCAACTTCGAGACATATTCCAGACTGACATCGCCGTTTTGCAATTCATCGTGATTCAAGAAACGCACGCCGCGCTGGCGGACTCTGTCGTGTCCATCGAATGTGAAATTGACTTCCTCAATCCCGAAACGCTCCGCATTTGCGCCGAATTCTGCTTCCGCTCCTTTAATGCCGCCGCTGAATAAAATGCACTCTTCTTTTTTCATAATGACTCCTT
>CAZMEO010000112.1:0-8199 GCA_964565315.1 uncultured Candidatus Moduliflexus sp. | reverse complement strand
CCGCAGTTCGTCAATCAGGCGCGTTGTCGCGTCTGCATTTTGCGGCGCATGTTTGGGCTGCATTTCGAGAATGACAACGGGCTGCTGCTGACCAAACGCGCCGAGGCCGACGAGCGCGGAGCGTTTGACCGCCGGATGCTGGTTGAAGACCGCTTCGACTTGCACTGGCAGCCGCAAGCCTGACGATGTTTCGACTCGGTGCGATTTGCGCCCGCAGACCCAGATGCGCCCCTGTTCATCGAGATAGCCGAGATCGCCCATTCGATGCCAGAAACCGTCCGCGTCCCGAATTTTCGCTTCTGCGGTCTGGCGCGGACGATTGACGTACTCCCGCGTCACGACCGCGCCTTTGATGACGATTTCGCCGATCTGTCCGGCAGCAAGCGCAAGCGAATCATTCCAAACGGCAATCGGCTCGTCGGAAATCGGAATGATTCGCGCTTGCAAGCCGCCAATCGGCGTTCCGACGCAGACGCCTGCGCCGGTCAGCGTTTTGGCGCCGGTTTCTGAGAGAATCGCTTCGCCTGACATCAGCGTCAGCGGCAGCGCCTCAGTCGCACCATAGGGGGTGTATATTCTGCCATTTGGCATCACTTTCGCGAAGCGTTCAACGACATCCGGCATCACTTCCGCGCCGAACATAAAGACATGCTTCAGCGACGGCAGCGTCAGGCCGCGCTTCAAACAGTAATCCGCTAACATGCTCCAGATGAGCGGCGAGCCGAGGCTCATCGTCACGCCGAATGTCTCAATGGATTCCACTAAATACGCCGGATTCACCTGCGCGGTTTTGCGGGCGTCCATGTCGGGAATGATGGTCGTGACGCCGAGCGCCGGATTGAAGAGCGCGAAAATATACATGACTGAAAGGTGGACTTCGCCGTCAGCCACGCCCATTTCATCGCGCATGATTTCGACCTGTTTTTTGAAAATGCCATGCAGGTACGCGACGCCTTTCGGAATGCCCGTGCCGCCTGATGTGAAGGCCACCGCCGCTTCGTCGTCCGTCGTGGTCGGCGCAATCGGGAACGATTCGTGGGAGGACGATTGCAATTCAGCGAGCGTCGCGCCTTCCCAGAACAGCCGCTTGCCGACTGTTACAAAGCGCCGAATGCTTTGGAACGGCGTCGGAAACGCTTTCCGCATGACGTGCGCTAATGGAATGCCGATCAGCGCGGTCGGCTCGGTTTCGGCGACGCATTGCAGAAACGCCTTGCGCCCCATGCCGGGGTCAATCAGCACGGGAACAGCGCCGATTTTCATCAGCGCAAAGGTCACGGCGATCAACTCCACGCCGGGACGCACCATCATCAACGTCCGGTCGCCCTGCTTGATGCCGTATTGCGCCAATCCATGCGCATACGAATCGCATAGCGCGTTGAGTTGTTGGAACGTCAGTTGGGTGAATTTGGCGCGTCCATGAGCATCGCGTCCCGCCGGAAACACGATGGCGGGGCGAAACGGCGCGCGGTCAGCCATGTCGCATAAGGCATGAGAGATATTATAGTGCATGAAGGCATTGCTCACCCTCTCAAGGTTTCGCACCCTGACAGGGCTGTTTTATGAAGAGGAATGTTTTATTTTGGCGGCAGGCTGATCACGCTCCAAAAATTTCGCCATCAGCGGAATAATGCGTTCGTGCGCGTCTTCGACCACGTAATGCCCGGCAAATTCCATGAGGTGAATCTCCGCGTCCGGGAAGCGCCGCCGCCATTCCGGCAAAAAATCGCGCTCCGTAAAACAAAAATCGTCCTTTCCCCAGAGAATCAGCATCGGATGATGTTGAAAACGCGGCGATTCTTTGTCAATGTCGTTTAAGGTGCGGCGGGTCGGATGCGTGTCTTCCATCGGAATATCTTTGACAAAACGATGCAGCGCGATGCGGTCGCACCAATTGGAATAGGGCGCGAGATAGCCGGATTTGACCTCGTTCGTGAATCGTTCCGGCTGAGAAGTTGCATAGTGCAGCGCGGCGACGGCAAAGCCGTTCAAGCCCCGGACAAGCAATTCGCCGATTAGTGGAAGGCGGCACACGGCAATCCGCAGCGGAAGCACCGGCACAAAAAATGCGCTGGTATTAAACAGCACGAAGCGCTGAATCACTTCGGGATGCCTGACAGCGTAGCCCATGCCGATAGCTCCGCCCCAGTCATGCAGCACGAGCGTCACCTGGCGCAGATTAAGCGAGAGACAAAGCTGCTCAAGATTGGCAATATGCTGTTCCAGCGTGTAGGCATACTGCTGTGGTTTCTCTGACAACCCGCAGCCGATATGATCCGGCGCAATCACGCGAAAATCACGCGAAAATTCCGTGATTAAGCGGCGAAAATAAAACGACCAGGTCGGATTGCCATGCACCATCAGCAAGACAGGCGCATCGCGCGGCCCTTCGTCGATATAATGGTATGAGACCCCATTCATATCCATCCAATGCGAAGGAAATCGATACCCCGTATTCTGTAAAATGCTCTCAATTTTAGGTGATAGTTTCATGCGTTCGTTCAAGTTCTGGCGCGATAATAACGAGAATGATTGTCGTCTTATTACAATGCCGAAAAAATTTCAGAGATGTCAAGGGAAAAAGTGATACTGATTGCGTTCAGGAGCATGAATTTCTGCGTCACGCATCGCCTACACATTTTTTTGACACAACCGAGCGCCGATTCCGTTGCATTGCGATGCAATTTTCTTTCTCACTTGACAAGTTTTTTATTCATCTTTTTTATGGCAGGGCGATAAGAGGGAAACGAGGCACAGAGCATGGGGGACGGGCATCACGTTGAACAAATAAAAAAACCTCACAGGTCTTGACGACCTATGAGGTTTCCAGTGAGAAGGAACCAATATGTTATTTGAGTTGAATCCGCTTCATCTTGCTGAAGGGCTGGTCTGGTATGTGGTGTTTTTGTTTTCAACGGTCTGTCATGAGGCGGCGCATGCGTTTGCCGCGCTGAAACTCGGCGACCGCACGGCATACGAAGGTGGGCAGGTGACGCTTGATCCCTTGCCCCATATCAAGCGCGAACCGATTGGCATGGTGGTCATTCCCATCGCCTCATTTTTTATGAGCGGCTGGATGATGGGGTGGGCCAGCGCACCGTATGATCCGGTCTGGGCGATGCGTTATCCGAAACGGTCGTCATTGATGGCGTTGGCCGGGCCATGCGCCAATTTCATCTTGTTCGCGGCAGCATTCGTCGCCATTCGCGCCGGATTAGCCCTCGAATGGTTCTATCCGCCGGACAGCATCACCTTTTCGCAGGTGACGGCAGCCGCAGCAGTCAAAGGATTTTCTGTGGCCGCCGCCAAATTTTTGAGCATCCTGTTTTCGCTCAACCTGATTCTCTGCGTGTTCAATCTGCTGCCGCTGCCGCCGTTGGATGGAAGCAGCGTCTTTCCGTTATTTTTGGAACGTCGCATGGGACAGGAATATCTCGATTTTCTGCATCGCAATCACTCATTCGGTTTTTTCGGCATCTACCTTGCGTGGCAGTTTTTCGACGTGATTTTTGATCCGATTCATCTGTGTGTCCTGAACCTCTTATATCCCGGCCTGCAATATCATTAAAAAAACCCTGCCAGGGTTCAGAACCCTGGCAGGGTTGGATCTCCTAATATCGCTCAAACTCCTCGTCATGTTCGTCTCGCGGAACGGGCGCATGAGACGACGCCGTTCTATCGGCGCGGCGTTCTTCATGGCCGTTGTTGCTTTGCGCAGCGGTGGATGAAATTTTGAGATGCGCCACTTTGTGAATCACGTGTCTTTCGTGCGACGGCGCATCCGCTGCCTCTTTTTTCGCCCGCTCAACAGTCTCAAGGTGATGCACCTTGAAGAAACTCATGGTCATTTGCAACTGTTCCGCCTGGCCGGAAAGTTCTTCCGCCGTTGACGCTAATTCTTCGGAGACCGACGCATTTTGCTGAATCACCTGATCCAATTGCTGAATCGCCTGATTGATCTGCCCCGCGCCGGAATCCTGCTCGCGGCTGGCGGCGCTGATTTCCTGCACGAGTTCGGCGGTGCGTTGAATATCCGGCACAAGTTTGCTCAGCATTTCTCCCGCCCGCTCCGCAATCGCCACGCTGGTACGCGCCACTTTATTAATGTCCGCCGCCTCGATCCGGCTGCGTTCTGCTAATGAACGAATTTCCGCCGCTACGACCGCGAAGCCGCGCCCCTGCTCTCCGGCTTTCGATGCCTCAATCGTGGCATTCAGCGACAGCAGGTTCGTTTGACGCGCAATGTCATCAATAACAAGGATTTTTTCCGAAATCGAGCGCATCGCCTCCACTGTTTCAGCGACCGCTTTGCCCGAATCTCCGGCGTCCGCTGCCGATTTGATGGCGATTCGTTCCGTATGTCCGGCGTTTTCGGCGTTCTGACGGATATTCGCCGACATTTCTTCCATCGAAGACGACGCCTGTTCCGCTGACGCTGCCTGTTCGGTCGCGCCCTGCGACATTTCTTCGGAACTGGAACTCAACTGCTGACTGCCATAGGCCACGTTATCCGCCGCGCCTTTGACATCCAGCACAATCTCCCGCAGCCTTTCGACCATCTCGTTCAGCGCGTCAGACAGCATCCCGATTTCGTCCTGCTGCGCCACGTTGATATTTTTCGTCAAATCTCCAGACGCGACATTTTGGGCGAACTCCACGCCGAGCGCTAATGGCGTGGCGATGCTGGCGGCGAGCGACCGCGCAAACATGGCGACGCCGCCGCCTAACATGAGGCCGATCATCAGAATGGTCAGAATCAGCAGATACACAGGGGCATTGACTTCGCTCTTATCCACTTCTGCAATCAGCGCCCAGCTATGGCCGAAGATGTTCAGCGGCGCGTAGGCGGACAAGACGCGATTGCCGCGATAATCCCTGATGCTCGCCTCGCCGCTTTCTCCGGCCAATGCCTTTTCGACCGCGTTCGTCTCTACTTTGCCTTTGTCCGGGTTGGCAAACGAGGCGTTGACGCTGTGATATTCCGGGTCAAGCACCGAATCCGAGCGCATCAATTTGTCTGCGCCGACAAGATAGGTTTCGCCGCTTTTGCCCATGCCTTCGCGCTGCTGCATCACCTGGTCAATCGTCTCTAACGAAAGTTGCAGGCCGACAATCAGTTGAATTTGGTCGTTCGCAACGACCGGTTGGGCGATAAACGCCGCCGGTTCGTTATTGCTGGGAGCATACGGCGCAAAATCCGCCATGCCGAACGCTTTGGTTTCAAGCGTCTTCTTAACGAGTTTCCCAAGCCCGGAGTCGGCATACTGGCCGGTCAGCATATTCGTGCCATAGTCGGATTCGCGCGCCACTGAATAAAACACATTGCCTTGCGGATGAATCAGGAATAAATCGTTGTAGCCGTATTTTTCAATATATCGCGCAAAAAAATCTTTGCCGTTGTCGTATTGCGGCACAATCGCCTCTTCCAGTTCCATCTTGCTGACGCAGACCCACTTCAGCCCGGCAATATCGCACGGATCATAATCCACCATAATCAACGTGCCGGATTCGTCGGTATAGACCTGCTGCCCGGATTTGCCCGCAAGCGCGTCTTGAATATACGGAGAGGAGACTTCCGCGCCGATGCCCAGCGCGCCTTCGGCTCGCGTCGTGAACGGGCTGCGCAGCAGGGTTTTATCGCTCGACGCGCCGACAAGATAGGTTTCGCCGGTTTTGCCGAGTCCATCGCGCTGCTGGACGATAGCGACGATCTGATCGGTCGGCATCTGCATGGCGACGAAACCCTTCAACTGGCGGTATTCATCGCGGATTTGCGCAATCATAAACGCAGCCTGCTGTCCGCCAGACGGCGCATAGGGATCGAAATCCGCCACTGCGACTTCTTCGGAGGTCATGGTTTTGGCAAATTCAAAGGTTTTGCCCAAACTCGCTTCCCTCAAATTGCTCTCTGGAATAATCATGCCGAGGTCGGCCTCTTTTTTCGCGGTATAGACGATGTCGCCGTCGGCATGAATCAAAAAGAGATCATACCAGCCGTTATCTGCCAGCATATCCTGAAAGCGGGCATCGTATTTTTGCAAGACGCCGTTCCATTCCGGCGTCATCACTTTTTTTCCTGATAGCTCGAACGCGGCCTCAAATTCCGTGAGCGCCGAAAGCACCATCGGATCGTCTTTCAGATTGCGCAACGCCCCTTGCATCTGTTCGATATACTCTTCCAAATGCGCCTTTTTCAACTGCTGTGCCACCGACAATTTGGCAAACGCGGCGTTTTGCAGCGAATGCACGGTTTCGACCAGCACGGCCATATCCCCCTGACGCTCCGCGAAAAAGCGTTCGATCTGCGCCTTTTTGATGCTGCGAATTGCCTGCAATTGTCCGTAAGACGCCTTCATTAAGGCTCTGGTTGCCTGAAATCCGCTCCATGCCCCAACAAGCAAAATTGGGAACAGGCCGACCGCCAAAAACAATCCGACGAGTTTCGGCTTCATTTTCACATCTTTTAGCGCTACCATAATCCTCCTCCTCCCTGATCAATAATGTTCGAATTCTTCATCCAATACATCCTTTTTCTGATCATCACATTCGATATTGTACCGTGTATATTTGACAGTTCGGGCATTGGACACAGGACGTTCAGGCGCATGTTCCTCGCGAATTTGCGTTCTCGTTGCTGTCTGTTGACGCTCGCGATGCATCACGCCTTCTGCGCGCGCATCTCTCTCCCGGCGAGCGGAAGATTGCGGTTCATTTCCTGCGTTCCTAAGTGTCATTCCACGCGCAACCATTCCGTTAGGATTGAAAAAGGACATCCTATTCTGAAGCACGGATGCATGCTGCGCAAGTTGTTCTGCTGCTACGGCTAATTCTTCAGCCACCAGCGCATTTTGCTGGCTGACCGCATCCAATTGCTGAATCCCCTGATTCACTTGCCCAGAGCCCAGGTCTTGTTCTTTATTCGAAGCGCTGACTTCCTGCACTAATGCGGCGGAGTGCTGAATGGCCGGGATCAAATCGAATAATTGATCTTTTGCAATCGTGATAATGGAGACCGCAGAGTTGGTGAGTTCAGTGATATCCTTCGAAACCGCGTTGCTTCGATCAGCCAGCGCGCGCACTTCCGACGCGACGACCGCAAACCCTTTTCCAAACTCCTGCGCCTTTGCTGCCTCGATAGTGGCATTGAGCGAAAGAAGGCGCGTTTGCGACGCGATTTCCTGAATGCTTGTGATTTTCTCGACCACCTTCTTGAGCGCTTTCACGGTTTTGGTGATTTTCTTGCCCACCTTCTTCGTATCTTTGGCGGCTTGAGTGACAATGTGTTCTGTTTCTTCAGCATTCTGCGCATTTTGACGGATGTTTGCCGTCATCTCTTCCATTGCTGCCGAAATTTCCTCAGAGGCAGCCGCCTGTTGCACGGCGCTTTCTGACATTTTTTCCGAACGTGTCCGTAATTCATGACTGCGAGAATTGATCTGTTCAGCCGTTTCCGTGAGTTGAAGAATCAGTTCATCCCGTTCAGACGAGGTTTTTTGCATCTCTAAGCGTCCAAAGCCGATCTCGCCAAGAAAGACGACAAGTTCCACCAAAAACTCAAGCGTCTGTTTGATTTGCGCTTTCGTAAACACCGGGACTTCAGACAATGCCTTGAGGTAGGCCTCTTGATCAAACCCGCATCGCTCCGCCTGCTTGATGAAAAATTCTTGATCAGGCGCTTCGAACAAGAATTGTCCGGTAAAAAAGTTGCCGACATGCGTTCCTTGAATAATGATAGGGATGGCTACATCCACCAGACCATTTTGGCATTGATAGACATTATAATGTTCTCCGGCCTGTAATTGCCCGGCGAGCGCGGTGTCGCTTTCAACGCACTTCCGGGATGTTTCTGGATGCGTGCGGTGAAATTTCGTGCAAATATCCTTCCAGCCCGTCGCCACCAGGATGTTTCCTTCAAGATCAAGAATGGCAGTCACGACGCCGCCGGTAATTGCTGTAAACGCTTCCATCAATTTGGTGAGCCTCTTTATATCGATCAGTTCGGATAATGTGTATTCCATACTCTTCTCCTCATAGGCTACAGCAAACCTGAATGAGTCGGTTTGCTATATTAGTCACTGATGTTACGCAGCGTCGCCGACAATTCCCCTCCTGGGAGCAGGGCTGTTACGTTCTTTCACCTCACCCCCCGGCCCCTCTCCGAAGGAGAGGGGAGACTCCCTCCTTTTCGCAGGGCTGTTA
>CAZMEO010000111.1:1581-10166 GCA_964565315.1 uncultured Candidatus Moduliflexus sp. | reverse complement strand
TCCCGCAGCGCCGTCGCCGACGTTTATCATTACTGATGAAGCGCTGGCAAAATTTCGACAGGAAAAAATCCCGGATGCTGTGATTGAAAAATTGTCGCCCCTCAAAAGTCAGGTATTCTCGCGAGAGGCTGATTTTATCAAGGCGCTTGACGGAGCCATTGGCAAAGAGCAGACGACGAAATATCAAAAAGCGCTGCTCAAACATAGCGCCAAAATAGAGGAAACGACTGGAAAAGGGGATCATCCGTCAGTGACGATTTATCCGAAAAAAGAAAAAGGGAAATAATACCATTTGTGGCAAGAGGAGTGTCACATCTTGATGTGACTGCGAAATTGAGATTTCGCACTCCTGATGGAAGACACGTCATTATGGCATGTATTATTGTTGAAAATTTGCAAAAATCGTATAAAGGTCGAACCGTCGTCAATGACGTGAGTTTCTATCTTGACCAGGGGGAAGTGGTGGGGTTGCTTGGCCCGAACGGCGCGGGAAAAACCACGTCATTTTACATGGTCGTCGGCTTAGTCAGCCCGGAGCAGGGACGCATTTTTTTAGACCAGGAAAACATTACGTATTATCCGATGTATATCCGCGCCAGAAAAGGCGTCGGCTATCTCGCGCAAGAGCCATCGGCGTTTCGCAAGCTGACGGTGGAAGAGAATATTTTAGCAATTCTCGAAACGCTTGATTTATCGGTGCATCAACGTAAATTGCGTTTGGAAGAATTATTGGAAGAATTAGACATTCTTCATATTCGGAAAAGCAAAGCCTATACGCTGTCCGGCGGCGAACGGCGGCGTTTGGAGGTCACGCGGGCGCTGGCGACCAATCCATCGTTTATTTTGCTGGATGAACCGTTCGCCGGAATTGACCCGAAAGCGATTGCGGATATTCAGAAAATCATCGAACGGCTGGCGGAAAAGCAGATTGGAATTCTCATTACGGATCATAATGTGCGGGAAACCTTGAAAAGCACGGATCGCGCCTATATCATGACCGATGGCGAAATTCGATTTTCCGGCACGCCGATTGAATTAGCCTTTAACGAAAAAGCGAAAGAATTGTATCTTGGTGAAGGGTTTATGTTATAACGCGCATGAATGTCGTGTCATGCGTTGACTTCGCGCGACATGACCGTTCATGCCGCACAAGGCCGAAGTAACATGCAAGGAGAGAAGCTTGAGGCGGAGATGCCTCAAGAGAACCGTCGCCCATGAATGTGGATACCAGAATCAATCTGAATCTGTCGCAGCGTCTGGTCATGACACCGATGTTGCAGCAAGCGATCAAGTTGCTGCAAATGTCGCGCTTGGAGTTAGTTGACCTTGTCAAACAGGAAATGCTGGAAAATCCTGTGCTGGAAGAGCTTGAAGACAGCATGGACGGCGAGCGTCAGGATGAAGACTTTTCCTCCTATGACGAACAGATACCGGAGGAACGGTACGACGAATCGTCTCCGCTGCCAGAGATGCCAGACGCGGAAAATCTTGAGCGGCAGCCTCAGCATGAATCGCCGGTCAACTGGGAAGAATATTTTAACGATAATCCCGGCGGACTTGGCTATACCGGAGAATTCGAGCCTGACGAGGGCAACCAATCATTCGACAATTTGTTTACCCGTCCGCAATCGCTTGCCGAACACCTTGCCTGGCAGTTGCAAATGTCGGAATTGCCAGAGCTTGCCATGAAAATCGGGCAATTTTTGATCGGGCAAATCGGCGACGACGGCTATCTCTTTCATGAAGATTCTGCTGGCGCGCCGCCATTCAATATCTATTCCAGCAACATCCCCTTCAAACAGCTTGAAGAATACCATGCTGCCGTCATTGCGATGTTGTGCCAGAAGATCAATCGCGAATTCGAGCGGGATTATCTCTCATCTCGGCTGAATTTCTCGGGCGCGCAGGCGATGCTGGCGAATGTGGCGCTGCAAGAATATTATGACGAGCTTGTCGAAGGGCGCTTTCGCGAAACGGTTGAAAAATTACGCGATTTTACGCTGGAAGATTATGAATTGATCGCAAAATCGTTCAGCGAATTGCCGCTCAGTCACGTTGAATCGCTGACCGGCATCTCGACGAAGGAAATCGAACCAGGACTAAAGCGGGTGGCGCATATTTGCCGGACGCTGCCGCAATTGCTCGAACGCCACTGTTCCGTGCTGGTGAAGGAAACCTATATCACCAAGTTAGAAAAGTTGGAATTGAGCCAGGAAGAACTCTATCTGATCGAGTACCTTCTTTCAAAACTTTCTCCGGCGGAAGTCGCGTATATCGGCCATAAAGAACAGAGTGACAAAGCCGCGAAACATGAGCCGGAAATTCGCGAAGCGATTGAAAAACTGCGCCAATCCTATGCCCATATTGACCAACTCACGTCGCATAAATATTATCTCATCCAACTGTACACGATTGGCCTGAGTTTGATCGGCGAGCGCTTCACGCCCAACAGCCCGATCCGCTTTCAGAAGTTTTATCTCAAGCTGCTGCATCTCACGGAAGACGACATCGCCGTTGTTGCCGACCTCTTTCAGCAGGTTCAACGCGAATGTTCTGAGCGCGAACAGCGCGTGACGGAACACGAAGTCGCGGTCGTGCTGAAGCATATTCAGACCTTCACGCCGACAGGGGTTGGCGCGAGAGATTGTAAGGAATGCTTGCTGATTCAGGCCAACAGCCTTGGCCTGCTTGGAACGCCGGTCGAACAGATTATCGCGCACTACTTGCACGATCTCGAACGCCATCGTTACGAATTTATCGCGCATCATTTAGGCATCACCGCCGAAGAGGTCGAAAATGCGCAGCAGATTATCGCCAACATGTCACCGCGACCGGGCGCAGACTTCATCACCGAACGCCCGGAATACATCATCCCGGATATTTACGTCTATAAAGTGGATGGCGACTACGAAGTCGTGCTGAATGAAGATGATTTGCCGAATTTGCGCATTAACCCGACGTATAAAAAAATCTTGAACAGCAACGAGCGCGATGTGACAAATTCGACCCGGCAATATGTTGATCAGAAACTTCGCTCCGCGATGTGGTTTATTCGCAGCGTCGAACAGCGCAAGCGCACTGTCTATAAGGTGGGAAAAAGCATTGTCAAATTTCAGAAAGACTTTTTGGAATATGGGGTATCGCATCTGAAACCGCTGGTATTGCGCGACGTGGCGGATGACATTTCCATGCACGAATCTACCATCAGCCGCGTCACGACGAATAAGTATATTCATACGCCGCAAGGCGTGTTCGAGTTGAAATTCTTTTTTCATAGCGGGCTGGAAAGCTCGGCGGGCGGCGAAGACGTGTCGTCTATCGCCGTGAAAGAAAAAATCAAGCAGATGATTGACGAGGAAAATCCTGAGCGCCCGCTCAGCGATAAGGACATTGAGAAGCGGCTCACCGAGGCTGGAGTGACGATTGCGCGTCGGACGATAGCGAAATATCGAGAAGATTTGAATATTCCATCGTCCATTGATCGAAAGCGGAAAAAGTGAGTGATGGACGCACCGTCGTGGTGACTTGCGTTCCATGACTCCATTGCGAGGAGGCAGACTATGCAACTAACAGTCACCGGCAGACACTTTGAGATTACTGACCCGTTGCGGCAGCATATTGACGGCAAAATGAGCAAACTCAGCCGGTATATAGACAATGTGACAGACGTGCATGTCGTGCTGTCCGTTGAGAAGCACCGTCATACGGCAGAAGTCACGTTTCAAGCCAATGGGGCGACGATTCGCGGCATGGAAGAACAGCATGACATGTATCTCGCCTTTGATACGGTCATGGAGAAAATCGAACGCCAGTTGAAGAAACTCAAAGAAAAGGGGACACGGAAGGGGCGCGCAGGATCAAAAGAGATTGTGCAGGTAGAAAATGAAGACGAAGGCGACGATTCGGAGGGTGAGCTACACACGCCCCAGATCATTCGCTCTCCTAAAATGGCAGTCAAACCGATGTCGGTTGACGAGGCGGCCATGCAGCTTGGCGTCACCCAGAATGAATTTTTAGTATTTCTCAATTCGGACTCCAATCTGATGAACGTCCTGTATGTCAGGCGCGATGGACACTATGGGCTGATTGAGCCTGAATATTGATACCTGTCGCGTGACATTGTCCTCGTCTGGGGCGGGACAATGTCACGCGGCGAACACACGCTCATGAAATTAATTGATATTTTGCAAGAATCGTCAATCGTGGCAGATTTGCAAGCCAACACCAAGACCGAAGTCCTGGAAGCCTTGGTGAATGCGGTGGCGAAAAGTTATCCGACGATTGATAAACGCGAGATGTTGAACGTGCTGCTGGAACGCGAAAAATTAGGCAGCACCGGAATTGGAGACGGCATTGCGATTCCACATGGCAAGCTGCCGAATATTCCCGACATCATTTCTGGATTCGGATTGTCGAAATCGGGGATCGAGTTTGACTCATTAGACGGGAAACCCGCGTATATGTTCTTTCTCCTGGTGGCGCCTGATAATTCTGTGGGAACGCATTTGAAGATGCTGGCGCGGATTTCACGCATGCTGAAAAATACGGCATTCCGCACCAAGCTGTTAAATGCCACCTCCCAAAAAGATATTTACCGAATCATCTCGGAGGAAGATTCCAAATATTAAAGCTTGGAGAGAAGTCTCCATGTATCCTCGCGGCGGGGTCAAAATCGGATAAACGTGAGTGATGCAGAGAAAGAACAAGGGTAAAGGGACAAGAAGAGCCAGTAGATCACGCGGGGCAGTGCGAATGTCGTGCCTTTCTGTTTCCTTTTCCCATGCTCTTCATCCCTGATGATTGGTGGAGTGATTGTCTCGCATGGGCAGTTAGGAGAAGAACTGATTCGAACTGCTGAGATGATTGTTGGGAAGATTGCCAATATTACGGCGGTCTCCATCGATGTGACCACAGATGTTGAAACATCGCGGGAGCAGATTCGACGCGCGATTCAAACAGTCAATAATGGGGCAGGCGTCATCATTTTTACTGATATGTTCGGAGGAACGCCCTCCAATATCAGTCTCTCCTTTTTAGAGAATGGACAGGTCGAAGTGGTGACTGGCGTGAATTTGGCGATGTTGCTGCAATTGTCCACGTTTCAGACAAACGAACCGTTTCAAAATACTGTCAATGCGCTGAAGCAGCGCGGACAGGAAAATATTCGGATCGCGAGTGAATTTTTGAAACATCATGGGAAAAAATAGCACGAGAACTGCCTCAAAAGAGGTTTGTCATGGCGGAAATTCGAGTTGCAATGATACAAAATGAATTAGGATTGCATGCCAGAGCGGCGGCGCAATTCGTCCAGACAGCGAATAAATTTCGCGCAGAGATTACGGTCTCAAAGGATGGCGAAGAAGTGAACGGCAAAAGTATTCTGAATCTCATGATGCTGGCCGCGCCGATTGGCTCAGAAATTTTGCTCAAAGCCGATGGAGAGGATGCTCTGGAGATGTTGGAATCGCTTGTGCGATTGATTGATAATAAATTTGGAGAACCGAAATAATCGGGAGAGTGACGAGCGCGCTCCCGATTCAAGAGGAGAGATATCCTTGGAATTTCGAGGAATTGCAGTTTCAGCGGGCATTGTGATCGGCAAAGCCTTTCGCTTAGAAAAAGAAACATACGACATCAAGCCCAACTGGGTGAAAGATGCCGATGTTGATAAGGAAGTCGAACGGTTTCTCGCCGCGATTCAGACATCGAAAGATCAATTGCTGATTATCAGAAAACGCATCGAGTCGTTAGCTGATACCGAGCATTTGTCGATCATTGACGCACATTTGATGATGATTGAAGATCAAATGCTGATCAATGAAACGGTGGAGTATATCCAACGCCATCGCCTGTCGGCGGAATGGTCGCTCAAGCGTGTGCTGGATAAGCTGAAGGAGCATTTCGACGGCCTGCAAGACCCCTATTTCAAGGAGCGCAAGGACGATCTGACGCATATCGGCAACCGGATTTTTAACAGCTTGTTAGGATTCGGCCATACCAATCTCGCCGATTTGCGGGAAGATGTCATCGTGGTGGCACATGATCTTTCTCCGGCGGATACCGCGCAAATGCGCAAAGAGCGCGTCATTGCGTTTGTCACCGAAGTCGGCAGCAAAACGTCGCACACGGCGATCATGGCGCATTCTCTCGAAATTCCGGCGGTCGTCGGCGTGGCCGGGATTTACGACGCGGTCAAATCTGGCGAATCGCTGATTGTGGACGGCATCCGGGGCATGGTGCAGGTGTCGCCGCAGCAGGATGTCTTTATCGCCTATCTTGATAAACAGCGGCAGTTCAAATATTACGAGCGCGAACTACAAAAGATGAAAGACCTCCCGGCCGTCACGACCGATAATAAAAAGGTCACGCTGATGGCGAATATCGAATTTATCAGCGAAGTGAAAACGGTCTTAGAGCGCGGCGGCGAAGGCGTCGGATTGTATCGCACGGAATTTCTCTACATGAACCGCTATTATCTTCCGTCGGAAGCCGAGCATTTCCGCGCCTATAAATCGCTGGTCGAACAATTAGGCGAATTCCCCGCCGTCATCCGCACCCTTGATCTCGGCGGCGATAAATTTATTTCGCAATTGGATGTGTACGACGAGTTGAACCCGGTGCTTGGCTTGCGGGCGATCCGGCTTTGCTTAGAGCATGTTGACCTGTTTAAAACACAATTGCGGGCGATTTTGAAAGCGAGCAATTACGGCAAAATCAAAATCATGTACCCCATGATTTCCGGGATTGACGAACTCCGCAGCGCCAATGCCGTCTTAGAAGAAGTCAAAGCCGATTTGCGACAAGAAGGCGAGCCGTTTGATGAAAACATCCCGGTCGGCATTATGATTGAAATTCCATCGGCGGCGGTCACGAGCGATATTTTGGCCGAAGAATCCGCCTTTTTCAGCATTGGCACGAACGATTTGATTCAATATTCCATCGCGATTGATCGCATCAATAAAAACGTCGCCTATCTCTATGAACCGCTCCATCCGGCGATTCTCCGCCTGATTTCGCATGTCATCGCCGCGGCGCATGCCAAAGGGATCACCGTCGGCATGTGCGGCGAAATGGCGAGTGACCCGAAATATACGCTGCTCCTGCTCGGCATGGGGCTGGATCAATACAGCACGAACGCCGATGCCCTGCTCAAAATCAAAAAAATCATCCGCTCCGTCTCTTTTGCGGAAGCCCACGACATCGCCCAGCAAGCCCTCTCTTACTCCTCTGCGGTGGACACGGAAAAGTTCATCACCGAACTCATGGAAAGCCGCTTCCCCGATATTTTCTGCTACTTCGATTAAGCCTGAACACTGCAAACAGCGCAAAGAACAGGAACGTTATGTTTTTTGCGCTGTTTGTCGTTTTCAGGCGTATTTACGTATAAGGAACGCCAAGCTTGCTGATGAGTAGATTTGGCAATTGATGAATTCTATGAGGATTTTTATGCAGGGATTCGCCCTATGACCGCCGCAACGACTGACACCACATGGTATTCATACACGTCATCCACGCAGACAATGCGCTCCTGGACGCGCGTAATCTCTTCGTTCGAGGAGGTGCCGAAAGCGTTTCACGCAGCTTTTCCGCGAGAGGCCGCATTTCCGTACACCATTTTGCTGCCGGAGGATAAGCTGTCATTTCTGCAAAAGCGCCGCGAGCAGTTGCTTTGTCTGTGCGACGATCAGATCGTCGTGCTGGAATCCGGGCGCGATCAGGTGAATGTGACGTCCCACCGCATTGAAGATATTTCGCATATCGAACATGGACGGGAACTTTTGCATTCATGGATCAAGATCGGTAGTTCCTCCGGCACGTCCACGCTGAGTTTCAATACGGTCACGCTCCGCCATTTCGAGCCGATTTTCGAGAAAATTCGTCCTCACGCAGTTCTGAGAGAAAAGCAGGACAGCCAATCGGAGAGCGCGTTGAGCGCATTTGATTATTTGAATACGATCAATTACAAATTCATGAATTTTGGCCGCCAGAGCGTTCGCGCAGGGGATCGCGTGCTTCAAACGCTGTATCAGCCGGACAGATGCGTCAGAACTGTGATACTGTTTAATAAAACCCTGTTCAGGCAATATGTCACCGGGCATCTTTCGATTTTGACAGAACACGAACTGATCGTGATTCGGCAGACAAAACGCATAAAAACGGACAGCCAGAATATCTATGGCGGCATCTTCATTTATATTCCGTTACGCCAGATTCACGACCTGTCGTTTACGAACAACGAAAAAAAATCGTTGTGCGTGATGACAATCACGCTTGCCGATAAGGTGGCGCTTCGTTCAGAATTTGCGCCAGATAATGGGGAGTTGGCCGCATTTCAAACGGCATGCCGCTATCTGGGAAGTGCGAATCTCTGAAGAACCAGCCACCCCATCAGGAGGGAAACCCTGACGGCGCGAATGGCTTGCGAACCATCGTTCAAAGTTTTGTCAAATCGCCGCCGAATCTGAATGCGACAACACCCAACCGCTGCGTGTAATAATAGAGAACGTTATCGGACGCGGAAAGCTGTCAGACACTTCAAAAGTGTCTGACTGCGACGCGGGGCGATGTCGGCATGGGACGAACGC
>CAZMEO010000111.1:0-1481 GCA_964565315.1 uncultured Candidatus Moduliflexus sp. | reverse complement strand
ATGTCTGCTGGCTGAACAAATTCGGGCTTTGGCCGGTGAGTTTCTTGAACATGCGGCTGAAGGACTCGACATTTTTGTAGCCGACATCGTAACAGACTTCGTACACCTTAACATCGTCCTGTCGAAAGCGCCGTTTCGCCTCTTCGACGCGGACGCGGTGGATGTAATCGCGGAGATGCTCGCCGGTTTCTTTGGCGAATTGATGGCTGAGATGATTCTTGGTAATGCCGACAAACTCGCTGATTTCGCGTAAACACAACTCTGGATCGCTGAAATGCTCCTGCACGTAGCGTTTGGCGCGTTTGACAATTCGGCTTTCCAATGCAGGCTGCGCCGCTTCCTGATACAGGAGCGGAATCGCGCGAATTCCCTGCTCGATGCGGCTGAGGCGGGAAACAACCGTCATGTCGAGATAATGCCGCAGCGCCTGCTCGATTTCCTTTATGTTTTCCGTCATGCGTTGCAGAGAGGCCGCCGCCGCGTCATCGAACGCAAACAGAAGCGCGTAGCGGTCTTCCGCAACGCTGATCGCCTCGCCGAGCGCTTGCCGGTCAAGCACCTGCGTCATGCAATCGAGCGCCTGTTCGACGAGCGCCGTACCGGGAACGGCCTGATACCGTTGGCGGATATGCTCGAATTGCTGGATGCTGACGGCAGCCACGCAAAACCAGGCATCTGGCCGATGCAGGCCGAATGGCGCGGCGGCGGCGAGCAGATCGGGCGTGGGTTGGCCTGTAATCAAATCACGCAGGAAGCGTCGGCGTTGATATTTTTGCTCAAGCAGCGCATCGCCGTCTGATTTCGGGCGCGGGCGCGTGGCGTCGATGCGTTTGGCGATGGCCTGAAGATGCGCTAACATCGTCTCCGGTTCCATCTCGCTTTTTAACACGTAATCATGCACCCCGGATTTGAAGGCTTGCCGCACGAATTCGAACTCGTTATGGCAGCTGAGAATCAGAATTTCCGGCGGATGTTCGCTGGCATGCAACTGTTGAATGACTTCAAGCCCGTTCATGACCGGCATTGTGATGTCTAAAATGACAATGTCAATCGCCGGATTCGCTTGAATGATCTCTAATGCCTGCTTGCCATGCGCGGCTTCAGCGGCGAAAAAAAAGCCGAACGCCTCCCAATCGCGCATATTTTTCAGCGTCAGCCGCACCAGCGGCTCGTCATCGACCACCAACACCTGATGCATGCGGTTTTCCCCTCCAGCGCATCTGATACGCTTCTTATGCTTTCAACTCGGCTGATTTTGTAATAATCGGCAGCACGCAGGTAACGGTCGTGCCATATCCCGGCTCGCTGACGATGTGAAGGCCGTAGGCATCGCCATGATACAGCCGGATGCGGTCATGCACGTTGCGAATGCCGATACATTGAAATCCCTTGTGCTGATGCTCTTCCGGCGTCCAGGCGGCGGCGATGGCTTCCGGCGACATCCCCACGCCGTTATCACTCACAGCGAGTTCTAAGCGGTC
>CAZMEO010000110.1:7879-10271 GCA_964565315.1 uncultured Candidatus Moduliflexus sp. | reverse complement strand
CGTCCCTGAACCTTGCGGAGGAACAGCCTCAAACAGCCTTCTCTTTCGGAGGACAGGCATTGCCGCAGGTTGAGCATCTTCGTTTGCAGAACATTCGCTTTGAATATCCCTCATCAGGCGCTGAACCGGCGTTTCACATCGGGCCGATCAATCTCTCTATCCATGCCGGTGAGATCGTGTTTATCGTCGGGGGGAATGGCGCGGGAAAATCCACGCTGCTCAATATCATGACCGGCTTATATCCGCCCACTTCAGGCACGATCTATTTAAATGAGAAGCCGGTCAGGATGGCAGAGTATCGCGGATTGTTTGCCGCTGTTTTTGCGGAAGGGCTGTTATTCGACCAGTTGTATGGAGTGGCGGAGACTGACCCGGCGGTCGTCGCGGACTGGCTGCGCCAGATGCAATTGGAACGCAAAACCACATTTACCGCAAACGGCTTCAGCCAACAGGATTTATCAACCGGCCAGCGTAAACGTTTGGCGCTGATCGCGGCCATATTGGAACAGAAACCGATTTATGTGTTCGATGAGTGGGCGGCGGAGCAAGACCCGGCGTTCCGGCGCTATTTTTATCAGACGTTCTTGCCCCAGTTGAAAGCGCAGGGCAAAACGATTATCGCGGTGACGCATGACGAACAATATTTTTCTGTCGCCGATCAGCTTATCAGAATGGATTATGGCGAAGAAACAGGAGTCAGACACGTTCAAAGTGCCTGACTCCTAATGCGCAACTGTTGACAGGAGTGCGAAATCTTGATTTCGCGGTCAAATCAAGATTTGACACTCCTCTACGTAATGCTGAAATTACAACAATTTCTCGATGTCTCGCATGTAGATGCGTTGAAACGCCTGCTCTGGATTACGGTATTGGTAAGCGGATCGCAGGCTCTCTTGATGTGGGTGGTTTATACAACTGCCATACAACCCAACGCGACTTCGCAAAACTGGCGATTCGGCTTGTTTATTCTGTTATTGATCCTCTTTTCCGTTGTTTCTCGTCGTTTATACAGGATGTTAAGCCATTGGATCGAAGACCGTATCGTTGAAATCAGGCATGGTTGCATCGAACACATCGTTCAAACAGATTTGCGGTCTTTCGAAACCTTGCCGCATGATGTCATTTATACCGCCTTGACGTTTGATATTCATGCCATCTCAGAATTATCGCATCTGCTCGCCATGACGATTGAGGTGTGCATCAATACCGTGTTGATTGTAGGCGTAATTGCGATTCTTTCGCTTCCGGCGGCTATCATTGTCGTGAGTCTCAGCGCTATCGTCGGCTATATGTATGTGCATGACCAGTTGACATTTAAACAGACGATCCAGCAGGTTCGGCAACAAGAACAAGCCTTGTTAGAGGCGATGAAACTCTTGGTGACCGGGCGTAAAGAATTGTATCTCAATGCCGCGAAACATACCCAATTTTTCGACCGCCGGATCGCAGCGGCGTGTCAACGCCTGCGCGCCCTCAAGATTGAGGCGTCCAACCAATTGAATGTCAATGCCACTATCGCCTATGGCGTGCTGAAGGGCTTAATTGTTGGGATTCTGTTTGTTTTGCCACTATTCGGGCTGGTTTCCCAGAATAAACTCCTCATCTTCGTAGGAATTTTGACGTTTCTGCCGGTCAGCTTTCTAATTGAACAGATTCCCAGCTTTTTTATCGCCAGCGCTTCCGTGCAGCGGTTATACCGGTCACGCTCCGCTTTACAGCAGTTGCCCAAAGAACCTGAGAACATCCTGTCTCAGTCGCCGCCTCTTGCAGCAGCATTCCAAGAACTCTCTTACCACGATCTCCATTTTCAGTATAACCATGCGGAAGAGCCTGCCTTTGCCATCGGGCCGTTCTCCTGCTCGCTCCGGCAGGGGGAAATTCTGTTTATCACCGGCGGTAATGGCAGCGGCAAAACCACGCTGCTTAAATTATTGGTCGGCTTATACGAAACTGATGCCGGGCAGGTTCGGCTGAATGGGCAACTCGTGGACATTCGCCAGCATCGCAATCTGTTTGCGGCCGTCTTTAATGATTCGCATCTGTTCGACCGCCTGTATGGGCTGCCGCAGGTAGATGCGGAGCGGGTGCGCCATTTGCTTGAACTGATGCGGCTTGAGCGCAAGGTGCAATATGTGAATGGCCGCTTCACCACGCTCGATCTCTCCACCGGCCAGAAAAAACGCCTTGCCCTCGTCTGCGCCATGCTGGAAGACCGCCCGATTTATGTGTTCGACGAATGGGCTGCCGGGCAAGACCCGCAGTTCCGCCACTATTTCTATGACACTCTGCTCCCCTCGTTTGCCGCCGAAGGCAAAACCGTCATCGCCATCACCCATGACGACCGCTGGTTTCATGTGGCGGATCGGGTGCTGAAAATGGAATACGGGAAGGC
>CAZMEO010000110.1:1614-7779 GCA_964565315.1 uncultured Candidatus Moduliflexus sp. | reverse complement strand
AAGAACAAAACTGTCAGACACCTTGAAGGTGTCTGACAGCGATGCCCATAGAAAAGAGCGCACACATGAACCATGAAATGTTCCGCCCTATCAGCTTAGAATCCGCAGCCGAAATACAGACTGGCATGCATTATCATGCCTTCACCCCCAGCCAGTATTGTTTTGTGAATCTCTTTATCTGCCAGTGCAAGTATCATTATCAGTGGATGCCATTCAAGGATCAGGTCGTGATTCTGAATGCCAAAGACGACCGGATTGGCGTGCCGGATATGAGGTCGCTCACCTATCCCGAATTGCTTCAGATTTCAGACAGCGCCCGTCAACAGGGATGGAGCGGTAGTTTTTATTTAGTACCGGAGGATTTCGTCCGCGCCTATCCAGCCTTGACGGAATCATTTACTGTGGTAGAGGATGAGGCTTTTGCTGATTATGTCTATGCGTTAGAAGATATTGTGGAGATGCGCGAGCAACGTTTTCGGGAGAAACGTAATCTGACACGCCGGTTTAAACGAACCCATCCTATTTACAATGTTCGACCGCTTGAGCCTGCTGAGATGTCGGCCTGCCTCGCCGTATTTCAGCAGTGGATGGATTTTAAAGCCCACCGTCAAAGTCCCTGGATGGCCGAATATCAATGGGAGTTTGAATCGTTTAAAGTAGCGGTGGCGCATTATGATGCACTGCAATTGGAGGGGATGGGAATCTGGGTTGATGGAAAACTGGTCTCGTTCATGATGTATAACAGCTATTGCGCAGATACCGTGATTGGGCATTTTCTCAAATATGATCCGACCATCAAAGGCGCCAGTGAAATCCTGATCTGGGAACTTGCACGGCAGTTAGGCCTGGAGTCTCGCTATCTGAATTTGGAGCAAGATATGGGCATTCCAGGAGTGCGCCAGTTTAAACGTTCCTATAATCCCATCCGTAAATTAGCCTCGCTTGTGTTAATTCGAAAATAATGTGGCTGCGAGAACCCGGTGAGGGGTCTCGTAAATACCGAAGAGTTTTGAAAATCTTTACGAATGCCCCGCGCCGTAAACATGCCTGAATGATGGCACATTTGCGCATATTGCGACGTCCCTTCGCGATAGCGCTCTATTTTTTCATTGACAGCATCAAGCGCCGAAAAGGAATTTGATTGACGTGTCGTATAACATGTAAAGCTCCGGTCAGCGTGTAAAAACGCTGGCCGGGGTGAACTCAAAGGAGAACGTATGTTTTCATCTATTGAATGGTGGTGGTTCGGCGTGATCATGCTCAGCGTCGCCACCGTGTTGCCGCTTACCGCGTTGCTGAAAGACCAGCGCTCGTTTCGGCGAGCGTCGCTGATGCTGACAATCGCGGCGTTGGCGGAATTGTCGCTCTTCGCGGTAGGGATCGTCGCAACGAACCGGACGTTGACAGCGTCATTCGTCGAACTTGCGCCGAATCTCGCGCTTGCGTTTCAGTTTGACCGATTAGCCGGGTTTTTTCTGCTGATCATCACGCTGGTCGGCGCGGCGGTCGCGATCTATTCGCTGCATTATATCGAGCATGAACACAGCGCGATCAAAAAAAATCTGCATGTCGCATTGATGAACGGGTTCATTTTGTCTATGATGTTGGTGGTCGCTTCGGCCAACACCATCGCCTTTTTGGTCTTCTGGGAATTGATGTCCGTCTGTTCGTTTTTTCTCGTGATGTTCCATTACGAAGAGGCGGAAACCAAAAAAGCGGGGCAGTTTTACTTCATCATGACGCAGTTGAGCACGGTCTTTTTGCTGTTTGCCTTTCTTGGCATCTACGCGCTGACCGGCTCGTTCGACATTGCCGCCATCGGCAGCGTACCTGCGCCGCTCCTGCCGGTGATGCTGTTGGCGTTGTTTGTCGGCTTCAGCATCAAAGCGGGCATTATTCCGGTGCATAAATGGCTGCCCTATGCGCATCCGGCCAGCCCGTCGAATATTTCGGCGCTGATGTCGGGCGTCATGCTAAAAGTCGCAGTCTATGGCTTGCTGCGGTTCACGTTCGCGGCGGCGGATCGCCCGCTCTGGTTCGGCATCTTGCTGTTGGTGACGGGGACGATTTCCGCGATTCTTGGAGGCCTGTACGCCCTGAAAGAGCTTGATATCAAGCGCATGCTCGCGTATCACAGCATCGAAAATATCGGCATTTTGTTTATCGGCCTTGGCTTGGCGGTTATTTTCGAACATGCCGGGTTGACCGCGCTGCGGCAATTAAGCCTGGCCGCCACCTGGTTTCACGCGCTGAATCACGCCTTATACAAAAGCCTGCTGTTCCTGACCGCCGGATCGGTCGCTCATGCCACCGGCACGCGCAACATGGAAAAAATGGGCGGCCTCGTCAAAGTCATGCCTTATACAGCGATCATTTTCCTGATCGGCTCGGTCGCGATTTCTGCGCTGCCGCCGCTGAACGGCTTTGCCAGCGAATTGATGATCTTTCAGGCGATGTTTGCCGCAGGCGAATTGTCGAATCCCTTCATGCATATCCTGTTGATGGCCTGCCTTGCGATTTTTGCGCTCACCAGCGCCCTCGCGTCGGCCTGTTTCGTCAGAGCGTTCGGCGTGGCGTTCCTTGCGTTGCCCCGTTCGGCGGAAGCGGCTCGCGCTAAAGAAGTTGAGACCGGCATGATTCTCGGCCCGGCGCTGACGGCCTGCTGCTGCGTCGTGCTTGGCATCTTTTCCGCGCAATTGTTCGCCTGGTTCGGCGTGCCGATGCCGATGCCGAATCTGCTGTTCGTCGCGGTCATGATTGTATTAATGCTGGCTGGCACGGTGTTTGCGCTCAAACAAACGGCTGTCGCACAAGCAAGCCGCGTGACGGAAACCTGGGGCTGCGGATTGATTGAGCAGACGAGCCGGATGGAATACACGGCTTCCGGCTTTTCTGAGCCGATTCTGACGACATTCGACACGATTTATGGCACGAAAAAAGAGGCGCAAAAGTCGTATTTTGACCGATTTAATGCCTATTTCCACAAAGGTTCGGCCAATATCACGACGGCGCAATTTCACGAAGAATACCTCTATCAGCCGATTGCCGACCTATTTATGAAACTCTCAGGATTTTTGACGCGCATTCAGAGCGGCGTCGAGCCTGACGCTTACATTCTGGTGCTGTTTTTGACCAGTTTAGCGTTGATTTTTATCGGAGGTCTCATTATTTTATGATGACATCAATTCTTTTTATTCTTTTGAACACGCTGTTTGTTTTAGCGGTGTCGCCGCTGTTCATCAGCCTGATCAAAAAAGTCAAAGCGTTCTGTCAGCGCCGCCAGGGGCCGCCGCTGCTGCAAACCTATTATAACCTCGCCAAACTCCTGAAAAAAGAGACCGTCTATTCGTCGAATTCGTCCTTCATCATGCGCGTGACGCCGTATATCAACATGAGCGTCATCCTGACCGCATCGCTCGCCGTGCCGTTGCTGTTTATTCCCCGCAGCATGGCGGGCGTCGGCAATGTGCTGCTCGTGTTATACCTGTTCGCGTTCGCCAAATTTTTTATGGCGCTCGGCGGATTAGATGCGGGCAGCACGTTCGGCGGCATGGGGAGTTCGCGGGAAATGGCGCTGTCTGCCGCGTTCGAGCCCACCGTGATTATTGTGTTCGCCGCGTTAGCGTATGTGCTGAAAACGCTTGATCTGCACCAGATGTTCGCGCAATCCGGCTCGAATTTGCTGATGCTTGAACATCCGTCGCTCTTTTTGACCGGCCTGTCGCTGTTTATCATTCTCATCGTCGAAACGGCGCGGATTCCGATGGATAACCCGGAAACGCATCTGGAACTGACGATGGTGCATGAAGCGATGATTCTTGAGCAATCCGGCAAAAATCTCGCGCTGATGGAATGGTCGCACGCCGTGAAACAAACGTTGCTGATGGCGGTGCTATTGAATGTGCTGCTGCCGAGCGGATTGAGTGTTTCGCTGGTCGGCATTCCGGCGGCGGCGCTGATTTTTCTGTGTAAAGGCGTGGCGCTCTCCGTCGTCGTGGGCGTCTTCGAGTCGATGATGGCGAAATACCGCCTGTTCCGGCTGCCGGGGCTGTTTATGGTGGCGTTATTCTTTTCGTTTCTGACGATTATTGTTGAGGTGTTTTTATGATCAATATTTTGCTGATTCTGATTGTCGCGACCGCCTCGTTCGTGCTGACAACCCGCCATATCCGGTCGCTCATCACGACGTATGCGATTCAATCGCTGCTGCTCGCCGCGATTGCGGTGGCGCGGTATCAAGAGGAACAAAGCGGCGAGCTGCTGATGTTGGCGGCCATGACGCTCCTGTTGAAAGTCGTTGTCATTCCAATGTTTTTGCGGCGCGTCCACGAAAGCATGCCGGTCAAACGCGATGTCGGCTTTCATTATTTACAGCCGGTCTTCGCCATGATTGCCGGCATTTTGATTTTTTTGGCGCTCTATTCGCTGCTGTCGCGCTTCGCGCCGCTGATGCAGGTGTCGAGAGATGCCTTGTTCGGCGCGGTGCTTGGCATTTCGCTGGCGTTCATGGGCTTGATCGTCATCTTCACGCGCCTGCAAGCCCTGACCGACATCGTCGGCTATTTGACGATGGAAAACGGCGTGCTGCTGTTCAGCTTGTTTTTTCAAGAACTCCCGTTTATCTTAGAAATCCTGGTGTTGTTAGACCTCGTCGTGCTGATTGTGGTCTCGGCCTTTTTAGCGTTCGGAATTGACGCGACGCTGGAGAAATTCCATGAGAAACTGCACCGATTCAGCAACCTGTTCGGAGAGGAATAACCGATCATGATACTCTATATCTTTCTTGCATTCGTGGTGATGGGGGCGATTGCGCTGTCAAAATCGCATGACATGATGAACCTCTGGACGGTTCTTCACGCCGCCTTTGCCCTGATTCTGTCGTTGCTGCTCCTGAGAAAACTGCCGGTCTTCTATTTCAAAGAGCAGTATATGTTTATCGATCATTTGAGCGTGTTCGAAATGCTGATTGCCGCGTTCATTTTTTTGATCGCCGCGATTTACGCGCATGGCTATGTCGAAGGCATGCTGCGGCATGATGAAATGCAGGAGAAAACGGTGAAACCGTTTTATCTTGCCCTGAATGCGCTGATGGTTTCGATTCTGTTAGCGTTCTGCTCGAATAACCTCGCGCTGTTCTGGATTTTTACCGAATTGACGACGCTCTTTTCCGCGATTTTGATCGTCACGCCGAACGCGAAAGAAAATATCGCGGTGGCGCTGAGTTACGTCTTTATGGCGTCAACCGCCATGCTGTTTTCGTTTATCGGCCTGATTCTGCTGTTTGCGGTCAGCAGAAACGCCCTGAGCGAAGGCACGTTGAACTGGACGACATTGGCGCAGCACAGCGCCGAATTCGCGCCGGCATCGGTCTCGCTGGCGGCGCTGTTCATCTTTATCGGCTTCGCCACGAAAAGCGGCATCGTGCCGTTTCATTCCTGGCTGCCGCATGCCCACGCCATTGCGCCGTCGGTCATCAGCACGATTTTGTCGGCGGTGATGCTGAATGTCGGCATGTACGGGTTGCTGCGTGTCTATGCGATTTTGAAGCCGTCCACTGGCGAGCATGGCGTGTTTTCCTCTGTTTGCATCGGGTTCGGCCTGGTAAGCATCGCGTTTTCCGCGCTGACGATGCTGGCGAAGAAGAATTTGAAACGGCTGATCGCGTTTTCCAGCGTGGAAAACATGGGGCTGCTGTTAGTGGGAATTGGCCTCGGTTCGCCCGTCGCGATCTTCTGGGTGCTCTTCCATGTGTTAGGGCATTCGCTGGCCAAGGCGCTCATGTTCATGCTGTCAGGCGTGATTCGTTTAGAATATCACCAGATTCATCTTGATGGCGTCGATCATCTGCTCGAACGCCAGCCGCTCGTCTCGTTCGGCTTAATCGTCGGCAGCCTCGCGGTGATCGGGATGCCGCTGAGTCCGATTTTCATATCGAAAATCGGCCTGATGAGCGAGTTGGGAACGCGGTCGCTCCCGTTCTTGTTTGTGGCAGTTGTGCTGTTTATGCTTGTCGGCGCGGCATTTACACGCTTCATGATTACGCTCTTTACGCAACGGCGGGGGAATCAGAATCAGACGCAATTCCATACGCCGCTGAGCATCAACGTTGCGATTATGATTCTGATTCTCGCGTTGATTATCTGCGGCGTCGGGCTTCCCTCGCCG
>CAZMEO010000110.1:0-1514 GCA_964565315.1 uncultured Candidatus Moduliflexus sp. | reverse complement strand
ATGAAACGGTTTTCTCATACGATACAAGATTATTTTCCTTCGGAGACAGGGCGCGACGGAAAAAATCATGAATATTATTTGCCGGTGAAATCTGACGAGGCGTGCCAGCGTTCGGCGGCGTTCCTAAATGAGCAGAAGGCGACTTTGATTGCCCAGTTTTGCGTCGAAGCGTTCCAACCTGACGCGCCATTTACCCTGTTTTACGCCTTCGAGCTTCCCGATACGCCTGATATGTTGATTTTGCAGCAGGGCGTGCAGCAGGAACGCGCCACGTCAATCGCGCAATGGTTTCCGATTGCGACGCTGCACGAGCGCGACATCCGCGACGGCTTCGGCATCGAGTTCGACGGCGCATTCGATACGCGGCGGCTCTTTTTGCATGAGATGTACCCGAAAGATTTTCATCCGCTGCGCAAGTCGTTTGTCAATCAGCCGTTAGACTTGACCGGACAAATTCATGATCACTACGAATTCAAAGAATTCGACGGCGAAGGGATTTATCAAATCCCGGTCGGCCCGGTTCACGCGGGAATCATCGAGCCGGGGCATTTCCGCTTCAGCGCCATCGGCGAGCAGGTGTTCAATCTTGAAATCCGCCACTGGTACAAGCATCGCGGATTGGAAAAGCTGATGGAAGGCAAAACCCCGGCGGATGCCCTGAAACTCGCGGAAGCAATCAGCGGCGACGAAACGGTCGCGAACGCGCTCGCCTGCTGTCAGGCGTTCGAAGCAATTTCAGACATCGCCGTCCCGGAGCGCGGCAAGGCACTGCGGACGATTTTCGCCGAAATGGAACGAATGTACGCGCTATTGGGCGACGTGGCCGGGATGCCGGTGGATGTCGCTTTTGCGGTCGGCGCAAGCGCATTTTTTATTTTGCGGGAAGAACTGCTGCGCCGGAATGAACAATTGACCGGCTCGCGCTTTATGAAAGGGGCGCTTTCGCTTGGCGGCGTCTCGCGGGATATTGCCGATGGCGAATTACAGCAGTTGAGCAACTATCTCGCGACGTTCGCGCCGCGCTTGCGGGCTGCTGAAAAAAATACGGTCTCGCATTCCGTCGTCTATGACCGTTTCGAAACGACCGGCGTCGTGAAGCCCGAACTTGTGACGCCGTTAAATTTTTCCGGGCCAATCATCAGGGCGGCAGGCGTGGCGCTCGATACCCGCGTCAACCATCCGTATAATAATTACGCCGACTTGATGCGCGAGATTCCGACGCAGCCCGACGGCGACGTGTTGTGTCGTTTCCGCCAGAAAGTCGGCGAGATCGCGGCGTCGGCGGAAATGATTCAGCGCCAGATCAGTCGGATGCCCGGCGGCAGTGTCTGCGCCGACGCGAATAACCTTCGCGACGGTTACGCCCTTGCGCTGGTCGAATCGGCGCGTGGGCAAAATCTTCACTGGGTGTTGGTCAATGACGGCGTGATTTCGCGTTACAAAGTGAAAACTGCGTCCTTCTGCAACTGGCTGGCGATGGAACACGCGACCCCCGGCAACATCGTGCCGGATTT
>CAZMEO010000109.1:0-10276 GCA_964565315.1 uncultured Candidatus Moduliflexus sp. | reverse complement strand
ATTAGTCGCCTTGCTGCATTCCGCGCTCTCCGAAGCGCCGACAAATGCCGCTTCCTCAAAAACGCAGAGACTCTTTACGCATTCCGTTCCGAATCATCGCGGAGAGGCGCATTCGAAGACGCTCGATGATCAGGACGACAAGTTGGATCAAGAATTCGAACATTTCTAAGATGCACAACGGACAGGGTTGTGAATGCGCATCTTATGAGAACTGCCCGCGTTGAAGGGGCATCAATGCAGGGCTGTTAAGTTCTAAATTTCATGAAGGGAGAAACGCCCCTCGTTCCACGCTCTGCGTGGAATGCGGCTTCCTGGACGCTCCGCGTCCCGTGCGCCGCAGAGCGGCGAGTTGTCGGCATTCCACGCAGAGCGTGGAACGAGAACTTAACAGCCCTGGGGCATCAATGTGTGTTTTAACCTGACGCCGCCGGAAAGATTGCCCATTGATTCCGCAACGGGCATGATCGATACTCCCGCAAGCGCTGTGCGCGAAATCGCTTGTATATGAAAGTGCGTTCAGGCGAATCGGCGTGACGGTCGAGGAAATTTAGGAGGTGGTGTGGTGCATGATGAAGGCGTGATCTGTTTTTTGAATCGTGTTACGCAGCAGCTTGGAACTGTGCAACAAGAAACCTTTTAACAAACACAAGGAGAATACATTATGAGTACAAGATCATTTATGCAGATGCTCACGCCGTTGGCGCGTCATATCCAGATTTCCCAGCGGCGCATGGTGCGCGGGCTGTTGTTTGCAGCCTTGATGGTGAGTATTGGGGCGGGGATGACAGACGCGCAGGAACTCAAGTCGTGTAAAATCCTGGTCGTGATGAGTTATGAAGAGGATTTCCCTGGCGATAAAGACGCCAAACAAGGGATTGATGAGACGCTGCCTGACACCTGCGAAGTGCAATATTTCTACATGAATACCAAGAAAAACTTTGCAGGCGGGGAAGCGAAGGCGAAAGAAGCCTACGAGTTGTTCCAGACGTTCCAGCCTGATGGAGTGATTACCGTTGACGACAATGCGCAATCCATGTTTGTATTGCCGTATTTAAAGGACAAAGTCACCATTCCGATTATGTTCTGCGGCGTCAATGCCGATCCCGCAAAATATGGCTATCCGGCCTCCCACATATCGGGAATTTTGGAACGGGAGCAGATTAAAGAATCGCTGATACTTGCTCAGCAATTGCTGCCGGAGATTAAAACATTCGCCTACATCCAGAAAGCTGATCCGTCTGCCGATGCGGTGATTGCTCAGATTCAAGCCGAAGTCGCCGCCTATCCGTTGCAATTAGTGGCGACGAAACAAGTGAAATCCGAAGAAGACGCTCTCGCCGCGATTGAAGAACTGAAACCTACCTGCGACATTCTGTTGACGGCGACCATGCAGGGTCTCCTTGATAAACAAGGGCAGGCGATGCCAGAACAAGCCGCGATCCAATTGGTCACGAAAACATTCGGCAAGCCGGTAATTGGCTTGAACTCCCATAATCCTCAATATGGCTTGTTATGCGTGGTTGCCAAAACCATGCAGGAGCAGGGCGGAACAGCCGCTAAAATGTTAATGCAGGCGTTGCAGGGGACGCCAGTCTCGGAACTCGCGGTGACGCAGAACCAATATGGAAAAAAGATCGTCAATGCGGATGTCATTCGCGCATTCGGGATCAAACCAGCAGCGTCAGTCCTCCGCGGGGTCGAAATAATTAAGACGACGCCATAACCCCAACCATTGAATTCCTCTGCGAGGAAGGCGGACACGGCTTCCTCGCAGAGGGATCACATATACAGCGCTGCGATTGCTTCAGCTTTGAGTTTTTCTCCCTGCTGCGCAAGAGTTGTCAAGATGCGAATGATGTGTTGAGGCGTCTATCACGACAACGATTCTAGTTGTTCGCCTGTCATTTTTCTTGACACCGTATTCCCGCGCTGATCACAGAAAATTGGGGGAACGTTTCCTCAAATATATCTCATGTTTCCACGGTTGCTTTAAAATTCAGGGAACTCACCAGGAGATTCTCTGGCAAAACAGGAGAACCTTATGAAAAAGATTGCCATTATGATTGCTCTATTGTGCAGCCTGACGTATTCCGCGTTTGCAGAGACTTTTCAAGTTGTCGGGACAGAATACCCGCCATTTACCTACACGTTGCCGGATGGCAAGCCGGGCGGTTTTGCGTTCGACCTGCTGCGAGCCATGTTCGACCAACTGAAGTTCGACGCGACGTTTGCGTTATATCCCTGGAAACGCGCGGAAACCATGCTTTCGGAAGAAGCGAATACTCTGGCATTTCTCGCTCGAACCGAAAAACGCGAATCATTGTATCACTGGGTCGGGCCTGTGTATCCTCGTTCCCTGTATTTATATCGCCTGAAAAGCCGTTCTGACGTTCAATTGACGACCATTGACGATGTCAAGCCGTATAAGATTGGGGTCGTCAGAGGGTATGCGAGCATTACGGAAGTCCTCAATGCCGGGGTTCCGCAAGCGAATCTCGACGAGGTCGCGAATGATACCCTGAATATCAAAAAATTGTTCGAGCGCCACATTGATCTGCTGCCGAATAATGACATGGTGTTAGCGAGTCTGCTGCGGAAGGAAGGGCATGCGCTTGATGACGTCGAAAAAGTGTTTGCGATTACGCCGGAAGGTAAAAATGATTTTTATTTCGGAGTGAGCAAAATGACCGATGCGCAACTTGCCCAACAACTTCAGCAGGCATTCGACGCGCTGAAACAGAATGGAGAATATGATAAGATTTTACAACAGTATTTACAGTAGCGTTGGTGGACGATTGACCAGTCAGCGAAAATTTGCAAAAGCAGGAGCAGTATAAGAAGTCAGTAATTTTTATAGGGGTGCAATCTTCAGCGTGCCTGCGCAAACTCGAGTTTGCACTCTTCGAACACTACGAAAATGAATGACTTCATGTCGTCGTCGAAAGGGGGAGTCAACGCATGGGCAGCAATCGGACGCTCTTCAAGCATTGCGGGTATGGCATTCAGGTCAAAATCGGCATGATTATCATTCTGCTGAATACGCTGTTTTTTGCCGGGTTTGGCCTGCACCAGTATATAAGCCGTTCTCGTACCGAGACAAAACAACTGACGATTTTTGCCAGCCGCGTCGCCGAACAATTAGCGGTCAACATCAGTTCGCCATTATGGGATATGGATATTGATCAGGTCGCGCATTCGGTGGAAGCAGAAATGCTGGATGAAAATATCGAGATGGTTGTCATCAAAGATCAAAAACAGAAGATGTTTGTTGGAAAAATGCGTGATGCGTCATGGCAGTTGACTGACGTACTCGAAGCCGCTTCCGATGAAACATCACCGGTAATTACGCCGATTCTCCTGGATGGCAAAGAGATCGGAATGGTCGAAGTGTCCATTACTCGCCGCTTTTTGCAAGCGCGATTAAATTGGGCAATGATCGAGATTGGCATGATTGCATTCGTCTGCGACGCCGTGTTATTCGGGTTGCTGATTGTCAGCCTCCGCTTGCTGCTCATTCGCCCCCTTGCGCGACTTCTCTCCATTGCAAACAGCATTGCACAAGGAAATTTCAGTCACGATGCGCCGATCCTCCAGTACGATGAAATCGGGGCATTAGCCTCGGCATTTCAAACCATGAAAACCCTGATCACGCAGTTTCTTCAGGAGATGCGTCTCTTGATCCATGCCGTTCAAGAGGGAAAATTGGACGTGCGCGGCAATGTCGAGGCATTTGCCGGAGATTGGCGTGAATTAGTCAGCGGCGTCAATCAGATGCTTGAATCGGTTGCCGCGCCAATTACGCAAATCAATTGCTCATTGGCGCAAGTTGCCAAAGGTGATTTTACGCAATCGCTGCCCATTGCATATCAGGGCGACTTTCTGGTCATGATGCGTCAATTGGAGCAGATGACAGCCACGCTGACAGAAGTCGTGCTGAAAGTAAAAACCGCCGCGCATAACGTGGCGCTGCGAAGCCAGGAAATGAGAAACGTGGCGAAAAAGATGGCTGAAGGCGCGTCGCAGCAAGCGGCGGCGACTGAAGAAGTTTCGACATCTATGGAGGAAATGGCTGCCAATATTCGCCAGGCGGCAGACAACACTCAATTAGCGGAAACCATTGCGCTGAAATCTGCCAAAGACGCTCATGCCGGGCATGAAGCGGTCGCGAAGATGATTCAGGCCATGTCAGTCATTGCCGAACGCATTTCTGTCATTCAGGATATTGCCAGCCAGACCAATATGCTCTCGCTGAATGCGGCGATTGAGGCGGCCAAAGCCCAGGAATACGGCAAGGGCTTCAATGTGGTGGCGTTATCGGTGCGGGACTTAGCGAGCCAGAGCCGCGCTGCCGCTGAAGAAATCGGAGCGTTAGTGCGGTCATGCGTCGCCCTCTCCGAACAAGCGGGAGATGTGCTTGAAGCCCTTGTGCCGAACAGCCAAAAAACAGCAGACCTCGTGCAAGAAATCAGCGCCGCCGGTCAGGAACAAGCGCGCGGTCTGGAACAAGTGAATTTAGGGCTGCAACAGTTGGATATCGTGACGCAGCAGAATGCGACGACAGCAGAAGATGTCGCAGCAACAGCAGAAAATCTAACCACGCAGGCAGACGCATTACAAAAAACGATGGCGTTTTTTATCGTGCGTGAGATCGCGAAAACGCCGGAGCGCACTGATGAACACGATTGGCAGCAACGCTTTCATGAGCTTGAACGGCAGGTGGCTGAAATGCGTGAAATGGCGATGGCACTTCCTGGCGACAAACACGCCTTGCACCACGATGCAATGCTGCATAACGCACAGCAGCTCGCCGGAAAAGATGCGCTTGACGATGAGTTCGAGCGGTTTTAGATTCCCCCTGCCAGGTCGCGGTTTCTGGCAGGGGATGCGCTGAAATAACGCTTAATACGCTTTCGCAAATGGAACGCGCATTTTTGAGGGCTTGCCGCAATAGACGCACTGCCCGGCCTCTTCAGGCTGGTCGAACGGGATGCAGCGGATCGTCGCTTTGGTTTCGTCCTGTACCGCCTGTTCGCAGGCTCTCTCGCCGCACCAATGGGCATAAACGAAACCGAGCTTGTTTTCAAGCACCTCTTTGAAGTCGCCATACGTATCGGCCTGGAACGTGTTTTCCGTCCGGAATTTCAAGGCGTCTTCATACAAACCGCGCTGAATGTCGGCCAATAATTCAAGAATCGTCGGCTTGATGCCGTTCAGCGAAATCGTCTGTTTCTCTTTCGGCCCTTTATCGCGGCGGGCAACAACGGCCTGATTTTCGGCGACATCGCGCGGCCCGATTTCAAGGCGCAGCGGCACGCCTTTCATTTCCCATTCGTTGAATTTCCAGCCCGGTTTGTAATTCGCGCGGTCATCGACTTTGACGCGCACATCTCCTTTCAATTCCGCCGTCAGTGCGTCCACTTTCTGCAACACCGTCTGGCGCTCTTCGTCGCTGTAATAAATCGGCACGATGACCACCTGATGCGGCGCGAGTTTCGGCGGCAGGCGCAGCCCTTTGTCGTCGCCATGCACCATGATCAAGCCGCCGATCATGCGCGTGCTGACGCCCCAGCTTGTCGCCCAAACCAAATCTCTTCCCCCGGATTCGGTCTGATATGTCACGTTGAACGCTTTCGCGAAATTCTGGCCGAGATGATGCGACGTGCCCCATTGCAGGGCGCGTTTGTCTTTCATTAACGCTTCGACGCAGGTCGTGTAAAGCGCTCCCGCGAATTTTTCTTTCTCGGTTTTGCGGCCTTTCAAGACCGGCACGGCGGCGTAATTTTCGGCGAAATCGGCATAAATGTCCAAAATTTTCGCGACTTCTTCCGCCGCTTCCTGTTCGGTGGCGTGCGCGGTGTGGCCTTCCTGCCAGAGAAACTCAGTCGTCCGCAAAAAGAGGCGCGTCCGCATTTCCCAGCGCACCACGTTCGCCCACTGGTTAATCAAAATCGGCAGGTCGCGATGCGAATCAATCCATTTGGCGTACATTGACCAGATCACGGTTTCCGACGTTGGCCGCACGACATACGGCTCTTCGAGCGGCTTGCCGCCGCCATGTGTCACGACGGCGCATTCCGGCGCGAAGCCTTCAACATGTTCGGCTTCTTTTTTCAAAAAACTTTCCGGGATAAACAGCGGGAAATAGGCGTTGACGTGGCCGGTCGCCTTGAACATGCCGTCGAGCGCCTGCTGCATGTTCTCCCAGACCGCGTAGCCATACGGCTTGATCACCATGCACCCCTTGACCGGCGCGTAATCCGCCATGCCCGCCTGCAACACCGTGTCAATATACCACTGCGAAAAATCGTCGCCCTGTTTTGTAATTTTTTGCTGCGCCATAAATTTTCGATAACGGGCGGCAAGCGTTATGGAAAAGGTGTCAGACACTTTACAAGTGTCTGACACCTGAGCTCGCCATAGCCCTGCTCGTCCGCGTCATTCCTTGAAAAAGAGATGGTTCACTATCGTTCTTCTGAAAATGAATGCGAACACAGAACCGGGCGGGCGGGCGGCTGTCAAGAGAAAAATCACCGCTTTAGAGTTGACAAATTCCTCACCCTCCTTATCGTAATCCCTCATCAGACACAATTATCCGTTCACATTGTCATTCGCTGAAACGAACCCTGGCAGGGTGTCAAACCCTGCCAGGGTTTCCGAACCAAACACATGGAACATATCATCACCTATCTTCGCGCCCACCGCCAGCAGCATCTTGACGAACTCTTCGACTTGCTGCGCATTCCGAGCGTCAGCACCCTGCCGGAACATGCCGCCGACATCCGCCGTTGCGCTGAATTTGTCGCGCAGCATCTATCGGATATTGGCCTGAAACATGTCGAAATCATGCCGACCGCCGGGCATCCGGTCGTGTATGCCGATTGGCTGTTGCAGCCGAACGCGCCGACGCTGCTGATTTACGGCCATTATGACGTGCAGCCGGTTGAGCCGCTTGATTTATGGCTGTCGCCGCCGTTTGAGCCAACCATTCGCGATGGCGAAATCTACGCGCGCGGCGCATCTGACGATAAAGGCCAGTTCTGGGCATATCTCAAGGCGATTGATGTCTTTCTGAAAAATGACGGCGTTCTGCCGGTCAACGTCAAGCTGCTGATCGAAGGGGAAGAAGAAATCGGCAGCGGGCATCTGCATCAATTTGTGGTTGACTACGCCGACAAGCTCAAAGCGGACGCGATTCTGTTGTCGGACAACAGCCAATATCAACGCGGCACGCCGACGATCTGCTATGGCACGCGCGGCCTTGCGCATGGCGAAATTCACGTGCAGACGGCGGCGCGCGATCTGCATTCCGGCTCGTATGGCGGGCTGGCGGATAACGCAATTCAGGTGTTGGCGGACATCATTGCCGCGCTGAAAAACGACCGCGAGCAGGTGACGATTCCGGGCTTTTATGATGACGTGGCGATTGTTTCGGATGCGGAACGCAAAAATTTTGACGCGCTGCCGTTTGATGACGAAGAATTAAAACAGGAGATCGGCATCCGCGAAGTCATCGGCGAACAGGGCTTTCCGCCACTCGTGCGGCGCTGGGCGCGACCAACATTCGACGTCAACGGCATTCTCGGCGGCTTTACGGGCGACGGCTCGAAAACGATTATTCCGGCGAAAGCGATGGCAAAAGTCACGATGCGGCTCGTGCCGAATCAAGACCCGCAGAAGATTTTTGATGCGGCCAAAGCGTATATCGAGCAGGAACTCGCGCCGCCATCAGCGCAGGTGTCGTTTATCGGCGCACCGGATGGAAGAGCGTATCTGACGCCGTTAGAACATCCGATCTTGACGCATGTGACGCGGGCGCTGCGGGCGACCTACGGCAAAGAGCCGGTCTTTGTCCGCACGGGCGGCACGATCAGCGTGTTAAGCACGTTTGCCGACGAGATGCGCGTGCCGATTGTGATGATCGGCCTCGGCAATCCGGACGACAACGCCCATGCGCCGAATGAGCATTTGACTGAAGCACTGTATTATCTCGGCATCGAAACCGCCGCCCGGACGCTGCATGAATTGAAGGAGTGGAAATAACTCAATCGGGCGAAACGCTGTTTCGCCCGACGCCGTTTCTGCGTTATTCGAAGCGGTAACTATTTACGTACTGGCGGACAGCCTTGTCCGTCGCCCTCGCCAGTGGCAGCCTCTTGTGTTCGTTCTCCACGCTGCTGCGTCACGACGGATATGGCTGTCCGTCGGTACGTAAATAATTACTCAAAGCGAATGAAATCAAACGCGGCGGCTAATTGGCGCGTTTCCTGAGATTGCCCATTGGTGGCCTTTTTGGGGCTGAGGCTGTATCCATACTGGAATTGAAGCGTGGCTGCGCGCGAAGTCAGCAGCGATTTGGGAAGGGGCAGCGCATAGGTCTCAAAATCGTCGTGCAGCCGCAATGTTCCAAGCGTTTGCCCGTTCAACTGCACTTCAACAGTCTGCTGCGGGAGGTCGGGCAATGAAAAGGGGCGCATCCGCAGCGTCATGGTCAAGTCTGCGTCAATCTTCGGAAACGCGACTGTGATTTTGGACGTCGCGGCGTTCGACCAGACAAACGTTGTCGCCGTATCAGCCCAGATTTCAGGGTAAGAAAATCCGTCGCGCAGATATTTTTGAGCGGTTGACGCGCCCATATCGAGGATGCCGTCATCTGGCAGCGCATATTGATACTGTTCAGGCGTGAAATCATTCATTTTGCCCCGATGACGCGCCCAGAGATAGGTTGGCTGCGAAAAATCCCCGCGTTGCGTGAGTTGCTCAAATTTTTCGGTTCGCACGTGAGATACCTGCGAAAGATTCACCCCGTAATACACAAACAGCATGTTCTGAATAAAATATTCCGGCGTATAGAGTCCCGTCAGATAAATACGGGCGTCTTCAGGAAGATCGACATACGACTGCTGGATAAACGTCAAGACCTCATGGGATTCGCTCGCGTACTGCTGAAACATGGCGTCTTCATGCCACAATTCCGCGACATTCCATATTGTCAGTCCGGTAATCAGAAAAAAGAGAAGGCCGCGTTTCAAGGCGCATTGCAAAGCAGGGAAAGGGCGGATGGCCTGATATGCGCTGTGCGCCCACAGGCTGAAAAGCAAGGCGACGCCGACGGATGGCGCGTAAAAATGGCGGCTGTCAATAATCGTGAAGCGCGTAAACCCGCAGAACGGGAGCATCGAGAGGAGAACCCATATCACGCTGTACGCCGCATGAATCAAGAATGCTCGCTTGATCGTTACGAGCATGATAATCAGGCATCCTACGGCGAATGTGCCAAGCCAGCAGGCCAGCGCGGCGAAGCGAAGCCCTTGCTGCTCGAAGATCAACAGCAGCAGCGGTTTCGGGACGAGATACGCGAGCAGACTCCGTGCGATAACCATGAAAGATTGCGCTCCGACGCCATAGTCGCCGCCTTGCCCTAAATGCGAGCCGCGCAGTTGAAGCGAGAATTCATACGCGAGATAGATCGCGGAAATCACCCAGAAGCTCAGGTGCGCGCGTAACGCCCGCAAGACGCCTCGTTTCCAAACATCGGCGGCATACAACACATCTGCTGCCAGCAGCAGCGCCGGAAGCACAGCCGCCGATTCTGCGGATAAATAACTGCATCCCATGGCGAGATGCGCGAGGAGATATGAACCGAGGCGCTTATCAGCATGACTCGTCAGCGCTCGCCATTTCAGAAACCAGATCAGCGTCAACAGCATCCAGAACAACGCGGCAACCTCGGCGACTGAAGACGCCCACGTCACTTCCCAGTGCGCGTGTTGAATGGCAAAAAAGGCCGCCGCTGATAAGGCGATGCCGCGATGTCGGCTCAGGCGTTCGACCAGCGCAAAAACGCAATACGAGGTGAGAATATGAATCAGGACGCTGACTGCGGCATAGCCGACAGGGGATTTCAACCCGAATATCAAGTAATTCAGCGCAAAGATCAGATGCCCGAACGGACGAAACCATCCGGCAATATCTCTGGTAAAGATATTCAGCGGATGGTTGAGAGTATTTTGCGCATTCCGCAGCCAGACAAAATCATCGCAGGAAAAAAAGTTATCGCGGATGCCTTGATACGCAATTGCCGACAGCAATGTCAACAGCATGACAGTAAGTATCAGCCCTTTCGTTCCGGCAACCCATCGCGGCGCGCGAACCTCCGTATTGATCAACATGTCACTCTCTCGATCTGCTTCTCATGCCAATTCCCCAGACCTCACAGGTTTGGGAAACCTGTGAGGTCTAAACGAACGGGAGATCACAACGGAATGGAATTATGAAC
>CAZMEO010000108.1:0-10431 GCA_964565315.1 uncultured Candidatus Moduliflexus sp. | reverse complement strand
GATGCGCAGCGATTGATGCCGCCGGAGAATCTCGTTGACGGCGCGTTCTAAGAAGCGAAGATTCAGCCGGCCTCGCAGCCGCGCATGAATCGGCACGTTATAGGTTGGGTCGCCCCCTTCGAACTGCTCTAAGAACCAGAGCCGCTGCTGCTCTAACGAGAGCAAGAGCGGGCGGTTCGGGTCGTGATGCGGAAGCGGCTGCGGTTCCGCTTTCCTGAGTGTTTTGCCTTGCAGCCGCTTTTGTAGGAGTGCGTGTTTGATATTTTTGGATGATGGCGTTGTGATCATTGTTTGCATCATGTTTCCCTCTCTGTTATAATTATACCAAATTGCCTTTTGAAAGATCATATTCGCGGTGTACGTCGAAACTACAGTTTCGACGTACAATTTACGATCTATTCAAAGGCAATTGGTATTATATTTTTCGATGTCAGCCCTGAAAGGGCGAAATATATCAGATTCGCAAGGTTTCGCCCTGCGCTGACATATCGCGCCCTTTCAGGGCTGAACTGATACCTTATATCGTAATGTCGTTCCGTTCGGCATCCGCCAGCAATGCCGCCGCTTCTTCGTCGCTGAGCTGTTCGATTTCTTCGCGCATCTTGCGTTCCACGACCTCGGTTAACTGCGCGACGGTATGCACGTCGAACATATCGGTCTGCGTGACAATGACATCGAGGTCTTGCTTCAACCTCATCAACATGCGCGTCATGGAAAGCGAATCGCCGCCGAGCTCGAAGAAATCGTCGTGAATGCCGAGGCGTTCCAAATCGAGAAGCTCTTCCCAGAGATTCGTCAACACAGTTTCCAATTCATTGGTCGGCGCAACGTAGGCGGCGGCGACTTCGGGGCGCGTCCGCTCCGGCGCAGGGAGGGCGTGGCGATTGATTTTGCCGTTCGGCGTGAGCGGCAGCGCCTCTAACAGCACAAAGGCCGCCGGAATCATGTAATCCGGCAGCTTTTTCTCGATAAACGCGCGTAAGCGGGGGATCAACGCGCGGAGATGTTTGCCTCGCAGGGGATCGTTGGCGTAAGCGCTCCATGATTTCGGCGCGATCTCAGGTTCAGGGAATGAAATCGCCACGCGGTCTGCGGCGTCGCGCCGGATGAAGAGCGCGTCGAACGCGCCGTCGCGCCCATGCCGCGCCCAACTGAGTTCGATCTGGTATTCCGGAAGCTTGCGCTCGAAATTCCAGAACTCTTCCGGGTCTATTCCGGCTTCGCGAGCGTGTTCGTGAAGCGCCTGCCGCGCCTCTTCGACAGAGGCGTAGGTTTCGCGATCTTCAAGCCAGTCCCGCACATGCAGATCGTAAAAGAGGCGGGCGTTGGGAATGTTGGTCACGCCGAACGCCTCCGGCTGCGTCTCTTTCACGCGTTGATGCAGATCGGGCAGCGTCAAGCCCTCTGCTCGCCAGTCGAGCCACCGAATCTCCCCTCCTGATGCGTAGGGTTGAGCGGCGAACATGGGTTTTTCGCCCTGAAAGGGCGGCGGAGTAAAGCCTGGGGATTCATCCCCAGGAAAACCCCGATCAGCGAGAAACGCGCCCTGAAAGGGCGGAGGGGTAACGGCCGGAGATTCATCCCTGGAACTTTTTCCCAGGGGATGAATCCCCTGTCTATATTTCTCTGCCCTTTCAGGGCAAAAAGCGTATGGAGTTTTCCCATTGACGAACAACGTCACGTCATACCGGAAGCGAGTCATTTCGTTGCGCGCGCTGCCGCGTTTGGGCTGGACGCGGACAGCGGTAATGGCCGGAATGCGGGCTTTCAGCGCAAAAAAGAGCGCAGGATCGAGCGTCAATTCATTTTCATGGCTTATTTGACGATGTACCCGCTGGCGCAGTTGTGCGGCGTTCAGCGCCGGCGGCGCTTGGAAGAATTGCACCGAAGCATGGAACAATTCCAACAGCGGATGGCTGCGCAGATCGCCGAGAAAGATGACGCCCCGATTCGGCAGAATGGCGTTGACGGCGCGTTCGATGACCTGAATCAGATATTCGACGTTCGGGAAATGTTGAGCGACTGCGTTCATAATGACTGTATCGAATGCGCCGGACGGAATTTCGTGAAAATCATCCGCCGCCTGCTGACGCAGCGTAATTGGCAGATGTCTTTGTGAAATCGCTTGTTGTTGAAGAAATTCAAGCGCGACTGGCGAAATATCTGTTCCCCAGTAATTCTGACTGCGTGAGGCTAATCGAAATAAGAGCAATCCCGTTCCGCACCCGATTTCCAATATGCGCTGCGGCTGCATGGATTGAATCCGCTCAACAGTGGATTGCACCCACGACAGCATCTCTTCCGAAGGGATCGGTTTGCCGGTATAACTATCATTCCAGCCGACGATATTAAACGTGGCGTCTGAAAGCGCTGCGGCCTGGCTGTAAATATTATCATACACATTCTGCCATTGTTCGACCTGACCGGCGTTCAGTTCGGGGGCTTCGGCGTCCATCTGTTCAATTTCGCGATAATCAGACGTTGGAATGAGATAGGCGGCTAAATACTTCTGCCCCGGTTCATCTTCGCGGTCAATGACAATTGTTTCTTTAATCGCTGGATATGTTCTGATTGCGGCTTCGATTTCTCCTAACTCGATTCGGAAGCCGCGAATTTTGACCTGATGATCGCTTCGTCCAAGAAATTCGATAGAGCCGTCGGGCAGATACCTGGCGATATCTCCGGTTTTATACAGGCGCGTCGGCGCATTGCCATCTTGTTCGAACGGATTGGGAATAAATTTTTCCTGTGTCAACTCCGGACGCTGAAAATAGCCGAGCGCTAAGCCGATTCCGCCAATATGCAGTTCGCCGCAGACCCCAATCGGCAGGGGCTGCAAGTGCGCGTCTAAAATATAGGTCTGCATATTGGCAAACGGGCGACCGACCGAAACCGGACGATTCATTGATTGGATGCGCTCAACATGCTGGATGGTTGCCCAGACGGTTGTTTCTGTCGGACCATAAAAATTCCACAAGGGAATCTCCCATTCAAGGAGTTCCGCCGCTAATTGCGGCGGCAGCGCCTCCCCGCCGCAAATAATCGCGCGAAGGCTGAGGCGCTTTCCGTTCGCCTCCTCGTCTTTTTTGACCGCGAGAAGCTGCTTGATCGCTGATGGGGTCTGATTGAGAATGGTCACGCCTTCTTTGTAAAGCAAGTCATGCAGAGCTTCGGGCGATTGCACCGCTTTCATCGGCACGACGACTAACCGCCCTCCGGAGACAAGCGGCGCCCAGATTTCCCAGACTGAAAAATCAAAGGCATACGAATGAAAAACCGTCCAGATATCGTGTTCGTCGAATTGAATGACGGGGCGAAGCGCGTCGAAGAGATGCGCCGCGCTGTAGTGGGCGATCTGCACGCCTTTGGGAATGCCTGTGGAACCGGAAGTATAGATGGTGTAGGCCAAATGTTCTGGCATGACATCGCTTGTGACGTTGCTATCATCTTCTTGAGCGATCTTCTGCCAGTCTCGATCTACAAGAATGATGCGTGCCTCATGTCCTGTTAATTCTGCCGCGAGCGCCTGTTGGGAGAGAATCACAGCAGGGCGAGCATCTTCCAATATTAATGCGACTCGTTTCGGCGGGTAGATCGGATCGATGGGAAGGTATGCCCCTCCCGCTTTCAGAATGCCTAACAATCCGACAATCATATCCAGCGAGCGTTCGACGTACACCCCGACCAGCATTTCCGGGCCGACGCCGAGCGTGCTCAGGTGGCGGGCAAGCTGGTTGGCGCGGGCGTTCAACTCGCGATAGGTGAGGCGCTGCTGTTCGAAGACGAGCGCGGTTGCGTCCGGGGCGCGTTCGACCTGTTCTTCAAACAGTTGGTGAAGGCACTTGTCTTTGGAATACGCCGCAGCGGTCTGATTCCATGTTATTAGAATCTCCTCGCGCTGCGCCGCTGTCATAAGCGGTAGATCGCTGATCCTGAGTTCCGGGTCTGCCAGCGCGCCTTGCAGCAAGATGCGGAAACACTCCCCCATCCGCGCGATGGTTTCTTCATCAAATAAATCGGTGTTATACTGCCAGAGCGTGGTCAGCGAACCATGCTCTTCGAAGAGCGTGAGCTGCAAATCCACGAAAATGCGGGCTTTATCGTCGAAGCCGACCGATTGCATGATCAGGCCGTCCAGTTCGATGCGGTCGCCCCCCTGTCCGAGCAAGAAGGGGGAGATGTTGCGGCGCTGATGCGGCTCCTGCATAATAAAAATGGCCTGAAACAGCGGCGGATGGCTGGCGTCGCGGGCGAGGTGGTATTGATGGGCTAAATGATGCGAGGGATACTCTTCATGATCGAACGCTTCCCAGATCGTCTGCTGCATGGCGCGGCAGAAATGCCTGAAGGTCGGGTTTTCCGTGAATTGCGTCCGAATTGGCAGCGGATTGTCGAAATAGCCCACCACGCCTTTATAGCGACGATGTCCCTGTTCGGAGCGCGGCGAACCGATCAGAATATCCTGTTGCCCTGTATAGCGATGCAGCAGCACGAAAAACAGCGACATCAACAGGCCGTGCAGGGAAATATGCTCGGCGTTGGCAAAGGCTTTGACCTGCTGCGTGACGGTCGTGGTCAGCGTCAGAAAGAGGGAGGAGGTATTGAAGGTCTGGCGCGGCGGGCGCGGTCGGTCGAACGGCAGGTTGATCACCGGCACGTCGCCCGCCATCACCTTGTCAATGTAGGCGCGATGGCGTTTCCCCTCTTTGCCTGCCAGCATGTTGAGCTTCCAGCGAACATACTCGGCGTAGGTGGATTCTATCGGCGGCATGGTCATGGTTTCATTGTTTTTGGCGGCGATGTATAATTCGCTGAGTTCGTCCATCAGGAGTTCCAACGACTGAATATCGGCAGCGAGATAGGGGAGCAGCAGCTTGAAAATGTAGCGTCCGCGGGGCAGCGCGAACAGATAGCAGCGGAGAATCGGGCCTTTGCGGAGATTGGTGGGCTGTCCTGAGAGTGCCTGCATTTTCTGGCCGATTTCGTCGCGGCTCCATTCGGCGGAATCAAAGACTTCAAAAGCTGGCGGGAGTTCTTTGCGCGTCTGCTGCACCGGCGTGCCGCCGCCGAGATCGCGATAGGTGGTGCGCAGCATCGGATGGCGCTGCACCAGGGTGTCTAACGCATATTTTAACGCCGGAATATTGGGCGGCGTCAGCAGTCGGGCTTCGAATTTCAGCGTATGCGTGACGGTATCTTCCGGCGTCAGATGCGCGAAGTACCAGAGGCGCTTTTGCGCGAAGGATAGAGGCGCGAACGGCAGCGAGATGCTGCTGTCGGCGCGGCGCAGATAGGCGGCGAGCGTGTGGATGAAGTGATCAATCGAGGTTTTCAGTTCCGGAGTCAGGCGTTTGTGAAAATCGAGCACTTGAAATTGTTCGCCCGCCATGCGAACGACGATGTCACGGCGATAGAGTTCATCTAACAAATTCAACAGAGTCATAAAAGGAGTCTCCTTGTAAAAGTTGGCGATGCGTACATGATGAAGAAACTGTCAAAGAACATGAACAAATCTTATTGCGAGGATGCGTTCGGATCAAGCAGGTTATTGATTCTTCGCAAAGAACAGTTATGCAGACGCCTGTCAAGTTTTTTGGGGCTATTTTCTCCCAATAATGTGCGCCAATTTTTTTGGAGAGGCATTGATTTCTTGACAAAATTCAGGCTTATATATATCAACTTTTTTAGTAATAATGATGTCTGGTAAGTAATCGCCATGATGGTGTGTCTCGAACATCATTCTGGGGTCTTGGAGCGTATTTATGGAAAAATGCCAGCAGGTATCATATTCCGAACCGGGCTTTGATATTTTTTTCGAAGAGAATACCCTGCGCTTCTCCGGAAAAATGGAAATGGTGGCCTATATGATGTTCGAAAAATTCCTCGATAGCCTGGAAGAGGTAATTTCACCGGATCGCGTGTGCCTGATTGATTTTACCGAATTGACCTATCTGAATTCGCGTGGATTTCGGACATTAGTCAGGTTCCTTTTGTCAAGCGCGCATACCTTTGAGTTGACGATCAACAATAAAACGACCTGGCAGAGTCAAAGCCTCCCGATGCTGGAGCAGTTGCGCCCGCAGCGGATTTCTATCCGCCGTCACGCATAAGCCACGTCTGCAACGGTAGCCCCGTCCTACGGGGCGGCAGGGCTACTTCCCGCCCCGTAGGTCGGGGCTACCGGATGTATTTCTCATTGAAGAAAGAGGTGTATAATGTTAAGCATTGCCGAGTACTTGCGCGAAGAGCAGCAGCAGTCGTGCGATTTTCGCTATGTGTTTAAATTTCGGAATCGCGCGGATCATTTCGAAAAGTTGTGGCAGATGAAGATCAGCGCGCGGGAAAGCCTGGATGACTGGCTGTTAGTGTCGGATATTACGCCGCATACGGCGGAAGTCTTCGCCAACGCATGCAGCGAGTTGATTGAAAATTGCATTAAATATAGCCTGGAAAATGCGATTTCGGTGGTGGCGATTCATGTGACGGATCGCGACATCGTGATTGAGACGATCAATTCGACGAAACCCGACCACCTTTCGGAACTGGCTGACGCGGTGAAAATGCTTGACATCGCGGATGACCCAAAACAGGTGTTTATTCAAAAACTGATGAATCCTGTGGCCGGGAAAAGTCATTTAGGCTTAAGCAAAATTGTGGTCGAAACAAAAGGTTCGCTGTCATTAGTGCCGCATGAAGAAGCCGGGGTTGTCCACGTGAAATTGAAGATGCAGGCGGAATAATTTTTCCGATCCGGAATATGCCTGTCTGTTCGACCTCACCCCCGGCCTTTCTCCGTTGGGGTGCAGGGCTGTGAAGTGCTCGTTCCACACTCCGCGTGGAATGCCTGCAAACCGCCGCTCTGCGGCGTGTACGGGACGCGGAGCGTCCGAATTGTGGCATTCGACGCAGAGCATGGAACGAGGGGCAAATTACTGATTGATGTTGCCAACGTCGCCGACAATTCCCCTCCCAGGAGGGGAGCTTGCGGCCATTGGCTCGAATCTGCTGCGTAACATAAATTACAGGTAATTATACCAATTGTGTTTGAAACGATCATATTCGCCGCGTATGTCGAAACTGCGTTTCGACAAGGGCGAAACCACAGTTTCGCCCTACTATGTATGATCCATTCGAACGCAATTGGTATTATTTACATAGTTTAGTTCCTAACAAAAACTACAACGAATAACAGAAGGGAACGAATTCGAACAGTTTCACGTTCCCGATTCGTTCCTTTCTCCCATTCGATGTAGTTTTTGTTAGGAAGTGAAATTTACACAGAATAAAAATGGAGGGATGACATCGTGACATATTCAGAAGTGGGGTTTCAAATCGTACTCACCAACAATGTCGTGGAATTTTCCGGCAAGCTGGAAAAATCGAATTATGAAAAAGTTGATGTATTCTTGCGCAATATCGATCAAACAGTCTCTGCGCCGACGTGCATTCTTGATCTGACGCAGCTCTCTTTTTTGAATTCCAGCGGAATTCGTTCGTTAGCCACGTTTATGCTTGGCAGTCCGAAACAATTCGAATTGCGGATTAACCCGGAGATCACCTGGCAGAAGGAAAGCATTCCCACGCTGACGTATTTAAAGCCGAATGCGATTCGCATTGCTGCCTGATATTGCATTATTCACGAGGGGTGAACCCAACCCTGCCAGGGTTTCAAACCCTGGCAGGGTTCTTCGGGGTCAATGCTTCTGCATAATGCGATATGATGCTCATGCCATAAGGAGGGGAATATGGATATTTGCAAACAAGACCATGATTTTTTTAAAAAAGATTTTGAGTACATGTTTCAGTTTTATAAGATTGAGGCCCGCTTCGATCAATTATGGCAGATGAAATCGAGCGCGCGGGAAAGCTTGAAAGATTGGCTGCTGGCCTCGTCCGTTCCGCCGAAGATCGCAGAGACCTGCGCGAATGCGTGCAGTGAATTGATTGAAAACTGCATCAAATACACTCGGGAAAATACGCGATCCGGCGTGGCAATTCATGTTGATAAGACGGATATTATCGTCGAGACCTGCAATATCGCGAAGGTTGAAGATTGCTCGAATTTGCGCAACTCAATTTCGGCATTGCAGGTGACGGAAGACATTAAACAGTTATTCGTTGAGCGTTTGCTCCAGCAGACAGATGGCAGCGGTCATTTAGGCTTGATCAAAATTGCGCTTGAAACGAAAGGCCGCCTGGAACTCCTGAAAGAATCCGCAGATCATGCGGTACATGTGCGGTTGTGCATGGAAGCGAAATAATTTCTGCCCCTGAAACGGATCACACCTCACAGGCTGTTGAAATCTGTGAGGCGCTGTCGCGTGCATAGAGTCATGAGTTTTTCGTAGAACTTCGTACCGCCGACGTCCTCGTCGGCATATTGAATGGAAACCGACGAGGACGTCGGCGGTACAAGTCGCCATTAAAAATTATTGACTTCGTGTAGAACGATATTTCATCATGAGTATTCGACAAAAAGCCATTACTTTAGGACTCGTGCTGATTGGTTTCAGCATCGCCATCGCAGGCGGAAGTTATTATGCGTGGTACCAATCATTGACAGCACGAGGCGCAAAAAACGATATTCTCATTACATCCGAACGATGCAAACGCTTTTTCCTGCTGACCGGCGGACTGATTGTCGGGTTGAACGGGCTTTCAACGATTGCCTTCTACCTCTTTGCCTCGAATTTGCTGCGCGGATTCAGCAGAATTACGAATGCCACCGCATCAGTGGCGGCGGGAGATTTGCAGCAGCCGCTGCCCTTGAATCGGCGTGATGAAATCGGGCGCTTAGCTCGCGCCGTTCAAACGATGCGCGAACGCCTGACGCAGGTGGTCTCTGAGGTGAATGGCGTCACCTCTGCCGTGCAAAACGGCCAACTCGATAAACGCGGCGAGGTGCCCAAATTTTCCGGCGATTGGCAGAAACTGATCATCGGCATGAATACCATGCTCGACCACATCGAAACGCCGCATCATCTCGTGGTGGATTACGTGAACCGCATTGCCGCAGGCGAATTGCCCAACCGCATCCCCGAAGAGGCTCAGGGGGATTTCAATAGCATGTATAAGAGCCTGAATCGCCTGATTGATTCCATGAACGAAGTGACCTGGTTTGCGATGATGCTGGCTGGCGGCAACCTGGATATTGACGCGCGCGAACGCTCGGAACATGATCGTTTGATGAAGTCGCTCAACCAGATGATTCATCAACTTCAAGGGTTGTTCGACGAACTCAGGCGGATCATCAATGCCGTGCAGGAGGGTAACCTTGATCTTCGCGGCGACGTGGAGCGGTTCAGCGGCGGCTGGCGCAACCATCTTGAGGGGATTAATAACGTGTTAGATGCCTTTGTCTCTCCATTTCACGTGGCGGCAGCGTATGTTGACAATATCGCCAAAGGAGAAGTCCCTGAAAAAATCCGCGACGAGTATCGCGGCGATTTTAATACGCTGAAAGACAATTTGAATCTCCTGATTGAGGCGATGTCCGATATTACCAATGTTGCTCAGGAAATGGCGCAGGGGAATCTGGCTGTCGAAGTGAATGAACGCTCGTATCATGATATTCTGATGCAGTCATTGAATTTGATGATTCACCGATTGAAAGAAGTGGTGAATGACGTGAATGCGTCCGTGCATGAATCCACGCATTATGCCGAAGACGTGGGGAGCGCGATTACGCAGATGGTTTCAGCGATGCAGCAGATTGCGGATAAAATCGGCATCATCGAAGATATTGCCAACCAGACGCGCATGCTGTCGTTGAATGCGACGATTGAAGCCGCCAGAGTGCAGGAACAAGGGCGGGCGTTTTCCGTGGTGGCCGCCGAAGTGCGTAATTTGTCTGATATTACGAAAAATGCGGCAGAAGAGATTAAGCAGTTAGCGGCGTCCAGCCTCGAACTCTCGCAGAATATCGATCAGCGTTTCGCGCTGCTCTTCCCCAGCATTCGTTATACAGCGGAATTGGTTCAAAAGCTGAGCAGTTTGCAATAAGACTGCGTTGACTTCACGTCCTAACGTTTTTTGATTCACACCCCTTGCCCCTCCTAAGAGTAGGGCTGTTAAGTTCTCGTTCCACGCTCCGCGTGGAATGCCGACAACTCGCCGCTCTGCGGCGAACGGGACGCGGAGCGTCCGAATCGTGGCATTCCACGCGGAGCGTGGAACGAGGGGTATCTCAGCCCTTACAGGATTGAGAACTTAACAGCCCTGCCTCCCCAACGGGGGGAGGTCAACGCCGTTGCCGGATTAAATTTTTATAGCACTTTTACACGAAGTCAGTAATTTTTATGAGTCTCAGGAGTGGCAAATCTCGATTTGACACGCAAAATCAAGATTTTGCACTCCTAAAAATTAATGTTCCAATATACTATGCAGAAGCATTGACCCTGAAGAACCCTGCCAGGGTTCGAAACCCTGGCA
>CAZMEO010000107.1:4609-10441 GCA_964565315.1 uncultured Candidatus Moduliflexus sp. | reverse complement strand
TAACTGTGATGGTTTTTTCATCGTTATGCCGGAAGCACCTCGTCGGCATGCTCAATAAATTCAATCCCCTGATGAAAGCGTTCTAAATGCTCTCGGAAATGGCGCGGCACGTGCAGGCATTTGATGCGGACTGCCGGATGCGTCGCATGAGGCGGCAGAAAATTTTGCAGCCCTCTGGTCGTCGCAAATTGCACATGCTCAAAATTCAGGATAATATCCCACTGCGTCCGCTGCAAGGCGTAGGCGATGCGCTCGCGCAGCCGCCGCGCCGAAATGCCGTTCAGCACGCCGGTCAATTCGACGAAGAGCGCTTGCAGGCGATGATGCTGATGAACGCGGATGCGCAGAAAGCGATCCATCGTCTCCCCGACATTCCGCATGGTCTGCTGCGTCATTTCAATCGTGTACGGAATCAAGCCTTTTGAGTTCACTTCTGGAATGGCGTGGATTTCGCCGTTCATCGTCTGAAGCACCCGCGCCATTTCCGGGAGTTCGTGATGCGGAAACCGGTGAATCATCCGTTTATACGCCAAATTCAGCGCAAGCTTGTAAAACATTTCGATCCCTGGATCAAAGATGCGCTTGAGAATCGAACGCATGGAATAGAATTGATGATATGTCCAGTAATAGCCTTCTTCCAGCGCTTCCGGCGACATCAGTTTTGGGCGGAACACGGTGTAGCCGCCATTATATTTCGACCAGTCGCGATGCAAAATGCGCCCCTCCCGCTCCATGCGCTCATGCAGCACTGTGCCGGGAACCGGCGTCAGGATGTGGAACGTGGCGTATTCGATGCGGGTTTTTTCCAAAAATTCCAACGTGCGTTCGAACACGCTTTCGTCGTCGTGATCCATGCCGAGAATCATCCCGGCGTTGATCGCAATCCCATGATCGTGAATCCGCTGAATCGCGTCATAATAGGCATTGGCGTGATTAACCCCTTTATGCACGTCGTTCAGGTTATGCTGATCAATCGTTTCCAGGCCGATAAACATCGCCACGCAGCCGCTTTCCCTTGCCGCTTTCATCAATTCCGGGTGTTTCGCAAGATTGATGCTGCACTGGCTGCCCCAACGCACTTTATACTGTTTCATCCGCTGAAACAATTCCAGCGCGTACTGCGGCTTGCCGATGATATTGTCATCCACGAAGACGAGCGGACGGCGCAAGTTCAGCGTTTCGATTTCCCGCAGCACTTCAGGAATCGGGCGACAGCGGTACGTATGGCCGAAAAAGTCGGTGACAGAACAGAAGTCGCAGTGATACGGACAGCCGCGCGAGGTCTGAATCGTATTGCTGGTCAGGTACGCGCCGCGTTTCAGCAAATCGCGGCGCGGCAGCGGCAGGCCGTCGAGTGACGGATATTCTTTCGACGCATATTTCGGCTGCAAGCGCCCTTTCTGCGCGTCGCGCACAATCGGCGTCCAGATATTTTCCGCTTCGCCAATCGCAATGGCGTCAGCGTGCTGCATCGCTTCCTGCGGATAGAGCGACGGATGAATGCCCCCTAAGACGACCGGCACGCCGCGTTTGCGGAATTCCGCCGAAATTTCATAGGCACGCATGGCAAGATAGGTGTTCACCGTGATGCCGACTAAATCGGTTGGCTCATCAAAATTGATTGGCTCGACCGCTTCGTCAATCAAACGCACGTCAACATCTTCCGGCGTTAAGGCCGCCAAATGCGGCAGCGTGAGCTTGGCAAACCAGAATGATTTGACTTCTTTCGGCGTAAATTTAAAATGCGTGGATTGCAAATCCGGCGAGATAAGTGTAATTTTCATGATCATGTCCCGGACGCCTCCTGCCTGTTTTGATAGAAATCATTGTCCTGAGAATCGACAGGATGCCGCCCGTTCCCCTGAATATAATTGATAAATGACATTAGTATAAGCGTTTTTTAAAAATTATGCAAGCATTCCTTTGTACATTTTCGAGCATTTTTGAAGAAATCATGACTGTGCCAGATCGATTCGAATACGATGTCATCTTGCGCATTGCCCGCAAATTCGTCAAGTCGTTTGCGGTTTCTTTCTTGACAAAATCGCCTGAAATGCTGTGTTGACCGCCAAATCAAACTTTGGCACTCCTGATGGTATGGTGAGAACTGGCAGACACCTCCAAGGGGTCTGACAATTTGTTCTTGACGACAATGTCTTCTGTCAATGTAGTACATTGTTTCATGAGTTTTTAATCGCACTTCGTACCGCCGACGTCCTCGTCGGCGCGTATGACAAAAGCCGACGAGGACGTCGGCGGTACACCGTACTCTTAAAAATTCACGTTCCAATGCAGTAGGTAAAGAAAAAAGAATATGAACGGCGTGCTGCTTCTCCGAAAATCAGCGGGCATGACCTCGCACGATGTCGTGGCGCAGGTCAGAAAAATCTTTCAGACGAAAAAAGTGGGACACGCCGGAACGCTCGATCCGTTTGCGACCGGCCTGTTGGTTGCGTGCCTTGGCGATGCGACCCGGATCGTGCAATATTTGACCGACGGCGAGAAAACCTATCGCGCCACCATGAAACTCGGCGAGCGGACGGACACGCAAGATTATACGGGCGAGGTTGTGGAACGGCGCGACGTGCCGCCGCTGACCGAAGACGAGGTGCGGCGAATGTTCGCGCAATTTACCGGCGAAATCACGCAGATTCCGCCGATGTATTCGGCGCGGCGCGTGCGGGGGCAGCGCTTATATGAACTGGCTCGCGCCGGAAAAGAGGTGGAACGCGAGGCGCGGCCTGTGACGATTTACGAATTGACATTCACCGGCATGGCGCTGCCGTATCTGCATTTTCAGGTTGTCTGCTCGAAAGGCACGTATATTCGCACACTGGCGAACGATCTCGGCGAAGCGTTCGGCTGCGGCGCGCATGTTACTGAATTAGAGCGCATTCAAAGCGGGCGATTTCTGCTGCGCGACGCCGCATCGCTTGAGGAACTCGCCGCCATGCGCGGCGACTGCGAACGGTTGCGGCAATCGCTGCTGCCGATTGAGGCGGCGCTGGCGGAATGGCCTGCCGTTGCGCTTGATGAAGCTGCCGCCGGGCGCGTCGTGCATGGCGCAGCGGTTGCGCTTCCCGTCGAAGCCGCTGAGATGTTGCGCCCAACAGCGAACATCCGCGTTCACAATCAGGCCGGAATGCTGATTGCGCTTGCGCGGATTGAGCGCCAACCTGACACTGAAGAGATGGCGTCAATCAGCCTGATTCAGCCGTTTCAGGTGTTGGTGAAATAAGGAAAAACTCTTGTCCGGCACGTTGAAGGTGCCGGACAGGTCGGCGCAATGATATGACAGATGCGGCGACCGCGCCGCACTCCTGGTGAGAAAAAATGTGCGTGTTCTGCGAAAAAAATTGACAATCTGCATTTTTTTCTTTACAATTTCTCTCGTTTTCAATGTGGTAGCCTCTGTTTCGCTTCTTTGTAGGTTATTTCGTGATTCTCTGACTACGGTGCATGTCTTGTAAAAGGCGTGTTGACTGTTATCAGAGCACAACAGTAGAGGATAGTTGCATGTCCGTCAACAAAGATCAGAAGAAGAGCATCATTGAAAGTCATCGCACTCACGACCACGACACAGGCTCACCAGAAATTCAAATCGCTTTGCTTACCGAACGCATTAATCAATTAACCGAGCATTTTAAGGTACATACCAAAGATCATCATTCCCGTCGGGGCTTGTTGAAAATGGTTGGAAAACGCCGCCGCTTGCTGGATTATTTGAAAGGCAAAAGCGTCGAGCGGTATCAGAAATTGATCGGCGAACTTGGGTTGCGGAAATAAGATAATCTTGAATGCGTTCCCTCTACGGCCATTTATGATTGTCTTGTCATGTTGAAGGTTGGAGCGTTGGTTGCGTTGATCGCGATCAACGCTTCATCTTTAAGAAAGGTAGTAATGAGTTATGTTAAATATACAAACTGTACAAGCGGAAATCGGCGGAAGCATCATTTCAATTGAAACTGGAAAGCTCGCCAAACAAGCCAATGGAGCAGTGGTCGTCCGAAGCGGAGAAACTGTGGTGCTGGTTACTGCGGTGGCCGCAAAAACCGGACAAAAAGGGATTGATTTTTTCCCGTTAATGGTGGAATATCGTGAAAAAGCGTATGCGGCGGGGAAAATTCCCGGCGGCTTCGTCAAACGCGAAGGCAAACCCGGCGATCATGAAGTGTTGACCGCCCGATTGATTGACCGCCCGATTCGCCCATTATTCCCAGATGGTTACACCAATGAAGTGCAGATTATCGCCACCATTTTATCGGTGGATATGGTGAACAGCCCGGATATTTTGGCGATGATCGGTGCGTCCGCCGCGCTGACGATCTCGAATATTCCGTTTTTAGGCCCAATCGGCGCAGTGCGCGTGGGGCGCGTGGATGGGAATTTCGTCATTAATCCGCCGTATGATGACCGGCTGGAAAAAAGCGATCTGAATATCGTGTTGGCCGGAACGCGGGACGCCGTTATGATGATCGAAGGCGAAGCCAAAGAACTCCCGGAAGATGTGCTGGCTGACGCCGTCGTCTTTGGGCATCAATATATCCAAAAGTTGACCGCCATGCAAGAGGAGTTACAACAGCGCGTCGGTCAGACAAAACAGACGGTGGCTGTGGCAGCCAAAGACCCGCTTCATGCGAAAATTGGCGCGTTTGCCCATGAACGCATCCATCATTATCTGTATGAACAGGGCGAAAATATCAGCAAAGAAATCTATCAGGAAAGCATTGACCAGATTTTCGAGGATACGCTGGAAGAATTTACCGACGCCGACGCTGAAGAAGACGACGAAAAGCGCTCGAAAGCGATTGCGGAAATTATTCACAATACTGAAAAACAGGTGTTGCGTTCGACCATTATTGATAAAGGCAGACGGTTGGACGGCAGATCAACGAAAGAGATTCGCCCGATTACCTGCGAAGTCAGCGTCTTGCCGCGCACGCATGGGTCGGCGCTCTTTACGCGCGGCGAAACGCAGGCGTTGGTCGTGACGACGCTCGGCACAGCGATGGATGAACAGCGGCTCGATACGCTGGAAGGGGAAAGCAGTAAGCGCTTCATGCTGCATTACAATTTCCCGCCGTTCTCTGTCGGCGAAACTAAGATGCTGAGAGGGCCGGGACGGCGCGAAATCGGACACGGTTTCCTTGCTGAACGGTCACTGTCGCAGGTGATTCCTCCGGCTGAAAAATTCCCTTATACGATTCGCTTAGTGTCCGATATTCTGGAATCGAATGGCTCGTCTTCGATGGCGACCGTTTGCGGCGGCACATTAGCGCTGTTAGACGCGGGCGTGCCGTTGACGCGGCCTGTGGCGGGCATTGCGATGGGCTTGATTCACGAAAACGGCAAAACCGCGATTCTCTCGGATATTGCGGGTGTGGAAGACCATCTCGGCGACATGGATTTAAAAGTGGCTGGCACGGAAGTCGGCGTCACCGCCATTCAGATGGATTTGAAAATCAGCGGCATTACGCATGAAACCTTCAAGCTTGCCTTGATTCAGGCGCGAGAAGGGCGTTTTCATATCCTGTCGAAGATGAAAGAAGCGATTATTTTGCCGCGTCAAGAATTGTCGCAATATGCGCCGCGCATCTTCAGCATGAAGATTGACCCGGAAAAAATCCGCACCGTGATTGGCCCAGGCGGAAAAGTGATTCGCGGCATCGTCGAAAAGACCGGCGCGAAAATTGATATTGAAGATGACGGCACGGTCAACATTGCCTCCTCTGATCATGATGGCGCAAAACAAGCAATTCACATGATCGAGCAATTGACCGCAGAAGCGGAAGAAGGGAAACTCTATCTTGGCACCGTGAAATCGGTCGTGGA
>CAZMEO010000107.1:2867-4509 GCA_964565315.1 uncultured Candidatus Moduliflexus sp. | reverse complement strand
TAACGCACATCCTTGCAAAGCATCTTCGAGGATGTGCGCTCTCGGCGTCTTTCGATCATTTTATGCGGCTTTCTAACGTTTGAGGGGGCGAGAGAAGTTCGCATAGCTGGCGTTATCGAAGATGCCGAGCCTGTGTCCTGAGGAGAGGAAACGTATTAGAGACAAACGCTGAACGTCGCAGGCGCACCCTGCGAAGGCGACGTTGAGGAGGGACGTTTGGCCTCTGCCTGTCCTCTGTGAATAGCCTTCCCCTGTTAAAAATCGTAGTCGCGTTTTCAGTCTTGCAATCACAATCAATGTTTCTGCTTTGCCGTTGCGCGGATGCGCTCACGGCGGGCAACGCTTGCGTTGTGTCAGCTTCATGGGCTTATTGGTGATGTGAAGTCTGGCAGAATGGCAAAACGATACGCATGATGATGCAAAAAAAAGGTAAATTTCTTTTTCTTCTGGCACTGTGCCTCGGACTCGTTGCGTTGGCATTCACCGGATGTTCGAAAGACGATGATGATGACGATAACGGTTCCCAGTCGTTGACTGGAGTCGGCAAAGACGATGTCTATGTCGGATGGAAGCTCGTCATTGACGACAAACTGACCGACGGTACGACCAAAGCAGCGCTCGTAGCTGGAGAGGGAAGTTTCAAGGCTGGAGAAGGGTATTACATCGCAGGGGAATTCAATAACTATCTGCGCTATGACACCGGATTTTCCGGCGGAATCATGGTGGAATTCGACGCCCAAGGCTATATTCCTGGCGAGTCCATGCATGATGGCAATGACGAAATGACGATTGCGATCATTCAAGATGCGCCTCCTGGCACGGCATGGGCAAACTGGCGCGTTTTGCCCTATTACTTGTTCCAACTGCGCAAATTGGCGAATTTCGAAAATTCGACTGATGGCTTAAAGATGAAGTGTGGCGCAGCGAACCGCTCCAGCTATGACGGCGAATGGAAAACGTATATGGGACAGGGGCTTGTCGGGCATCCGCTTTCCTGGGATACCAGCCATAAATATCACTGGATGATTATGCTTGAACCGGGGTGGATTGAACTGCGCCGCGATAATCAGCCGATCTTTCAGGAAGGTTTGGATGGCGCAATCTTCAGCACCGACCCGAACTACGTGTACATTGGCGGCGGCGAAGGGTTTGATTACAGCCCGGACAACGTCACCTATTCCAACGTGAAAATCTACAAAAAGAATTAAATCACTCTTCAGAGCCGAGATGTTCCGGCGGAACGTCTCAGTGATTTTTTAGCTGTCAGACACGTCAACAGTGTCAGACAGCTTTTTTTATTGCCGGACATTTCGCAGCCGATACAGCAACAGCAGAATCGCCAGCGCCCCGAACAACAGCGATGATTGTAAAAAATTCCAGCGCGTCTCAGCTAAACGATTCGCGATTTGATAGTAGTTGCAACTCCCGATATACGCCGCAGCAAGAATGAGCAGGCCGACACGCTTTCGCGGCGATGCTGAGGCGAGCGGCACGATTGCGGCAAGAATCGGAAGCAAGACGCCATAATGATGTTCCCAGGCAATCGGGGATGCCATGGTAAAACTCAACGCCGCCAGGCTGAAATCCGCCACATTTGCTTGCTGCCTGCGGCAATTCCAGAAGAGCGCCATGCCGATCAGCA
>CAZMEO010000107.1:0-2767 GCA_964565315.1 uncultured Candidatus Moduliflexus sp. | reverse complement strand
AGTCCCCAGAAGAGCAGCAAGCCAAGCTGTGGCTTGATCATGCTGATCAGGCCGATTAAGACGCCAGACAGTTCTTTTTTCCCGTCCATCCACGCCAAGACCGCGCACGCAAACCAGAGATAGAGCCAGGCTTGAATTTGTCCTAAATGATACGATTTGACAACCGGATAAAACGTCAGCGTATAACAGACGGCGAGCAGCAGCCGCGCCGCTGTTTCCGATTTCGATGGCGGACTGGTGGCAAATCCAAACGTCCGAAGACTGGCAACGTAAATCCGAAACAGCACAAATATTGATATGATAATGCCGATCCACCCGATCAGGTTCGCAATCGACTTGAAGCGTTCTCCCGGAAACCATCGGTACAGCGGCTGCACGAATAATAAGCTGCTGGGCGGATATTGAAATTTATCGTGCCGCTGAATCAATAAATCGGAATACATCGCGTTCCGTCCCGGTTCTTGCAAATAATCCAACGCCATGTACATGTGCGTCCAGGAATCGGCGTAAGTATGCGTGGGAGTCGTGGCAAAAAATCGGGAATAAAATAAGGTTGTCACCTCGCTCACAGGCGTGAGGAAGACATTCACGCCAATCGCGCAGAGCAGACAGAAGAACAGTGCATTGCGCGTCAGCGGCGCAATTGTTTCCCACCAGTACGGCTGCGTCGGCGGAACAGGCATAAGCACGCCTGACACGAAGATGAGCGCAAGGCTTGCCCAGATCGCGATGAACAGCAATTTGACGAGTTCACGCCCGCATTCCAGCCAGTAGCTTGTCAGCGAATTCGGAACGGACGCGGCAAAATAGGCGCGAGACAGCGCCGCGCGAGGACGGCCGGGAATGCGCCAGGAAGCTCTGAATCCTGCCGCGCCTGCGCCTTGCATGTAGCGAATCGTGATGGCATGAAATCCTTTTTGCAGGGTGATTGAGCCTGAGCGTTCCTGCAATCCATGCTCGCCGCGATTATCCACGATCATCTGCCCGTTGATCAGGATTTCCGAACTGTCATCGGACAGCGTGAAAAATTCATACGAGCCTGCGACCGGAATAAAAATGCCGCCCGTCCATTCGATGCTGTAATTTTCCTGAAGATTAGCAAACTGCGCGCGCGGCGCGAAGCGTGTGAGGTTGAGCGTATCTTCTTGCGTCATGAGCATCGGCTCGCCTTGCCACTCGCGATTATGATAATATCGCGCAGTCAATCCGGGTTGCAGCGGATCATACAAGAGCAGCAGACTTGTACTGATAACGAGCAGCGCTCCACGCACAAGCATTTTGCGTCTGAAGCGCGTGATGGTGCGACATCTGAAGATATAGGAATGGCCGATTCTGGAGAGCGTTTTTAAAAATGACACCCAGGCGATTGGAGGAAAGAACGCCCCCGCAAGCGCAGATCTCAGGATGAGCGCAATGGCGAGGGCAATCAGCATATTCGTCGGCGCATGCATCCGAAATTTCCAGACGCCGATGATCAAAGAATAGCCGCCAGTCAACGCAAATGCGGTCAGCATGCTGATTTGAAAAAAAATCAGCGTTTCCAATGCCACAAGAATAGAGGTTTTCCATTCTGATTTCGAAAAAAACATTCCTATTGCTCCTTTCCCTCCGCGAACTATATCAAGGAAAGAATTTCATGTTGGTATAACGATACCTACTTATGGGGTCAGGCACTTTTTCAGCCGTCTGGGTTATGACGCCTGCCAGCGTATGAATGCTGCTGGTTACTGTCAAGATATTCGTGTCCGCTCGATAATCCCGCCGCCGAGAACAATATCGCCATCATAGAAGACGGCGGATTGTCCCGGTGTGACGGCGCGTTGAGGTTGTTGCAGCATGACAGCCGCTTCTCCGGGAATTTCGCCTGGCAAGACGGTGGCGGGCGTTGCGGCATTGCGATAGCGGATTTTGACCTGACAGGCAAGCGGCGCTGCCAATTGCTCGAACGCGATCATATTCACGTCATGCACCGAAAAGCGCGAGGTGAATAATTCGTCATTTTCGCCAATAACGACAGTGTTCGTCTCTGGATTCAATTCGACGACGTAGCGCGGGCTGCCTAATGCCACGCCTAACCCTTTGCGCTGGCCGATGGTATAAAGATGAATCCCCTGATGTTGCCCAAGCGCATTTCCACTTGTATCAATAATGTTGCCGGGCATATTGGGATGAGATGCGGAATACATTTTTAAAAATTGCTGATAGCTCTGATCGGTGATAAAACAAATTTCCTGGCTTTCCGATTTCTCAGCGGCCTCTTTCAACCCAAAAGTGTGCGCGGCGCGGCGCACCTCCTCTTTGGTCATCCCGCCTAAGGGAAACAGGCTTCGCGCCAATTGTTCCTGCGACAGCCGATAGAGAAAATAACTCTGGTCTTTGGCTGCATTCGACGCGGCGCGAAGCACATAGCGGCGATAGGCGGCATGATAGTCGCATTTCACATAATGACCGGTTGCGAATCCTTCCGCGCCGAGCGTTTTGGCATATTCAAAGAGCGTCCCGAATTTGATCGTCGGGTTGCAGTACACGCAGGGGTTTGGCGTCCGCCCGGCGTAATATTCTTCGCAAAAGTAGCGAACAATCTGTTCCCGGAATTGCTGGCGAATATCCACGACATGCAGCGCAATTCCTAAATGCTCCGCCACGTGCCGCGCATCGCGGACATACGGAGGTTCTTCTCCGACATCAGGCGGTGTCGCGGCATCGAGAAACTCATGCGCTGGCAACCGCATCGTCAATCCGAAGATGTCGTATCCTGCCTGAAGCA
>CAZMEO010000106.1:0-10542 GCA_964565315.1 uncultured Candidatus Moduliflexus sp. | reverse complement strand
AAAAAAAGCCCGGCGCATCGAAACGCGCCGGGCTGACTGCGAAGCAACTACACCATGTCGGAGAAATCGATTTCCGACAGTTTTTTGTAGTATTTGTTGCGTCCGATCATCTCGCGTTCTGCCTTCGCAAAGGCTTTTTCCGCGATTTCTGGATACATCTTCTTCAAGGAACTGTACCGCACTTCGCTCTTCAGGAAATCCTGGAACGATCCATCCGGTTCTTTCGATTCGAAGACGAACGGGTTTTTGCCTTCGTTTTTCAAGACCGGATTGTAGCGATATAACGGCCAGTAGCCGCTCTGCACGGCGCGTTTGGCTTCGTTGATCGAGTGCGTCATGTTGATGCCGTGATTGATGCACGGCGAATAGCAGATCACCAACGACGGTCCCGGATACGCTTCAGCTTCCTGGAACGCTTTGATCGTCTGGCTCATGTTCGCGCCCATCGACACGGAAGCGACATACACGTAGCCGTAGCTCATCGCCATCATGCCGAGGTCTTTCTTGCTCTGCTCTTTGCCGGTCGCGGCGAATTTCGCAATCTGGCCGGTCTGCGACGCTTTCGACGCCTGTCCGCCGGTGTTGGAGTACACTTCAGTATCCAGCACGAGGATATTCACATCCATGCCGGAGGCGAGGACATGATCCAATCCGCCGTATCCGATGTCATACGCCCAGCCGTCACCGCCGAAAATCCAGATCGATTTCTTGGCGAAATAGTCTTGTTTTTCCAGCATTTCCGCCAACACCTCTTTTTCGCGGCCAGCAGCGTTCGCAACGGCAGCGGGGAGTTTGGCTTTGACGATCTGGCTCAGTTTTACGGATTCGTCGGCATTGCTGTAATTATTCAACCAGCCTTCCAACGCGCCGCTCAGTTCGCCGTCCAATTTGAAAGAGCGGGCTTCTTCGGCCAGCAGGATGAGCTTGTCGCGGGTCTGGCTGATGCCGAGATACATGCCGAAGCCGTATTCCGCGTTATCTTCGAACAACGAGTTCGCCCAGGATGGGCCGAAACCGTCTTTGTTGGTCGTGTATGGGCTGACGGGCGCCGTGCCGCCGTAAATCGAAGAGCAGCCAGTAGCGTTCGCGACCACCATGCGTTCGCCGAACAACTGCGTGATCAACTTCACATACGGCGTTTCGCCGCAGCCTGCGCATGCGCCAGAGAATTCAAACAGCGGTTGTCTGAACTGGCTTCCTTTCAGCGTGAACTTATTCATCAACTGGTCTTTCACCGGCACGGTTTTCAGGTAGGCGTATTGTTTGCTTTCCTGTTCGACTAAGTCTTCGAGCGGCGTCATGACCAGCGCTTTTTCTTTGGCCGGGCAGACATCCGCGCAGCTTCCGCAGCCTGTGCAATCGAGCGGCGAAATCTGGATTTTATATTTGTAGCCTGCCAGTTCTTTGCCTTTCGCGTCCACAATCGGCGTGCCTGCGGGAACCTTTGCGGCTTCATCAGCAGTCATCAGATACGGACGAATGACCGCATGCGGGCAAACTAATGAACACTGGTTGCACTGAATACAATTATCAGCCACCCATTTCGGCGCGTTGACAGCGATGCCGCGTTTTTCGTATTGCGTCATGCCGGTCGGGAAAAGGCCATCCGGCTCAAAACGCGATGACGGCAGCGTGTCGCCTTTCTGGGCGTTAATCGGGTTCAGCACGTCGCGCACGAAATCATTCGGATAGACTGTCGTGTCGGCGGCATCTTTCGCAGTCGCCCAGTCTGTCGGAATCTGGATTTTTACCAATTCATCCGCGCCGCGATTCACCGCAGCCACGTTCATGGCGACAACCGTATCACCTTTCTTGCCGTAGGTCTTTTTCACGGCATCTCGCATGTATTCCAACGCTTTTTCGTAATCGGAAATCACTTTGGAAATCTTGAAGAATGCGGCTTGCAACACCATGTTGATGCGGTGGCCGAGGCCGATTTCTTCCGCGATTTTGTAGGCGTTGATGATGTAGAAATCCACATTTTTCTGTGCTAACGTCCGTTTCACGGCTGCCGGGAGTTTTTCGCTTAATTCTTCAGGCGACCAGACGCAGTTCAATAAGAACGCGCCGCCCTGCTTAATCCCTTCCAACACGTCGAGGCGCGTGATATAGGATTGGTTATGGCAGGCGATGAAATCAGATTCGGTAATCAGATAATGCGAATTGATTTCTTTCGGTCCGAAACGGAGATGCGAGACCGTGACGCCGCCGGATTTCTTGGAATCGTAGGAGAAATAGCCCTGCGCATACATGTCGGTATGATCGCCGATGATTTTGATGGAGTTTTTGTTCGCGCCGACCGTGCCGTCCGAGCCAAGTCCCCAGAATTTGCAGCGAATCGTGCCTGCCGGTTCGGTGATGAGCGTGTCTTTCACGTCCAATGACGTGAATGATACGTCGTCGGTGATGCCGACCGTGAAATGGTTTTTCGGGGAATCTGCGGCGAGATTGTCATACACCGCTTTCACCATCGCCGGAGTAAACTCTTTGGAGCTTAAGCCATAACGACCGCCGATCACCATCATATCTTTTTTGCCTGATTCATAGAAGCAGGAAAGCACGTCTTCATACAGCGGCTCGCCAACAGAACCGGCTTCTTTGCAGCGATCCAGCACGGCGATTCTCTGCGCGGAAGCGGGAATCGCGGCGAGGAGGTGTTTCGGCGACCAGGGGCGATACACGCGCACTTTAATCACGCCGAGTTTTGCGCCTTTGGCATTGAGATAATTGATGGTTTCTTCGATGACGTCCACGCTCGATCCCATCGACACGATGACGTATTCGGCTTCAGGATGCCCAACGTAATCGAAGAGGTTGTATGCTCTGCCCGTCAAACCAGCGACTTTTTTCATGTTCGCTTCGATCAGATCGGGGAGGTTGGTGTAGAAGGGATTGACGGCTTCTTTGGCCTGGAAGAAAATGTCGGGGTTCTGAGCCGTTCCGCGCATTTCCGGCTTTTCCGGGCGGAATCCGCGAGCCTTGAACGCCTTAATCGCATCCCAATCAGCGAGCTTCGCAAGGTCTTCATAGGAAATCATTTCGACTTTCGACAGTTCGTGGGACGTTCTGAATCCGTCGAAGAAATGCAGCACCGGGACGCGGGATTGAATGGCGCTCAAATGGGCAACGGTCGCTAAATCGATGACTTCCTGGTTATTCGCGGAGGCTAAGAGCGTCCAGCCGATTTGACGGGTGGCCATGACATCCGAATGATCGCCGAAAATCGACAGCGCATGTGCGGCAACGGCGCGAGCGGAGACATGAAACACGCCTGGCAGCAATTCGCCCGCGATTTTATACATATTCGGAATCATGAGCAGCAAGCCCTGGGAAGCCGTATAAGTGGTGGTTAACGCGCCACCAGTCAGCGAGCCATGCACTGCTCCAGCCGCGCCGGCTTCAGATTGCATTTCCGCAATTTTGACCTTCTGCCCGAAAATGTTGAGTGTCCCCTTCGCCCGCATTTCATCGGCGACTTCGCCCATCACAGACGAGGGAGTAATCGGATATAACGCAGCGACATCGCTGAAGGCATAAGAAATATATGCCGCAGCCGTATTGCCGTCAATCGTGCGTACGTCTCGTACTTTACTCATAATAACTGCTCCTTAATAATTAGGTAATAGATTGATCACATGGTTGACCATGTTGGCGTATCTGGCAAAATGTAGGTTTGCACACGAGAACATCTTGTTTGTGAAACGTGAGTTGCGTCAAGAAAAAAAGTCGCAGGGTTATTAAAGCATCAAAAATTTCTCATGCTGCAATCTCTTTATCGAAAATATTCTTATCTCTTGACAAAAAGCAGGCGAACCTGTCTGAACATTTTATGTTGAGAACGATGTCTGTCCGTGACGCATCATGCGAATATCTCACTCTCTTGAACAAGGAAACGCATGGAATCTGCGAATATTTTAATTGTCGAAGATGACGTTATTGTCGCAAAAAGCCTGCAAAACACCCTGAAACATGCCGGATATGGCGTGTGTGGGATCGTGAGTACGGGCGAAGCCGCCATTGGGCATGTGCGAGATGTCTCGACCGATCTGATCTTGATGGATATTATGCTGCAAGACGGAATGAGCGGCATCGAAGCGGCTGACGCGATCTCCAGGCAATTTCATCTCCCTGTCGTCTATATCTCAGCCAATTCGAATCAGGACGTTGTGAATCGCGCCAAAACGACTGATCCCTTCGGCTTTATCCTCAAGCCGTTTCATGCGCGTGAGATACACATTACAATCGAAATGGCGTTATATAAAAGCCGCATGGAGCGGCAGTTACGCCAAAACGAAGCCAAATACCGGACGGTCATCAATCGGGCCAGCGAGATGATCGGCGTCATTCAAGATGACCGGTTCGTGCTGGCAAATGAGACCGCGCTTGCGATGACAGGCTATTCGTCAGAAGAAGTGGCAGCGGCGTCATATATCGAGTTTATCGCCCCCGAAGATCGCCCGGTCGTCTCGGAGGGTATCGACAAATGTTTTCAAGGCGTTCAGACCCCGACTTGCATTGAAATCCGCCTTATTCGCCATGATCAGACCTATTTCTGGATAGAAGTCCGCAGCACGATAATTGATTGGGAAGGACGCCCGGCGCTCCTGGTTTTTGCGAATGATATTACCGAGCGGAAACGCGCTGAAGCGGAGCTTCTCCGCTATCAAAATCATCTTGAAGAATTAGTGCAGCAGCGCACTGCCGAACTGTCCGAGGCGAACGTGCAGCTCAACTGGGAAATCAATGAACGCAAGCAAATGGAGCGCTCGCTGCTTGAGCAATCGACATTTTTAGAAAATATCATCTCCGGCATTCAGGAAGGCATCGGCATCATCGGCACTGATGAGACGATTCAGTTTTGCAACCGCGCGTTTGCCTTTATTTTCGAAGAAGAAATCGAACGACTGCTTGGCGAAAACGTGCGCCTCTTCTTTGATGAGGCGGATTGGACGCATTTTCTGCAACAAACGGATTCGCGCAGCGTGACGACGCATGAACTGCCGCTGCATACCCGTCATTCACGGAAAAAATACATTCAAGTGACCGCGTCTCCGCGTTTTGGAGAGCGTGGAGAGTTTGCCGGATATTTCGCCGTCGTTTTGGATATTACGGAACGCAAAGAGCGCGAATTCGAATTGCAGCGCGCCAAAGAAGCGGCGGAAGCGGCGAACATTGCGAAAAACGAATTTCTCGCCAGCATGAGCCATGAACTCCGCACGCCGCTGCACGGCATTTTAGGGTTCGCGCAACTCATGAAAATCGCTCAGGATCTTCCGCCGAAACAGCAGAAATATGCCTCGACGATTGAGCGAAACGGCAACCATCTGCTGGTGTTGTTGAACGACATCTTAGACCTCTCGAAATATGACGCCGGACAACTTGAATTAACGCCTTCGCCCTTTTCTCTCAGGCAAGCGCTCGAACCTGTCAGAGAAATGGCGCAATATAACGCTGAAGAAAAGCGGCTTGCGTTTCAATGTGACTATGATGCCGCCATTCCAGACGCGCTGTTCGGCGATGAAAAACGCTTGCGGCAGGTCTTGACGAACCTGCTGGGGAATGCCGTCAAATTTACGGAACACGGCGAAATCTCGTTTCGCGTCACGCTGCTTGAGCGCTTTGTCAAGTCCACTGAACCCGTCGAACTCCGCCACAAAGCGAAATTGCGCTTCGAGGTCGAAGACACGGGGATCGGCATTCCGCCGGAAGCCATCAAGCGGATTTTTCTGCCATTCGAACACGCCGCTAATCGCCGCCTCTATTCCGATGGCGCAGGCTTAGGCTTAACGCTCAGCCAGCGATTCGTCCGCATGATGGGAAGCCGACTCCATGTCACCAGCGTCGTCGAAAAGGGAAGCGTGTTCTGGTTCGATGTTGAATTTCCCACGCGCGACCTGAGCGAAACATTGCAGGATATTATTCGCGACGAAAACACTGGCGGAACCTTAGCGATTCCGCCCCGTGACATGCTGGAGCATCTGCATCGCCTCGCCTCGTTCGGCGATCTTGTCGCGCTGCGAGAAACGCTGCAAACGCTGCAAACCGGCGAGTGCGCCTATGCCGCGTTTGCCGCCAAATTATCCCACCTTGCGGAAGAATGGCAGATTGAGCGGATTCAAGCCTGTCTTAACCAGGCATTGGCGACATAAACCAAGGCCTCACAAGTGTTTAGAACCTGTGAGGTCTCAATAAAAACCTCTGTTGGGGATATTCGACACAATTTATGATGAAATTTCGTTATTGGTTGTTCGGTTTGGCGTATGCGGCCTGCATGTTGGCCGGGTTGATGCTCGTGCGCGGGCGTTCGCTCTATGAATGGGTGATGTTTCTCGTTCCGCCGGGAAAATTTCAAGATATGCTGGTCTATCCGCTGCAACATCATCATCCGGTCACGTATAGCCACATGCTCGTCGTGGGCGATGTGTTGATTAACATTTTGGCGTTTTTGCCAATCGGCATGATGATTTTTCTTGTCTTCCATCGGCTTTTCAAGTATGGTATGACCATGAGTTTAATTCTGACCATGCTTGTCACGCTTGGCGGCAGCGCATGGATCGAATATCAGCAGCGTCTTGTCCCGAATCGAATTCCTTCCGTATCGGATGTCATGGCGAATACCTTCGGGGCAATCCTCGGCGGACATATCTGGATTTGGAGGCGACAGCGACGCGCTCGAACGAATGTCAGCAACCACGATGACGCCTCTTGCGGAACGATTGAGACTGCGAGCGGCAACATTCAGCTAAAGGAGTGAAACGACCGTGAGTGTGAAACCGAGATTTATTATCAGCGATCTCCATCTTGGAGAAGGTCAGCAAAACCAGTTAGAAGATTTTGACCAGGAGGCCGCCGAACAATTTGTGGCGTTTGTGAATGGGGCATCGAAATTAGGCGGAGCGCGTTTGATTCTCAACGGCGACTTTATTGATTTTCCCCAGATTTTGTTAGGGACGCTCTCCACGCCGCCGCAGAAATTTTTAGGCACGACCGAGCCGGAATCAACGCTGCGCCTGCAAAAAGCGATTGCCGGGCATCCCGACGAATTCGAGGCGCTCAAGAATTTTCTCGCCGACAAGGGCAACGAATTGCTGATTATTCCCGGCAATCACGACGTTGATCTCGCCTGGAATCGCGTCCTCGGCATTCTGATGAAACGGATCGGCGCGACGCCGAAAAATTTCAAATTCGGCATGGTGTATAAGCAAGAAGGCGTGTTCGTGACGCACGGGCATCAATATTCCGACGACAATCAGATTGATGTGCCGATCAACGTGACCTTCAACCGCCTGAATAGCTGCTGGGGCACGTATTTTGTCGAGCATTTTTTCAATTCAGTCGAAGAGCGCTACCCGATGCTGGATAATGCGCGGCCAATGTGGAAAACCGCCGTATCGGCGATGTTATACGAGGATGTGCTGGTCACGGCAAAATTCGCCGCTGAACTGTTGATTTTTTTGAAAAATTTCCGCATTCCGCTCAAAGAATACATTCAGTCGTCTCTGTTTGGCTTTAAACCAAGAACCCGCACTCTGCGCCAGACGGATATGGATGCCTTTACCGACGGCATCAAGCTGAACGCGCTGCGGGAGCGGCTGCAAGAACTTCGCAGCATTCCGTCGTTCCGGCGGGAGTTCGACGCGACGTTGCAGCATTTCAGCGAGACGCAATGGGAACATATTTTTTCCCGTCAGAGCGGCGTCGAATATGAATTGCTCGATTTGATGCAGAATACCGAATCGCGCCCGCATGCGCGCGGCGTCTTCTCCGACACGGATAATTATCAGCAAGCAGCGAAACTGATTGCGCGGCATCATCCCGGCACGCGCTACGTCGTGATGGGGCACACGCATACGCCGGTCGCGTCGAAAACATTCAATATTGATGGCTCTGCCGAATCGTTCACGTACATCAATACGGGAGCATGGACGAAAACCTACGACATCCCGATGACAATGCTGCCGAAATTGCAAACTCTGCTCGATGATTCGGCATATCATCAGGAATGCGGCGTGGTGCGCTGTCTTGGCGAGGATGATTCGCTCGATGTCACCTATTTCGAGCATTGGGAAGATGCGCTGAAGATGCCGTAACCGAAACAACAGCGAATAAAAGAAAGGAACGAATAAGATGATTATTCGTGCCTTTCTTTTATTCGCTGTTGTGTTCAATCATAGCCAAACACGCAGCGAAACGCCGCGATCACGCGAGGTCGCACATCGGGAATCGTGACCGGCTGGCGCAGCAGGCGCGACAGGCTCATCACGCCATGTTCCCGAATGCCGCACGGCACAATCAGATCGAAATGGCTGAGATCATTGGTGATATTCAGCGCAAAGCCGTGACTTGTAATTCCTTTGCTGTTTACCTTAATCCCAATCGCCGCGATTTTCGCCGGAGCGCCGTCAACATCAACCCAGACGCCCGTATAACCCGCATAGCGCCGGCCGTTCACGCCGAATTCGGCTAACGCGACAATCAAGACTTCCTCAATATCTCTGACATAACGATGCAGATCAAGCTCGTTCGAGCCATACAGCCGCCTTAAATTCAGAATCGGATAGCCGACAAGCTGCCCCGGCCCGTGATAGGTGATGTCCCCGCCGCGTTCCGCCTCGAACAAGGCAAATCCGCGCTGCCGCAAGACCGTTTCCTCCACTAACAGATGCTCGCGCTTAGCGCGTCGCCCAAGCGTCAGCGTCGGCGGATGCTCTAAAAGCAGCAGCGTATCGGGCGTGTCGGCGTTCGTTCGATGCGCCTCAACTAGCGTGTGCTGCTGCGCGAGCGCGTCCTGATATTCGACCTGCCCAAGCCAGTGAGAAATGAAGGTCATGTAATCTAAACACTCCGCACAGGTTTTAAAAACCTGTGCGGTGTGATCTCCGGTTAATTCGCCGCCGCCTGCGGCAGCGTGATGGTGAATTGACAACCAGCCTGCTCAAGATTCTGGACGGAAATCGTGCCTTTGTGTTTTTTGATGATGTTGTAGCTGATGGAGAGGCCGAGGCCGAAATTATTGCTTGCTTTGCCGTGTTTGGTAGAATAAAATGGGAGAAACACGTTGTTCGGGTTTGCGTCCTGAATCCCCGGCCCGGTATCCTGAAACGTCATCTGCACGTTTTTGCCGCCGTTCTCTTCGAAAATGCGCGTGATAATCCTGATTTCGCCGCCGGACGGCATGACTTCGAAACTGTTTTTCAGCAAATTCAAAATGACCTGCTTGATTTCGTTGCGGTTCGTGGTAATCAAAATATTTTCGCGTTCCGGCTCGAAATGAATGGCGATATTTTCATATTTTGCGTTATATTTCAGCAGGTTCAGCATGTTTTGAATCACCTCGTTCAAATCCACTTCTTCGTTCTCGACATGGCGATCCGAAAAGGTTTGCAGATTGCTGACGATGTTGGAAATATCGGCGATCTGCTCGTGCAGCGTGTTCAGCGCTTTATGGAGTTCCTGGCCGCGAAATTTGTATTTCATGAAACTCAAATAGGTATAAATAATTTCCAGCGGATTGTTGATTTCATGCGCCACGCCTGCCGCCAACATGCCGACGGAGGCGAGCTTTTCGGAAAGCACGACCTGTTTTTGAAGTTGGTCGAATTCGGTGACATCTTCAATCGTCAGCATCGTCCCCATAAACAGGCTGCCGTCATAAATCGGAAACGTTTTAATATTGCCGATGATTTCCTGCTGCTTGACTCGAAGCGGCGCTTGATAAAAGGCGTGTTCTTCGCGATACGACAGCGCGTGATTCAGAAAGTCAACCACCTCGTTATTGGGGCTGGTGACGACTTGGGCGAGCGGCCTGTTGAGAAATGACGCTTGCTCTAATTCGAACGATTGCCTGCAATAATCGTTCACCAATCTGATATTGTTTTCATGATCCGTGACAATCAGGTTAATCGGCAAGTTGCGCAGAATCGCCTCATTGTATTTCAATAATTGATGAAATTCCCGATTCAAATTGTCGGTGTTTTGCTCCGAAACCTGCATGTAGGCCATTTTGATCAGGTTGATTTTATCAATATTTTTGACTTCATCCGACAGCAAGATTTCCCCATGTTTGATGACGCTGACCCGGTCGGCTAATTGATACACGTCGTCAATGCGATGCGTAATCAGCAGAATCGAGCGCCCTTGCTGTTTTAAACGCTGGAAAATAGCGACAATCGCGTTGTAATGAGCGGTCGTCAGTTTTTCTAAGGCTTCATCGAGAATCAGGAGCGAGGGACACCGATAGAGATGTTTCAAAATATCCACAAAGAGCTGATCCGGCGCCCCCAGACGATTGACTAACAGGGCGGGATCAATATGCGTTAAATCCCATTCTTTCAAAAAATCGCGAGCCGTCTGCAACGCTTTTTTCTTGCGCCAGAGCTTATAAAACGGGCGGCTGTCGAGCGTGAAATTATCGGCAATCGAAAAATAGGGATTGAGCGAGAGCGTCTGCTGCTGCACCATTTCGATGCCGAGTTTCCGGGCGGATTGCAGATTCAGGCTGCGATATGGCAGGCCATTGACAAGAATATGACCGTTTTGAGG
>CAZMEO010000105.1:0-10756 GCA_964565315.1 uncultured Candidatus Moduliflexus sp. | reverse complement strand
GCGTAAATGGGCGGAAACCCGCGCTCGGAAGGCGTCCACGTGATTCAGATGAGGACATTGAAGATCGGCGTTCCCCAAAGGAAGCATGTATGAAAAAACTGGTGATTATTGATAACGATCAAGCGTCGAGCAAGGCGTTGGCCGAAATTATCAGCCGGGAAGGCTATGTCGTGTTTAAGGCGTACAATGGCATCGAGGGACTGGAAACGATTCGCGCACACCTGCCTGAGTTTGTCGTGCTTGATCTCTTCATGCCCGGCATTGACGGCGTGCGCTTATGCCGCTACCTGAAAACAGAATCTGAATTCGCAGGCATGAAGGTGATTGTGCTTTCGCCGCTCACTGCTGCCGAAACCTACGATATTATCGAGGCAGATGCAGACATGTACATCGCCAAAGGCTATATCATGGATGTGGCGAATAATTTGTTGCGCAGCCTGCGCTTGCTTGAGAGCTCTGCGCCGGGGGCGGCGCTTGAAAATCGCTCATTCGGCTTCGATGGGCGTTCGCCGCGCATGGTGGTCGAGGAACTCCTCGCCGAACGCAAACATTTTGAAACGATCCTCTATAACGTCGGCGATGGGATTCTGGAAATCAATGAAGCGGATATGGTGGTGTATGTGAATCCGGCGGCGAAGCATATCCTCGGCAAAGAGGAAATGCAGATGATTGGCCACGAGGTTTCCGACGTGCTTGGCAAGCGCTATGACGGGCAATTTCAGGAAATTTTGCTCCGGCTGAAGACCTCGAAAAAGCCGGTGAACATCGAAATGACGCTCCTGCAAGAGAAAAAGGCGCTGGATTTCAATTTCTCCAATATCCTGTCCGACGACCAGAAATATACAGGCGGATTGATGATCTTTCAGGATGTCAGCTATTTGACCAACCGGATTCGCGAACTGACGCTGCTGAACGATGTCGGGCGCGTGTTGACTTCGACCCTCGATTTCAATGAAGTGCTGCATATCGTGATGGGACAGATTCAAAAAATCATGGGCGTCGAAGCCGTGTCGCTGCTGTTAGTCGAGAAAGAAAGCAAAGATTTGATTTTCGAAGTCGCGCTCGGCATGGCCGGGCCGTCGATTCGCCATAAACGCCTCAGCGCCGGAAAAGGGATCGTCGGCTGGGTGGCAAAAACCGGCAAACAGTTGCTGATTCCCGATGTCTATGCTGATCCGCGTTTCGACCGTTCAATTGATGAAAGCACCGGCTTTAAGACCCAATCCATGATTTGCGTGCCGCTGAAAATTCGCAATGAAGTCATTGGCGTGATTCAGGTCATCAACCACAGTCACGACGAGCCGTTTAACGAGGACAACATGTATCTGCTTTCCTCCATTTCCATGTATGCCTCAATTGCGATTGAACACGCCAATTTGTATCAGGAATTGCATCAGCGGGACGTGTAACGATTTGTTGCGAGCTTCCAGTAGTGCGAAAACTTGCTTTTGCCACGTCTTAGGTGTCAGACACTTTTGAAGTGTCTGACACCTTCTATCCTCGCAAAAGCAAGTTTTTGCACTCCCGATAGCTCGATATACAGCGAAATGAACACGCATTCGGACATTGCGACAACGAGCCTTCTGCTGAAGGCGCTCAAATTCGCCGCGCAGAAACATCAACATCAGCACCGCAAAGGCGGGCTGGCAATTCCCTATATCAACCATCTGATTGACGTGACCGACATTTTGCTGCATATCGGCCACGTCGAAGACGCCGACACCCTCGCCGCCGGGACGCTGCACGATACGCTTGAAGACACGAAAACCACGCCGGAAGAACTTGAGGAGGCGTTCGGACACCGCATTCTCGGCCTTGTCGAAGAAGTGACCGATGATAAGCGTCTGCCGAAAGAAGAGCGCAAACGCTTGCAGATCGAGCGCGCGCCACGCGCTTCATTTGAGGCGAAACAGATCAAGCTTGCCGATAAAATCAGCAATGTGCGCGACATGATCGTCGCGCCGCCGGAAGGCTGGTCGCTGCAACGCCGGAAAGAATATGTCGCCTGGGCGGAAAAAGTGATCGCGGGCATACGCGGGACGAATGAACCGATGGAGCGCTATTTTGATGAGATTTGCGAGCAAGTGAAGGTGGCGCTGGAAAAGGAATCGGTAGGTGAGTAGCGTCTGAGCGGAGTCGAGGAGTGAAGAGTTGTCAGACACTTTGAAAGTGCCTGACAACGTCTCTGTTTTAACCAAACAATCCGTTCAAAAAGCCTTTCTTTTTGGCGGCGATTTTTTCGCTGCGCAGTTCCGCAAATTCCCGCAGCAGCCGTTCTTCTTCTTCGCTTAAATCGGTCGGCGTTTCCAGCACGACTTTGACATACTGGTCGCCGCGTCCGTAGCCGCGCAGCGACGGGATACCCGCTTCGGCAATCTTGAAGACTTTATCGGTCTGCGTGCCACGTGGAATCGTCAACATTTGCGGTTTTTCAAGGCCGGGGACTTCGATGTCCGCGCCAAGGGCAGCTTGCGTGAAAGAAATCGTCGCCTGACAATAGACGTCGTTCCCATCGCGCTGGAACACCTCATCAGGCAGCACGTCAATAAAGACGTACAAATCGCCGGGCGGGCCGCCGCGCAAGCCGCCTTCGCCTTCGCCTTGCAACCGAATCCGCGAACCGCTATCCACGCCCGCCGGAATTTTGAACGAGAGCGTCTTTTGCTTGCGCACTTTCCCGGCACCATGGCATTCGCGGCAGGGCGTGTCAATCACTGTGCCTTCGCCGCGGCAGCGGCTGCATGGCGTGCTGACCGTAAAAAAGCCTTGCGACCGCGCCACTTGCCCGCGCCCCTGACAGGTCGGGCAGGTTTTGCGCGACGTGCCAGGCTCTGCGCCTTCGCCCTTACAAACTTTGCAGGTTTCTAATTTCTCAACCTCAATTTCTTTTTCGATCCCGAAGACTGCTTCTTTAAAGGAGATTCGAAGATTATAGCGCAAATCCGCGCCTGCCTGCGGCCCGCCGGGACGCCGCCCTGTCCCCGCGCCGAAAATATCGCCGAATCCGAAAATATCGCCGAAACTGCTGAAAATATCCTCGAATCCTCGAAATCCGCTGAAGCCCGTGTTTTTCAATCCATCGTGACCATATTGGTCGTACAAATTGCGCTTTTCGGCATTTGACAGGACTTCGTAGGCTTCCGCCGCTTCTTTGAACTTTTCTTCGGCCTCTTTATTGCCCTGATTCCGGTCAGGGTGGAATTCCAGCGCCAACTTGCGATACGCTTTTTTTAATTCGTCGTTCGAGGCGTCGCGACGGACGCCCAACACCTCATAATAATCTCGTTTTGCCATAAATTCTCAACGATGATAAAATCCGGCGCAAGGCTAAAAACGCTCTTGACGCCTGTTATTAGACATGTTCAGCCCTATCGCCGTTCATGCGCATTGTTCGCGGCATTACATTTTCCATGCCCTCTTCCTTATCGTGATGATCAATACAAATGTGCCATATTATCCTGATTCGCTGTATTCTCCACCAACGTCACAAATATTTTTTCAAGTAAAATCGTTTAATATTATCAGGATAATCCTCGATAGTAGCAAAGATAGAATATCCATATTTTTGATAAAAACCAATGGCCTGAAAGCTAAATGTATCAAGGTGTATAAGCTTACAACCTTTTTCTCTTGCGATGGTTTCAGCTTCCAAGAGCAATTTTGAGCCAATCCCGCTTTTTCTCCATGTATCACTGACCCATAGCAGTTCGACAAATATACACTTTAAATAGATTTTCGTTAAAATACCAGCAATAACATTACGATTTTCATCTTTTATAACAATTGAAACTGGCTCATAAGGAAGGTAGTTAAGCATTGGACCCATCGATTTATTATACTCAAAAATGCCATTCCATAAAAAATCGATTTCATCTTTTGTAACATGGTAATGAGCTGTCATTGCATCATGCAAAACCATCTCTAACTCCTGCTAATTTAATACGTTACCTCTTCATAGAAGATACCTGTGATCTGCCGCTATCACATTCATGACGTAAAAGAATTGCCTGATATTTTGTCAAATGAAAAAATAACGCGAAACATAACTTCTGCCTGAACATCGCGAATTTCGAACGATTCTCTTTAACGCGACGCGGCAACGCTTCCGAGAACGCCGCCAACCGCATCCCAGCAGAGGTCTTTCCAACTCCAAAACGTTTTTCTGACGCGCAGGTCATACGCTTCTTTGCCGATTCCAACCGCAAACGAGGTCGAAAATCCGATGACAGGCGCGGACGATTCCGCAATATCGGCGCGTTTCGCCATCAGCGTTGAACCTGCCGCGATTCCAGCAGAGATGAACGCATGTTCGAATTTATCCGTGCTGAACCAGGGATCGTCATAAGCGATGCCATTGGCGCAGCCGTTGCCGCAGAACGCGATAATAAGAACAAGCAGAACGAATGGTGTTTTCATGCGCGACCAGCCTGATGTAATTCTGAGAGATACGCTCTGATTTTGGTGACTAACAAATCCAACCCGGTAGAGTGCTGCTCGATCTTGCCGTGAATGATGATATCGGCATAGCGCTTGCTTGGCTCGACGAACTGGCGGTGCATGGGGCGGACGGTGGTGAGATATTGATCAAGCACGGATTGCGGCGAGCGTCCGCGTTCGAGAAGATCGCGCCGCAATCGCCGGGCTAACCGAATATCGGCGTCGGCATCTATGAACACCTTGATGTCGAACAATTCCCGCAGCTCTTCAATCGCAAAAATCAGCACGCCATCCACTAAAATCACCGGTTTGGGCAAAATATGGCATGTTGCTTCCGTGCGGCGGTCTGCGGTGAAATCGTAGATCGGTCGTTCTATCGGCTCGCCGTTGCGCAATTGTTTGAGATGGCTGATAAATAACGCATTGTCTAACGAATCAGGATGATCGAAATTTCTCTGATCTCGAAGCGTCTGCGGCAATTGATCTCGCCCCAAATAATAGGCGTCATGCTCTAAATAAATAATCGAATCCGCGCCGACAAGTTCCAAAATTTTTTTGGCAAAAATCGTTTTCCCGGATGCCGTTCCCCCGCCAATTCCAATAATCATATCGCTTTCTCCTGTTGCATTGTCAGTGATGCTCCGTGTCTCAGATATGCAGACCGGGAGAATGTGTCAAGAGTTCTGTGACAGAAGAATCATCTCTCAGGCAAAGCGGCTGTCGCGTGATTCATTGCGATTAAACAGAAGCGCAAACGCTTTCTGGAAAGCGTTCGCGAACGGCGCGGATCGCGTCGAAATTGCTGAAAAAGGCATCAATCATGTCGGGGTCGAAATGCCGTCCCGCCCCTTTTTCAAGCGTGCGCAACACATCATCTTCCTTCATCGCTTCTCGAAACACGCGGCGGCACGACAGCGCGTCATAGACATCGGCAATCGCGACCACGCGCCCAAACACAGGGATTTCGTCTCCACATTTGCCGCGCGGCTTGCCTCCGCCGTTCTCATAGCCGTGGATCGGCTGTCCGGTTTCAATGTTGACATGCCCCGGATACCCCGTGCCGTTCCAGTATTCATGATGATTCAGCGCGATCTCCGCCGCCGCGATTTCGTAGGGCGTCTGCGCAAAAGCCATGAGCATTTTCGCGCCTTTAACGGTATGCTGCCGCATAATCTCGTAATCTTCTGCTGTCAATTTTTCGGCTTTCTGGCGAATCGCCTGCGGAATGGACAATTTCCCAATATCATGCAGCATGGACGCCATTTTCAAGATCTCGATGTTGGTGCTGATTTCTTCGGGAGACATGCCGCGTTTGATCGCCCAGTTTTCGTAAATTTTTACTGAAACCGCGCCGATGCGGTTGACATGTGCCTCGGTTTCCTCCGGGTCGCGCGTGTCTGTCAGAAAGCGAATCATCCCTAAAATTTCAGTCTGCGTATTTTGCGCCCGCTCAATCGCCATCGCCGCGTTATCGGCCAGGATGCGCACAATCGGAATGTCGCTTGTGACGAATGGAATCACGTTGCCCTCGTTATCGCGAGCGTTAATCAGTTGGATCACGCCGACCATGTCTCCGGCGGTATTTTTTAACGCGATCGCTAATATGGATTGCGTGCGATATCGGACTTTTTCATCGAATGAGCGATCAAACGAATACGACGAATTGTCGTTCAGCAGGTAGGCGTCCGGAATGTTCAGCGTTTCGCCGGTCGCGGCGACGTACCCGGCAATCGAACGGCGATTGATCGGCACGGTAAAGGTTTTGTACATCAGGCCGATTCCGGCGGGCTGGCGTCTTTGCAAGGTGTCGTTCTGACTCTGGCTGAAAATCAAGCTTCCCTCATGTTTCATATACACCGTGCCGGCGTCAGCGTTCGTCAGCCGCCTACATGCGAAAAGAATACGGCCTAACAACGTTTCTAAGTCTTGAATGGATTCTATTTCCTGCCCGAAATCGATGGCTTGCTGAAGTTTTTGATAATTGGCATTCATGGTTTTACTCCCATAAAAACAAAAATGATCCTTGTGTGACAATACATCTCATGTTACGCAGCAGATTCGAAGCGATGACCGCGAGTTCCCATCCCAGGAGGGAAATTGTTGGTGATGCTGCGTAACATCAGAATACATATTAGAGCAATTATACGGCATTTGGCAACAGAATTTCGTAAAAATTTCGCGTCAACAGCCGATTTAGCAGTGGTTTACAACGCTAATCGCCGGAAAATTCTTACGTTGCCATCTGCGCAGCCGAAAAAATTCTCTGCGTGTTTGAGGGAACATAAGCCCGTATAGGGTGTGCGAGAAATTGCTTGACATTTTTTAAGAATGAATGATTTTTATAGCGAATCATAGAGAACATTCTTGTCGCTCTGTTCAACACGTGATCAACCTGAAAAGCGTAAAAAACATGCCTCATTTACGCCTTTTAGAAGGAGGAGGATTTTATGCGTCGCTATACGATTGGCCTTCTGATGATAAGTCTGCTCATGATATTTGGAATTCGGGACGGGGACACCGCGCAATATCAGGTGCTTGTGGTGATGAGTTACGATGAAACCTACCCGTTTGAGGCTGAAATGCGCGAAGGCATTGAGACTGCCTTAGCAAGTCATTGCGAATTGACCTATTTTTACATGAACACGAAAAAGAATTTTGCGGACGGCCCGCAGAAAGCGCAAGAAGCGTATGCCCTGTATCAGCAATTACAGCCGGATGGCGTGATTACGGCGGATGACGACGCTCAGGCGATGTTCGTTGTGCCATATCTGAAAGATACCGTCAAGACGCCCGTCATGTTTTGCGGCGTCAATGCCGAACCGGATAAATATGGGTATCCCGCCTCAAATGTGTCAGGAATCCTGGAACGGGGACATCTTCGTGAATCACTGCTGCTTGCGAGGCAGCTTGTTCCTTCTATTCAGCGATTCGGGCGAATTGTGAAAGATACGCCGATGTCACAGGGCGATGTTGCGATGACTCGACAAGATGCCGAGGCCGCCGGGTTTGAATACATTGACCATCCTCTCCCATCAACAATTCAGGACGCTCTGAATATGACTGAGGTGTTCAAAGAACGGTGCGATGTTATTTTAATCTCTACGATGCAAGGCATTCCTGACGAACATGGCAACCCCATGACAAATCAAGCTGCGATTTCTCGCATTGCCTCAAAATTCGGGAAGACAACCATTGGAAGCACGTTGAGCGATGTTCAGGATGGCACGTTGTGCGCCGTCATCCAAAGCGGCAAGGAGCAAGGGCAAACTGCCGCAGAAATGCTGCTCAAAGCGATGGGAGGAACGCCAGTCGCGGACATCCCGATCACTCGTAATAAGTTTGGACGCCGCATCATTAATGTGGATGTGATGAACGCTCTGAAGATCGAGCCGAGGCCGGTTGTCATTCGCAATGCCGAGTTAGTGAGAAATCAAGAATAAAGGATGTGAGCATGGATTTCCTGCGGCGCTCCAAATCGAGCATTGTTGCCAAATTACATCTGCTCATTCTGCTGATTCTGCTGTCTGTCGCGGGAACTGTGACCGCGAATCTTCTGGTTTCTCATCAGGTCAGAAATGCCGTCAACGCCCTGATTGATGAAGATATTTCCCGCATGATTCGCAATACGGAATTGAGCCGAAACCTCGATGCCGTGTTTGCGGAAACGCATCTGCTGCTGGGTTCATTTATCGAGCAAGAAGAGGTGCTGAAACGAGAAGGGCAGCGCCTTCTCGTCATTTTACAGCATAGCGCGGTCGAACATGAAAAAAATGCGATCCATGACGCGCTTGCGCAATTCCAGCAGACGTTGACCACGCTCCTCGATCAATGCGCCGTGATCATTCAGATTACGGCGCGGCTTCGCTCCTTCGAGCAAGAACTTGAGACCTCAATCTCTCAGTTGGATGAGATGGTGATGGAACTCACGATTGAGCGCAAGCTTGAAGGGAAGGATTACGAATTGTTTTCGCTGGAGCAGATTGCGGCCTCGCTGCCGGATTATCACAGTTTGTTATTGCAAATTGCCATGCAATTGGATCAGGCCCGGCAAGATTATCTGAGCGCAATTCCTGTTCCAAAAACATCCGAATTACAGACGCAGCTTTTCCTGAATGATCTGACCGCCGGGTTTATGACGATCATGACCGCCGGCGATGAATTTCAACCGTCTGGAACGCACTTGCTCGCTGCTGTCAAGGCGTATGGCGCGGAAATCGCTCAATTTCACGGCGAAATGCGGCGTTTTCAGGCACAACTCCGCGACCTGAATGACGCGCAAGCGCGTGTAGTTGATGAAATGAAGATGATTGAGGGGGAAATCGAGCAAACCTCTGTGCGGATTCGCGGAAGCGTTGCAGAACAGCTTCGTTCGTCTGGCAATGTGACGATCTTTTTTTCGATCATCGTCATTCTCGCGTTGGCGGTGGTTGGAGTGTACGCCTTTAAAAGCATCCGTCCGATTCTGCATCTTACCACGTCAGCGATGGCGATTGCGAACGGTGAATTGGATGCGAACATTGATCTTGAAGGCCGTGACGAAATCGGGCGGCTGGCGCAAAGTTTTGCGCAGATGCGGGATGTCGTTCGCGCCGAGATGCTGGCGCTGGAAGAAAAAAATAGCGCCCTCCAGCAAGAAACAACTGAACGCAAACGGGCTGAAGACGCCTTGCGCCTGTTGAATGATCACTTAGAACATCGGGTCAGTCAGCGCACAGCAGACCTGCAAGCCGCCAATACGGAACTTCAGGAGTTTGCCTACGTGGTTTCGCATGATTTGAAAGCTCCTCTCAGGGGCATTTGTCATTTAGCCCAGTGGCTGCGCGAGGATTATGCGGAAATGCTTGGCGAGCAAGGCGGAGAACAGCTTCGCTTGTTAGTTGAACAAACGAAGCGAATGGAGCAGTTAATTGACGGAATTTTGCGCTATTCCAAAGCCGTGCATAGGAGCGAACACCAGGATACCGTTGATTCGAATGCGTTAGTGGCTCAAGTGATTGACTCGCTCATGCCCCCTCCCCACATTTCCATTCAATTCGCGAATCAGTTGCCAGTTCTATATGGAGACCCTGTTCGTTTGACGCAAGTGTTTCAAAATCTCCTGAGCAACGCGCTGAAATTTATGGATAAGCCAGAGGGAAGAATTGCCATTGGCTGCGAAGATTCCGCCGAAATGTGGATATTTTACGTAGAGGATAATGGCCGGGGTATCGAATCACAGCACTATGAACGGATTTTTAAAATTTTTCAGACGCTTTCCCCTGTTGAAAATCACGAAAGTACCGGCATCGGGCTGACAGTCGTGAAAAAAATCGTCGAACTCTACGGCGGACGCATCTGGGTCGAATCGACTGAGGGAGAAGGAAGTCGATTCTATTTTACATGGCCTAAAACATACGTCAACACTGCGGAATAATGCGCCTCGAAGGAAGGGCTATTACGTCTCGTTCCACGCTCTGCGTCGAATGCAGCGTTCAGACGCTCGGCAGAGCGGCGATTGTCCGCATTCGACGCAGAACGTGGAACGAGAATGCAGGTGTCAGACACGTTCAACGTGTCTGACACCTGATACTGCGAGAAAAAACACAAACGCCGCGAGTGCCAGGAGAATCCAGAAGATGCCAATCGGCATGGAAAGCACCTGCGAGCCGAGGAGTTGCGCGATGGCGTCGGCGTCGCTGCCGACATTGGTGCGTTGAATCAGGTCTTCTTTGATGTCAATAATCACATACAAACAGCTTGTCATGCCGAGAAATTTCAACAAGATATCCACGATGTGATCTTTGGCAAAATACGAAATCGCGGCTAATGCCACGCCAAATCCGGTTGTAAACAGAAAACCGAACAAATTACGGATGTAAAGCATCGAAAGCAGAACCAGCAGTCCGCCAATCACCATGCCGACGATTTTGTCGTGTCTCGTGCGGGAAGCAAGAATCAAAATCAGCCCGCCCCAGAGAATGCTCCCTAAATACCCTGCGCTGGCGACAATAAAAAGCGAGCCGCCCCGCGTATAGCAGACGCCGCCGATGAGCGGGTCAACTTCAATTTTCACAATGCTGCCACCCGTCAAAATCGCCGCCAGTCCGTGGCTGAATTCATGCAGAATCACGACAAATAATTTGATCGGATAAATCACAATCGTGTCCCAGAATATCACGGCGACCAGAAACATCCCGGCTAAAATGCCGAGCATCTGCCAATCAAGTTGTTTCAGGCTTTTCGTATTCATACTGATTTGAGATTTTTGGAAACGATTTTTTCACGCAAAGGCGCAAGGTTTTTTAGGGCGAACCGCCCCCAATGCAGGCCGTTACGTTAA
>CAZMEO010000104.1:0-10810 GCA_964565315.1 uncultured Candidatus Moduliflexus sp. | reverse complement strand
TGTCGTTATAGGTGATTTCTTGTAAGGTTTGCATATCGATCAGCAAATCATCAATCATTCCTGCAACTTTGTGTTCAAGCCCTGCTTGCTCATCAACATACTTTAAGGCCAAAAGCTGAGAATTTATTTCGTGAAAAAGCCGAATAATCTGCTGAGTATCTCGAAGATATTGGTTTCTTGCCTGTTCGATTGTTGCAATGTTGCGTTGATAACGTAACGGTAAGGCAGAAATGCTCTTCGTGAACTGCTGATTCTCTATTTTGCGAAGATCTTTTTCGATATCAAGAATTTTATAAATACGCCGTTGGGCTTCGCGATAGAGATGGCGCATTTGGGGAAAATGCGTTTGAATTGCCTTTCTTGCAGAAGGTTCTAAATGCTTGACTGTTCGTATAATTTCTTTGTGTACATGCGTCAGTTCATTCAGCGTTTCATTATATGCGCCCAGGCGTTTTTTTTGGTAAAATTTCCAGCCCGCCAAACCGATTCCGCTAAAGATAACCCCTGTCCCTGACCATAAGACCCAATATCCTGTTATCGGGTCTTTGATAAAAAGAACAATCAACCCACCTGTCATCACAATAATAACAACAATTAAAAACAGAAGAAACAGATCAATAAAGTTTTCCATAAACATTTACCTGTCGAATTGTTCATGCCTTACATTTTTTAAAGTTTGAGAAAAAGTGTATGCCCTTTGTGTGGCATGTCAAGTTTGAAATGCAGCGCTCTCGCTTTTTTATTCAGGGCTTACATAATTAAACAGAAAGTCTTCTGAGGATTGATTTTATAATATGCGAGATTTTTCTTGCATCGAAAATGCAAAGATGCTATAATTTTTCCTAAAGATAAAGTCGAAGAAGATGAAAACATACGCATCAACCTAATCATTCAAGGAGATGGAACTATGACACGCGATGAGGAAATCATTGGACGGTTTGAGACGAAAGCTGGAGTCTTATTAGAACGTGCGCAGCAATTTCTGACAACGACGCTTCCCGGAGGACCGGGGATTTTTACCTATGTTGTCATGTCGAATTTAGTCGCGAAACTCTTCGGAAATATGAGAGAATATGTTGAGCGAGCGGTCAGCAAGCCGCTGACATTGCCTGATTTTGTGTATGTTGAGCCATTAGAAGAAGAATTGCAAGAATTTTTCGAGGATAAACGATTTAAGACATTACGCGCAGAATTTCCCACCCAGTATAGTGCGTTCAGCAGCGATGACTGGATTAAAATGCGCCGATATTATCGCCCATTATATTATACATTTTCTTATAAAGACCCGTTTATGGTTGAAATGTTTTCGTTTGAAATTCAGAGCCAAAACTATAAACGGATTATCCTTGATTACGATACGCTTCCGACATATAAACAAGTGTTGAACAGCACTTCCTCAGCAAAACGGAAAAATGCGCTCTGGAACGCTGTCAATTCGATTTTGAAAGATACGGTGAATGATGTCTGGCAGAAATCCTATGGCAAAGAACTGTTTCAAGATGCAAAGAAAATTCCTGAAGTGGCAAATCTGGTGAATGGCATTAAAACAAAAATTCGGGAACGAGTGGACATTGAAGAATTAATCTCGTTATATAACGACATCAAATATCTTAGTGGACGTTCATTGCCGTCCGAAAAGTCTGCTGAGCCTGAACCTCCTCAGAAAATGGTCGAATTTGTGACCTCTGTCCTCCCTGATGGGCATATTGTCGTTCCGTCGGAGATGATTAAACGCTTTCAATTGAAAACCGTATCTAAAATGCGGGTGCTCGTGGTACAAGATGAAGACTAATGTGAAATATTCTGGCTAAGTGGGCAGAGTATTGTCCACATAGCCAGAGAATGATAAAAAGGAGACGACTATGATCCAAAAGCGAATGTACGTATTGTTGGTATTGTTGCTTGTAATCATGACTATATTAAGTGGTTGTGTGGCGTCGAATTTGGACATGGCAAAGCAGCAATACGAAATGGCGAGAATGGCAGAATACCCTGAGCCGTATTATCAGGCTGCCTTAGAAGAGTTAGATGCCGTATTGGCGCGCGACCAGAATAATTATCAAGCGTATGCCATCAAAGGATTGATCTATAGCCAATTGAAGGACTATGAACAGGCGACAACGAATTTAGAAATCGCCAAACAAGGGACGTTCGGAGCGCGCGAATTATGGGTGCCGACCGTTGTGAATTTGACATACGGCGATGTATTTCATGCGCAGGCGAGCAAAGCGATTCAAGCTGGCGATTGGAATCAGGCAAAAAGCTATCAAGAAACATCTCTCGAATTTTTTAACAATGTCATTACTACGTCATTCCAAAATATAGAAATTGCTTCGACTGGCGATGAATTTGGCGCAACCATGCGAAATCTCTATATCAATGCCCAGACGCGCTGGGCAGCGGCGAAATTTCAGATGGCGGTGATTGCCGGAAAATTAGAAGGCAAACAACGTCAAGAAGAATTGCTGCGAGAAACCTCAACTCGGTTAGTGCCTGTGTTGGAGTCATATCCAGAAGCCACGTCGTTGCGATATTATCTGGCAGAGGGCTACCGTAAGCAAGCATTGACAGTTCGACAAACCGACGCCGCAGAGAGTGAGCGGTTACAGGAACTTGCGCTGTCGCAATTACGAGCGTGTGCGGAATTAGGGCTGCCACGAGATTTGCAGAACCAAGCCGCGCAATTGTTCAATGTGCTCTCCAAAGGCACAGAACCTGAAACGGAGCAAAAGATTTTAGGTTTAGTCAATACGCAAGAATAAGATGACTCTGATGAAGATGATTCAATAAGAGACATTCACGGATTGATCAGATTTTCCGCGAAAAATTGTTGACAGAATTTCCTCATTTCGAAACGTAATACCGTTGATTGTTCTTGCCTGGAAGAGAACGCGGCGCAGTGCGCCTGAATAAATAATGATGATTGAAACATCGTAATACGGCTGGCTGGCAACAGGATGGCGGGTGTTTTGCCATATTTTGCGGCCTCAAAGTTCGATGATGTATATTGTCTCATTCGCGCTTGTGTGTGCAGTGCTTGTTTTGATCGTGGTGGTTGATTTTGTGCTGGCAAATATTACGATGTTTCAAACACCATTTGATATCGTGCTTCGCGTTCCATTTAGTCCCTGGAAACATACGTGGGAAGATGTCCCTTTTATGTATCTGGTGGGGGGAAGTTTTTTGCTCGGCGTCTTGGTTCTTGTCTGCAGCGTGATGATTTTCGATGCAAAACTGAAGTTGAAAATTCGAGCGTTGCGCAAAGAAGTGAAAAAACTTGAGCAATCGGTCGCTGACGCGAAATCCATGCTTCCAAAAGAGGACGTCCGGCCTGAAACGAAGGGAACATTCACTGAAACGGCTGATGAACAGGCTGATATTACCCCGGAAGAAGTGACGAAATCGTTTGAAGACACGATCCAAACAGGAGATTTTTCTCAAGCGCCTGTGACGCCGATAGCAGAGGAAACTCCGCAGGAACAGGCTCAAGCATCTTCCCCTGAAGACGCCGAATCTGAACAGAATGATTCCAAAGAGATTTCACGCGAGGCCGAAGTGGTGAATGTCGAGGTTGACCGCCGTCGTGATCAGGAAATCTCAGGTTCGTAACGGACATGACTTTTCGGAAACGCCGACGAATTCCTCCGCAAGTGAATATCACATCATTTATTGATGTGGTGCTGAACTTGCTGATTTTTTTTATGTTGTCCACAAGTTTTGTGACGCAGCCTGGTATTCCTGTCAATTTGCCAAAAGCGTCGTCAAAAGTGAAGAGTTCTGCACAGGAACAGCGCACCATTACGATTACCGCAGATAATACATTGTTTCTCAACGATCAGAAAATCCAGAATGTTCAAGAATTACGCGATATTCTCACCATGTCGCGGCAGGAACAGCAAGGAGACCTGATTGTAGTGAAGGCTGACGAAAGCGTTGCACATGGCGTGGTGGTCACGGTCATGGACATTGCGAAAACGTCAGGGTTTAGTAAAATAGCCATAGCAACACGATAATATGACAGAATTGCTCCTTGCCCTGAACAAATGTTTCCGGGCTATTAGAGCCACAAGGAGGTTTATCTAACGTGAAGACTTATGAAACGCTTCTCGTGATTAATCCTGATTTGGATGAAAACGAACAGAATAAAACAGTTGACACTATTCAAGAATTAATTACGTCGAATGGTGGAAAAATTATCAAAGTTGACAAATGGGGAAAACGGCAGCTTGCGTACATGATCCAGAAAAAACGCGATGGCTACTATGTATTGATGTATTTCGAAGCTCCAGCCGCTTTGATTGCCGAAGTGAATCGTCGTTACAAATTGATGCCGGAAGTGATCCTCCGATCAATTGTTCTCCAGCTTGACGCTCCGCAAATCGCTGATATTTTTAATGAAAACGTTGCGGAAAAGAAAACGCCTCGCGCCAGATTTAACGCGGCGTTCGACGATGACGACGATGATATCCCCATGGGGTCTGATGAATTAGTAGCTTCTACGGAGGAATAAGGATTATGTTTATTAAAAGACGCAAACGCTTTCGCCGCAAAAAAGTCTGTGCATTTTGTGTAGATAATATTAAATATGTTGATTATAAAGATGCTAAAACGTTGCGCGGATTTATGACAGAGCGAGGCAAAATCATTCCCAGAAGAATTTCTGGCAATTGCGCGCATCATCAGCGCCAATTAACGCTTGCCATCAAACGGGCAAGAAATATGGCGCTATTGCCATTTACGGCGGAATAATAATGTCGTGGCGCATTCCGCGTATCTCTGACTCTGACTTGCATATTTCCCTGAGCAGAACGTTCTGCTTGGGGAAATTTTGTTCACGGATGGCGCGGTAACAGCATGTCATCTTTCAGCAAGATGAAACGCGGCAACATGTGCGGGGCTGCTGTGGCAACTATAGGAATACTGTTCGCGTGGATGTATGCCATGCGGCGGTTTCCGATGTTCGCGGTGTTTCAGGCGGTTCTTCCCTTTCCTATCGTCATGTTGTCATTGCAATTTTCGTCAATCATTCCAGGAATTGTGGCGATCATTGCCTTGACCAGCGTCATGATGCTCGTTATGGGATATGGAGCAGGCACGCTGTTTCTGCTTGGAACGGGAATTTCGGCAATTATTTTGGCGGTCGGGTTTCTGCGAAAATGGTCGGCAACGACAACAATAAGCGTTGCATCTCTCTACTTCCTGATATTATTCGTCTTTATTGTTTCAGGATATCAACATGAGATGATTGACGCGCATGCGCAGAAATTAACAGAGACCCTCAAAACACAATTTTTCAGCGTCTATGAACAGCAGTATTTGACATGGCAGCAAGTCGAAACGCAGTTTAGAGCCATGATAACGGTGTTCACGACGATTGCTCCGCTTATCGCCGCAATTACCGCGTCAAGTTTTTTGTATGTTGTGACCAGAAGCTTATTGACAACTCAACGCGTCGCGTTGAGACCGCGTGGGCGGTTTGCGGAGTGGGAAATTTCTGAACACTTCCTGTGGCTTGTCATGCTTGCCGGGGGATGCTATCATTTTCAGACGACGAGAGTCCTGGGAATTAATCTCCTGATAGGGTTTGTACTGTTGTATTATTTACAGGGCAGCGCCCTTGTCATCTTTTTCCTGAAGCAGCGTCAGGCTGCGGGAGGAATGCAGGGAATGGCCTATGGCTTGCTTTTTTTGCAAATCCCATATATTTTTGGCATTGTCGGGCTCTTATTGATTGGCTATCGCCAGGAAGGGATGGCGATATCGCTTCCAGCAATTTTTATCGTAACCGGCATGGGATTGGCAAACGTCTGGTATGGGTTTCGTAAAAGAGTAAACGGGGAATCTGGTGGCTGAAACAGACGTCTGATTCCGTTGATGTACACGTTCGAAGGAGAGAAAGTTATGGAAATTATTTTGAAACAGCAGGTTGAAAATCTTGGAAAACCGGGAGATCGCCTAAGCGTCTCGAATGGATATGCACGGAATTTTTTACTTCCGAAGGGACTGGCGATTCAGGCCACCAAATCGAATATTGCGCAATTAGAGCATGAAATGCGTCTGATCGAACAGCAGAAACAGAAAGAAATCAAAGACGCTGAAAAAATCGGAAACAAAATTCGCAGCTTATCCTGTGTATTGAAACGAAAAGCAGGGGAACAGGATAAATTATTCGGGTCAGTCACCTCTATTGACATCGCAAATGCGTTAAAAGAACATGGCGTTGACATTGATCGGCGATTGATTCAATTAGAAGAGCCGATCAAAGAGCTTGGAACGCATAAAGTGCCGATTGAAGTTCATCCTCAGGTCGTTGTCGAGTTAAAAGTCAAAGTCCAGAAGGAGAACGAATAGGCGAGCTCCAACAAAGGAGGAAAGCTTCATGACGATCATGAATGAAGAAAAAGTGCATGTGTTAGTGGTTGACGATTATGCTGAAAATGTGGAGCTGCTGAAGGAATTGCTCACAGCCAGCGGTTATGAAGTCACCACAGCGTATGACGGTGAGGAAGCGCTGAAGAAAGTTGACCGGCGGAAGCCAGACCTGATTCTCCTCGACATCATGATGCCGAAAATGGACGGGTATCAGGTGTGCGAAGCGTTGCGAAACAAGGAAGAAACCAAAGAAATCCCGATCATCTTTGTCACCGCCAAAACGGAAGTCAAGGACTGGACGCATGCGATTTTCAATGTCGGCGTGAATAGTTACATCACCAAGCCGATTAACCCGAAAAAGCTGCTGGATAAAGTGAAAAGCGTTTTAAAAATGAAACAATCCAGAGACGAACTCCGAAAAACGCGGGAAAAACTCTCGAAAACTATCGGAGATGGCGAATAGGGACATCTTCTCTCGCTGATAGTTGTGAGCGTACCTTCTGCTTCTCAAGTAACCCAGCCAAGATTTAAAATCCTGGCTGGGTGAGAGGGCGTCGTTTCTTAAAAATTCCCGCCATTTCATCGTATTCTTTCCTGATATTTTCCGCTCAGTTGTCCGCACGCCGCAGAAATATCTGCGCCTTTACTGGCACGGATAAACGCCGAATAGCCGCGATGCGCAAGAATCTCCTGAAAGGCGAGCAACGTCTGTTCGCTTGGCGCTTTGTACGGCGAATCCGGATTGGCATTCAGCGGAATCAGGTTGATTTTGCAGCGGATCCCTTGTAATATCTCTGCGACCTGTCGGGCATGTTCCGGAGCATCATTGACCTGATCGATCAGAATATATTCGAACGTAATCCGCCGCCGTTCTTGTAATGGGTAGCGATGGCAGGCGTCTATCAGCATGTCCAGTGGATAGGTTGTGTTGATCGGCATCAACTGCGACCGGATCTCGTTGGTCGGCGCATTCAGCGACACCGCTAAATTGATGGTAAAATCTTCCCGCCCGAATTTCTCCATGCCCGGCACGATTCCGGCAGTCGAAAGCGTAATCTTTCGGTTGGAAAAATTTAAGCCTTCTTCCGCCAGTATCAGTCGAATCGCTTTCGTCACGTTGTCATAATTCAGCAGCGGTTCGCCCATTCCCATCAACACAATATTCGAAATGCGCGACGAGGTTGCCGCATCGCGCTGGACGGCGAGAATCTGGCCGAGAATTTCGCCCGGCTGCAAATTTCTGAAAAAGCCCTGTTTTCCAGTTAAACAAAATGCGCATTCCAACGGGCAGCCAACCTGCGTCGAAATGCAGAGCGTAAAATGCTCTTTCATCGGGATGCAGACGCTTTCGATAAACCGTCCGTCATGCAGTTCGAAGAGATATTTTCTGGTCTGATCCGCTGAGACTTGCGTCGTCATCGAGCGAAACGGGTTGAGCAGCGTCGTTTGCTCTAATGTCTCGCGCCAGCGTTTCGGCAAATTCGTCAATTCGTCGAACGACGCGGCGCGTTGCTGATACATCCATTCCATCAACTGCCGCGCCCGATACTCCGGCTGTCCCGCCGCTTTCGCAATCTCCTGCAATTCCGCAACGGTATGATTTAATAACAAATCGTTCATAAAAGATAAAGATTTCACAGGTTTTAAAAACCTGTGGAGTCTGAAAATTCTATAATTTGTAAAATTCGATATTTCCCTGTCATCTCATCTGCTATTTGTGGCAAGAAAAAAGAGAACAAAACAAAAAAAGAGTTGCATCGAAAACGCAGCTGAGAGATAAGCGCTCTGCGTGAGCAGACCTCACAGGTCTCAACAACCTGTGAGGTCTCTGAGAATGCGGATCGAAAAACAAAGAACCTGACGCGGAGAGCGCTCATGACGCTGACATTTCCAGTTTGCCCTGACCATCTTCCTCCATGCTTGAATCCGCTGCGCCCGTCGCATTACGCGCTGTTGGCGTACTGGGTCTATTTCCGTCCGACAGCGCTGAAATGCTATCTGCATCAGTCCATTCCCGGCTTGTTCGATCAGAAGCAGCCTCTCGGCTTTTTTCGGAAATGGGGAACGCCAGCGTTCCGCAACCTCTTTCTGATGATGCCGGTGATCTGCCTCATCATCAGCACCATACTCGGCGGCCTGATGACGCTTGCGGTGGCCTGGATGCTCCATCTGCCGGTCAGCCTGTCGCGCTGGCCGGATGGCGAACTGTTAGGGATGGCGCTTGGCATGACGTTCGGCATGGCCTCTGGCATGGTGGGCCGCGTGATGGGTGGCGTGGCGTTAAGCACGCTGGTCGGCGTCACGTATGGCGTCACGGTCGGCGTAGTCGGCGGCGTGGCGTTTACGGTCGCCTTCGGCGTCGTGTTCGCTGACGTGATGGACGGGATTCTGACCATCGGCGCAATTGTCGCCATGTTAGGCGGCATGGCGTTTACGATTGATTTAGAAATCGGCATTGCCTTGAGCATGGCGTTCAGCGTGATTGCGATGCTGTCCTTCGGCGCGGAAACGATGGTGCAAATGTTATCAGGCGTCCGGCTCGGCGCGTTGCTGGTCAGAGGCATGATGTCGATTGCCTTTGTGTTTGGCGCGTTTCGCGTTTTCCTTTATCCCTTCGAGTTTCTGCTGGCGCTCGTCAGCGTGGTGAACCATGCCGTTCATCCGATTTGCTGGGATGAATTGACGATTCTTCCCTTGCCGTTGACGCGAAAAGTGTTATTGCGGAAATTGCGCGAAAACGAACAGGAAGGATTGCGGCTGTTAAAAGCGACCGCGCGGAATTTTTTCCGGCGGGCGGCGCTGAAAGCGGTCTTATACCGGCATCTCCACCGGCATTCGCAGCCGTTGCGATTTCTCTATGAATTGCTGCAAGACCCGGCCATGAACGAATATTTGCTCGTGCCGGTGACGCATCAGGATGGGGAGGAGTTTCTCAGCGCCCGGCAGGTGTTTCTTGGTGAATTGGCGCTGCGCCATGTCGATGCGACTAAACACCCGCGTTTCAGCCGGTCGGTCTGGTGGCTGAACCTTCGCAAGCGCCAGTCCACGCCGCTGACGGAATTCGCCGGAATGCTCTATGATTTATCCGAAGCGCAGCATATCGGGCAGGAGGCGATTGATTTGACTGCCTATGCCTCCATCTATTCCAACATCAAATCGTTGCCGGACGGCAAAGAAATTTCCGGCTCGTATGGCGCTATCGCGAAATTCCTGACGTATCGTCAGCTTTCTGATTTGTTTGCGGCAGAGCAAATCGGGCGCGATTTAGCGGGCAGCGTCTTTTTTGTGGATGCGATCAGGCCGCCAGTACTGCAAGCCCTTTTTCGTTTAGGAAATGTCGGCGGAACATTGCGCCGCATTCCTGAAATTGAAGGCAACGCGCAGGAACAGTTGACGATTTTGGCCGGAGCGATTAACCAGCTCAACGAGATTGTCGAATTGATTACAACCGGGCTGATTCCCCTTGAATGCTCGCTGTTACAGCAAATCGTGACGCAATGGCAGCATGTCATTTTAGAGGAAATCGGCAGGCTTGGCAAAACGGACAAGGCTACGTTGGGATTGATGGAAGAAACATCATGACGACGTTGTAAAAAGATTTCTTGACAGACGCAACATTTTTTCTGGTAATTTAAAGAAGGAAAGGGCTTTTATGCCAGAGCTTTCGAGGTTTTTTGGAATCGTCATTTCCATGTATCGCGAGATTGGCGGCAGACATCATTATCCACATATCCATGCTGATTATGGCGGAGAAAAGGCGGTGTTCAACATTGAAAATGCGGAGTTGATAGAGGGGGAATTTCCTTCGAGAGAACGGAAGCTTGTTGAAGCCTGGATTGAAATTCATCATGATGAATTGCTTGCTGATTGGCATGCGTTGAATAGCGTGACCGGGACGACAGGCTTTATGAAGATTGCGCCGCTGGCTATAGAAATTACGGAGGTATGTATGATGAGTCATTTAACAGACTGGGTGATTGTGCGATTTGATCATATCGAGCCATTGACGTTGAAAATATCGTTTGCTGATCAGACAACGCAATTGATTGATTTTGGGCAAATCCTACAAGGCGAGTGGTTGAAACCATTACGTGATCCAGAGTATTTCAGGCAGGTTCGGCTGAATGATGTCGGAAATCTGGAATGGCCGGGCGGACAGGACTTCAATCCTGAAGCCCTGCACGATTGGCCTGCATTTGAATCGTATTATCTTCAGGATGGGCAGCGCATTGAGCAGGGAGAAAAAAACGACGAGGTTGCAAAAAAATCTAATACTACCGTTCGCAAGCAACATCCTCGAATTACGAAACCCCGTTGCCGTTCACGCCGCCTTCTTCCTGCAAAAACTGGTTCAGAGTAAAGAACATCTTCACGAATTGGAAAATCTATGAAAGCGCTTATTTATGAAGAATTCGGCACAGTAATCAAATGTGCGCAG
>CAZMEO010000103.1:0-10818 GCA_964565315.1 uncultured Candidatus Moduliflexus sp. | reverse complement strand
GCGTAAAAATTTCGCTGAGGAGCTGCGCCAATTCGCTCCATTTGCGGTCATCGCCGGAACGCTTGACGCTCAAGGCCAACTGTTCGAGATGTTTCAGAGTGTCGATTTCGGCGCGGAGTTCGACGACGGTGCGGGCGGCAGTCGCCTGATCGAGAATCTGTTCGGCGGCGGCTTCGGTTTCCGGGTCAGGCGCGTCTTCGAATTCGTTGATCTCGTCGGCGGTCATGTCGGGCAGCCCGGCGGAAAGCGCGTCGGCGATGTTCGCTGCGCGACGCAGGCGCTCCAATTCGCGCAAGCGTTGTTCGAGGCGTTCGCGGCGGCGGCGCAGCGATTGCCAGATCGCTTCCGGCGACGAGGCTAAGCGGCGTTGCAGCATGGTGAGCGCAAAGCCGACCGTTCCGGCGCGTTTGTCGTTGTTGAGCTTCTGGGCGCGGTCGAATTCATGGCGCACGTAGTCCGTCACCTCCTGATAGAGTCGGTTTTCTCCGTCTGACAGGCGATACGGCACGGTGTAGGCGACGCGCTCCGGGAAGAGCGGCGTGGCATCGAACGTGAGCAGTTTTTCCTTGATCATGCGGCGCATCATGTCGGCGGCATCGGTGGGTTGCAGCGCGTTACTGGCGCGGCCTTCGAAGCGGTCAGCATCGAGCAGCGCGAGCAGCAGGCGGAAATCATCGTCTTTGCCGTTGTGCGGCGTGGCGGTCAGGAGCAGGAAATGGCGCGTCAGCGTGGAGAGCAATTGGCCGAGCCGGTAGCGTTTGGTATATTTGATGTCGTCGCCGAAGTAGGTCGCCGAGAGTTTGTGGGCTTCATCGCAGACCACCAGGTCCCAGCGGGCATCCGGCGCGGCGAGTTTGGCCTGCGTCTCCTCGTCGCGCGCCAGCTTGTCGAGCCGGGCGATGACAAGATGATTTTCGACGAACCAATTGCCGGTGCGGGCGGCTTCGAGCTTGTCGTTGGTTAAAATTTCGAACGGCAGATGAAAGCGGCGGTTGAGTTCGTCCTGCCATTGTTCGACGAGGCTGCCGGGGCAGACGACGAGACAGCGCTGCACATCGCCACGCGCCGCCAATTCCCGCATCAGCAGCCCGGCCATGATGGTTTTGCCAGCGCCGGGATCGTCGGCCAGCAGAAAGCGGAGCGGCTGGCGCGGCAGCATCGCCTCATACACGGCGGTGATTTGATGCGGCAGCGGTTCGACCAGCGAGGCATGCACGGCGAGCAGCGGATCGAACAGATGCGCTAATCGGATGCGGTGCGCTTCGGACACAAGCCGGAACAGCGCTCCGCTGCCGTCGAACTTCCAGGGGCGGCCTTGCTCCACAATCGTCAACTGTGCCTCGTCGTGACGATAGAGGACGATATCGCCCAATCTTCCCGACGGATCTTTGTAGGTTAAAATCACGGAGTCCGCGTCGTTCCGGGCGACTTGCACGACTGTGACGAGGCAGTCTGGCAGAATGCCGCGCACGGCGGCGTTGGGTCGAAGGTCTTCAAGTGTGATCATGCGCAAGTTCTCTATGGATGTTTTCGTGAAAAGACCACCTCGGCTTCTAACGGGGCGGTTACAGAGGATAATGACGATGAAAAATTTAATTCGGTTACAGCCTGTTTTACTTCACCCCCTGGGGCATCCGAAGGAAAACAGGGTTGTTAAGTTTTCATCAGACCTCACAGGTTTTAAAAACCTGTGAGGTCTTTGGTAGGACGTTATTTTTTACACGTTACTTATCGCACTTTCGCCAGCCATTGTTTCGGGTTTTCGGGCGTGCCGTTGACGCGCACTTCGAAATGGAGCGACGCGCCTTTCATCGAGCCGGTGTCGCCGACTTTGCCGAGTTGCTGGCGGGTTTCGACTTTCTGCCCGACTTTGACGCCGATTTCGTCGGCGTGCGCGTAGAGCGAGAGAAAATTGCCGCCGTGATCTACGATGACGATTTTGCCGTAATTTTTAAACCAGCCCGCAAACATGACCGTGCCTTTGAACACGGCATAAAACGGCGTGCCGCGCTGCGCTTGAATATCCACGCCGTTCGAGGTGGTGTAGGTATCGCCGACGCGGAGCGGGCCGAATTCCGTAATGATTTTTCCTTCGACCGGCCAGATCAGTTTGCCTTTATTGGCGCGGAAATGCGCGGCGTAGGATTCCGTCACGCTCTGCGGGTTGTCGGGAAAGACGATTTCTGCGCCTGCCTTCGGCGGCGCTGGCGTGGCTTTTTTGGCTTCGGCGGCGCGTTGCTGATCCAAATCCGTCAGGAAGGTCTGCAATTCTCCCGCCGAACCTTCCAGGCGCTGAATCAGCGCGGCGTGCTGCTCTTTATCGGTTGAGATTTTTGCCAGCAGCGTTTCTTTTTCCTGTTGCTGCGCCCGAATCTGCTTGTGTTGTTCGGCAATTGTTTTCTGGACAGCGAGGACTTCTTCGCGCTGCGCTTCAAGCTTGGCCTGCTCGTCGCGAATTGCGCTCATGGCGGCGGCTGTTTCGTTGAGGAGTTGGCGATCTCCCTCAGAGATGACCTGCAAATATTTGATATGCTGCTGAACGTCCGCGTCGGACGAAACCGCCAGCAAGGGGGTGAGATAGCCCAAATCCCCCATTTTGTAAATCGCCCGCAGGCGTTTTGCCATTGTGGTTTTTTTCTGCGTTTGGGAAGATTCCAGCGAGGCCAAAGAGCGCTCGATGTCCGCCAATTTTTCTTGATGCGCTGCCAGCCGCGTTTTTTGTTCGTCAAGCTGCTCTTGATAGGTTTTTAATTGCTGTTCCAGGCGTTCCAACTCGGCGACAAGCTGGCGTTCCTGCCCCTGAATTTCTCTGTATTCGGAGCGTTTTAAGCCGAGCATCTGCTTTAATGATTCGAGTTTGGAACGTTTTTCCTGCGGCTGCGCCTGTTGGGAAAAGGCGGACGGCGCACACCACATCACCCCCAGCATCGCGCATAAGATGCCTATTCGTTGCGTAGCACGCATAAAAGATTTCGTCATTGATGTTTTAATACGTTTTTAAATATTTTCGCAGCGTCATCAAACTTCCGCACCAGCCCAAAAAACTCCCTAAAACCACGATAATGATCATGAGTGACCAGGGAAGGAACGAGATGGTGGTCAGGCGAAAGAGCGAGGATGAGGAATAATGGAGCATGGCCGTAAAAAGGGCATGAGTCAGAAAGATCACAAGCAATGAAAGTCCTGCGCCGAAAAATCCGCGGATTATCCCTTCTGCCAGAAACGGCCCTTTGATGAACAATTCTGTCGCGCCGATATATTTCATAATGGTCAATTCGTCTTCGCGGGCGTATAAGGTCAATTTGATGGTGTTCGAGATAATGAAAATGACCGTGAAAAAGAGGAATGCGCCGAGGAAGACGCCGATAAATTTGAACATATTCATGATGGTCGTCAGGTTTTCCAGCCAGGTCTGGCCGTATTGAATATCCGTGAAGGCCGGAATCTGCTCTAATTGTGCGACCACCGCTTCCACGCCTTGCAGCGTTCGGAATTTACGCGCTAAACGAATTTCGAACGACGCCGGCAGCGGATTCTGCTCTAACCCTTCCAGCAAGTCGTCATGGCCTGACAGTCTTGTTTTCAAGCGTTCAAGCGCCTGATCCTGCGAGACGAACGCGACATCTTCGACGGTGGCGATCTCGCGAATTTGCGCGTCCAGCGTCGTCTGCTGATCCGCAGGCAGCGCGCCTTCCACATAGGCGATGATTTGCACCGTATCCGCCCAATGCCTGACGACGCGGTTCAGATTCACGTACATCAGGAGGAAAATCCCGAAAATTGCCAGTGAGATGGCGATCATGCTGATTGTAATCGCATTCAGCACTTTATTTCGACGAATATTGATTAACGCTTCCTGAATGAAATATGTTAAGAGATGCAGACGCTTCATGTTATCAATTATGCCAGTCATTCGAATGAGATCACCATATATATTTATGTATTGACAGAAAAGATGACGGGCAGAGCTGTCAGGCACCTTGAAGGTGTCTGACAGCTTTTTAATGTATTGCGTGATTATAGCATTATTCAATACAGTTGAACCACATCACAGGAGTACGAAATCTCGATTTCGCGGTCACAAGATGTGACACTCCTTTCGTCGGTTCAATACTGTTGAATACTGCTATCCAACGAAAACTCTCTTGCTGCTTACGTCACATTTTACAAAGCGTATGAACATTTCTGAAATCTGTCAAGGGGAAAGTGTCCTTGTCTTTCAGGAATTATGCGCGACGCAAAAATTTTCTTGACTTTCGAGAGGCATCCTGTCCATGATCTATGCAAGTTCTTTCATGTGGAGTTTCAACTGTTTTTTTGCTGAGATAGCAATCCCTATGACGCTCACTCTGAGCGGAGTTCAAAAATTGCGATGCTTGGCGAAATTTTTTCTGAAGGAGATTTGGATATATGGATCAAGAAAAAGAGCAGGGTTTTCGCGTAACTGATAAACGTTCTTCTGTTCGACAGGACTCTGATAACACGCCGCCTGCCGAGCCTGCGCCGCAGAAATCATTCCAGCAGGAGGCTGAACCTCCGATGAATGATGACGCGCTTTCATTTCCTGAAGCCTCGTTCATGACGCTGATTTTTTCCTTATATACTCATGCGCAAATTACGTTGGGCGTGATTCCAGACCCGATGACGCAGCAGATGTATAAAGACTTAGAACAGGCGAAATACAATATTGATTTGCTGGATGTGCTGAAAGAGAAAACGCGCGGAAATTTAACGCAAGAAGAACAACAAACATTAGAGCAGATGTTGTATGAAGCGCGTATGGCCTATATTGAGGCGAAAAAATAATCGCGCAAAAGGAGAATCATCGTGGTGAACCGGCAAACAAGAACGATTATGAGAAGAAGTGTTCTCGGCGCGTGCTGCGTATGGCTGATGTTTGCGCAGAGCGTGATGGCGCAGAGTCCTGACGTGGCCTCATTCGCATTCAAAATAGATACGTCGAAACTGCATTCACTCTGGTTTCAGGCGTTAGACGGCCTTCGAAAGGGCGATCAGGAGAGTCGTGACGCCGCGTTGATTGCGCTGACAGACTTGAATGTCAAAAAATTGCAGATGGGGTTGCATAATCTGTCGGCATATTCGCGCATTCTCATTCAGGAGGCGCAAGCCGTGAAATCGTCGGCGGGCGCAGACCAGGCGATGCTGGTGTTGGAGGCTGCGCTGAAACTCTCTCCCGAATTGCCGGAGGTGCATTTTGCGATTGCGAAGATGCGGTTTGCCATGAATTTTACCGACATCTATCGGGTCGCGAAAGATGCGTGGCGCGGCGTCTGGTATAGATGTGCCGATGCTGGCACGCTGATAGCGTATTTCAACAGCGGCCTCACTCTGCTCGTGTTTGCCGGGATGTTGACCTGCGTTTTGTTTCTCGTGTTTTCCTTTATGTATTATCATCGCGCGATTTTTTATCAGATGAAAGAAAAAATTCCGGTGGAATTGCCGCTGTTAGTCGCGCAGATCGCCGGTTGGCTCGTGATTGCGGCGGTGACATTGGGGTTGGGCGTGGCCTGGGGCATTCTGCTGCTTGGGCTGCTGCTGATCTGGCAGGTGGATGCGGCGTCAAAACGAGTGCTGCAATTGGTCTTGTTGTCGGCGGGGGTGTTTTCGGCGTCGCTTGTCGTGATCGGCATGACGCTGATGACGGCGGATGGCGAATATTTTCAGGCATTATGCGATATTTCGCGCGGGGAATTTTCTTCACAAACGGCGAAGGTGCTGCAACAGCAGTTCGCGAAAGACCCGCAAGATCAATACGCGCTGTTCGGATTAGCGTTTCTCGCGCAGAAAGGGAAACAGACAAATGAAGCGATTCAAGCGTATGCCATGCTTCCTGAGCAATTTGCTGATTGGAAGGCGGTACAAAATAACCTTGGGAATTTGTATCAAACGGCGTATCGCAGCAAACAGGGGAAGCAGTGGTATCAAAAAGCAGAAGAAGCTTACGGGAATGCGATCTTCCGGTCGCCAAAGATGTTCGAAGCCCATTTCAATTATGCGCAACTGCTGCTGGAACAGCAAAAAAGTTTGGAAGCCGGAGATGAAATCAATGCCGTGCGAAAAATTGATCCAGAACGTTATACCCTGCAATCCGGCTTTTTGCAGGATGGTATTTACTGGGTAGATGCGTCATTTTCAACGTTTGGACTGTTGAAACGCTTGTTGTATCAAGATTTTTTTGCTGCGGGTCTGGCGGTCGCCAAACAACTATGGGGCAGCGTCTCGCGGTTTGAGAATCCTCTGTATTTTGCCATTGCCTCAGGCGTGGTATTTTTCCTCTCTTTGATTGCCGGCAGTTCGAAAGACAAGCCGAAAGGCGTGATGTATTGCCAGATGTGCGGCGATCCGTATCCGGTGAAACGCAGCAAAAAATCGCAGGAGTTCGAAACGTTTTGCACGCAATGCACCTATATTTTTAAGAAAAAAACAGCGGTCAAACCGGAGAAACGCGCTGCCAAAATCAAACAAATCCAATTGCGGCAGAATATTCGCGGCTTGTTGGCGAAACTGTTTTCGATTTTTTGGCCGGGAGCAGGACAAATTTATTTTGGCTATCCGGTCAAAGGCGTGATGCTGTCCCTGCTGTTTTATCTTGGCGCATTGTATTATGTCATTCATCACTTGATTCGCGTTGTGCTTGTCACTCCGACAGGCGTGGGAATTTCATGGGTGACGATTGGCCTGTTTGGTTTGATCGGGCTGGGAAGTTATCTGTTTAATTTATACGACGTATTCAGGCTCTCTCCGAAAAATCAATAACATGTTGGCAAAGATGGTGAAGGAGCGACGTGTATGGCTCTTGCCGGAAATATCAAAGAATTTGGGTTGGCCGATATTTTTCAAATCGTGTCATTGCAGCAAAAAACAGGGGAATTGATTGTTCAGGGGAAGGATGGGTCTGTCAATATTCTCCTGGAAAGCGGGTTTATTGTGGGCGCAAACGCGACATTTCGCTCGATTGAAGAGCGTTTGGAGCGGGCATTAGAGCGAAGCGAGGCCATCAACAAATTCCAACTCAAACGCGCCTTAGAAACCCAGAAAAAGACGTTACAGCCATTATGGACAGTGCTGGCGGAAACCAAAGCGGTCAACGTTGATACGCTCAAAAATGTGCTTTCGCAGCAAATTCATGAAACCATCTATCACATTCTGCGCTGGACTGAAGGAGAATACCAGTTTGAGCCAAAGAAAAGCGTCGAATATGATCGGCAGTTGATTTCCCCGATCAATACGGAATTTCTTGTCATGGAAGGCTTTCGCATTACGGATGAATGGCCTGAAGTGGAAAAAGTGATTACGTCATTTCAACTCATGGTGCGTCGCGCGCCTCACGTTGATGCGCCGCCGCAAGATTTAAGCGAGGGCGAAGCAAAACTGTTCAAGCTGCTTGCTCAGGATCACTCCGTGCAGGATTTGATTGACATTGGGCAGCAGGGAGAGTTTGAAACGTGCCAAAACCTGTATGGATTGATGAAACGAAAGATTGTTGAGCGCATCCCTGATAAAAAAGGGAAAACCGCCGCTCAAAAGCGAAGTTCTTCAGTCGGCATCGGCGATATTTTGTTGAAAGCCGCCGGCGTGTTGGCGATGCTGGCAGTGGTTGCGGCAATGATTTTTCTCCTTCGATTCCTTCCAGATGACCTTTCCCTTGTGCATAAACCGAATTTGGGCGGCGTGAACGCTATGAAACAGTTCGCCGCGCAATCAGAACTCCTGCGCGTATCAAGCCAGGTTTCGCGATATTATCTGTTGAAAAAGCAGTGGCCTGCTTCTCTTGATGACCTTCTGAGTGAACATCTGATTTCGTCACCGCAGCTATTACTCGATCCGTGGGGGCAGCCCTATACAATGACAGCCGCGAAACAAGCGGCTGTCATCAAGACGACAGGCAATGCAGGAAAAGAATTTTCGATGTCTCTGACATGGTAAACCTTCGGCGTGCGTTCCCACTATGCGAAATATTAAATTGACGCTCCAATATGACGGAAGCCAGTATGCTGGATGGCAGATTCAGGCGCATGACGTCACCGTGCAAGGAACGCTGCTGGCCGCGATTCGGCGGCTGCTCAATACGGATGATATCAAACTGGTTGGCGCCAGTCGGACGGATGCCGGGGTGCATGCTATCGGGCAGGTCGGAAATTTTCGATTGCCAGAACAGAATGCGACTCCTCTTTCCACCTTTTTCCGCGGGTTGAATAGCTTAACGCCGCATGATATTGTGATTGCTTCCGTTGAAGAGGTTTCTCCCGAATTTCATGCCCGTTTCGACGCTCGCGGCAAGACGTATTGCTATCAAATCGAGAATGCTCAGACCCCATCAATCTACCATCAACGGTTTTCCTGGCACATTCGGCAGCCGTTAAATATTCCTGCGATGCGGCATGCCGCGCGGATATTGGTGGGATGCCACGATTTCGCATCGTTTCAGGCCGCATCATGCAGCGCGGAGACATCAATTCGAACAATTTTCGGATTACACATTCAACAACGGCGTTCGTTCGTGCGCATATACATTCGCGCCAATGCCTATTTACATCACATGGTGAGGAATATTGCTGGTACGTTAGTTGAAATTGGCGCGGGGAAACGACGAGCAGAGGAGATGGAGCGCATTTTACAGGCGAAAGATCGCATGACCGCCGGGATAACAGCCCCGGCGCACGGTTTATTTCTGGTAAAAGTTCATTATTGAGACGTTGGTGAAATGTGGCAATTTCTCAAGGTTTTTCTCTTCCCTGCAACTTCTCAGAGTTTTTTATAAACCTTTTAAATTTGCTCGGTGTCTATTTTGGATGAAAAAGGGAATAATCGCTTAAATTACAGTGATTTTGAACTCATAGATCGGGTGCTGAACGGCCATGTGTATTCGTTTGAAGAATTGGTCAGTCGGTATAAAAAAACGGTATATTACCTGACGTATCGAATGGTGCGCGATCATGAAGACGCCTCTGATTTGTCGCAAGAAACATTTCTGAAGGCCTATCAGGGATTGAAAAAATTTAAGCGGCAATCAAGTTTTCATACCTGGCTCTATCGAATTACGGTGAATTTATGCATTAATTATCTGCGAAAAAAACGAAGCCGGCAATTCGTCGAACTTGATGAGAAAACGTCTATCATAGAGTATCCTGATATTTTGAACCAATTGGAATTGGAAGAATTACAGGGGCGCGTGAGCGATGCTGTCAACCTGCTTCCGGAAAAACAGCGGGCTGCGATTATCTTGCGGATTTATCATGGGCTATCCCATAAAGAAATTTCCGATATTTTAGGATGTTCAGTCGGAACGGTGAAAGCAAATTATTTTCATGCGATACGAAATCTTCGAGATATGTTCGCATCGTCTGCGGAAATTCATGAGAGTATTGCCAATGAAATGTAAAGATATTCAGAAAAAGCTGCTTGATTATTCTGAGGGGAACACCGATCAGAAAACCTCTCTTCAGATAGAAACGCATCTGCGTTCTTGTGCAACGTGTGCGCAGGAGTTGCAAACATTTGAAGAGACGGTGCGCCTGCTTCAAAGCGTGCCCATCAAAGAGCCTCCTGAAGAATTCTGGAATGATTTTACCAGGGGGGTCATGCAAAATGTTCGTCGGGTGGAGAGAGTCACGGCGCCTTCATTTTTTGTCCGCTTTCCGCGCTTCAATATGGCCGTTGTTGCGGTGGCAGCGATCTTGTTAGTGATGAGCGGCGTGCTATTTTTCATCAAAGGCGATGGGTTTAAAAAGCATCCTCAACAACTCGCGCAGCAACAACAAGATAGCGAGATGCCTGGAGGACTTGATGAGACTCTTGAAAAAATTGTGCCGTCTAAGATGGTGGAAGAAATACTACATGAAGAATGGGCGTTGATAGATGGGCGGGATTGGTCAGCCTTTGATGATGATGCCAGTGACGATGTTATTGATTTTTTGTTAGAGGATTTGACAGAGTCTGAGAAACAAGCGCTGCTGGTAGAATTAGAACGTATGCAGATACGGTAGGACAATTTTCTGATGCGACGAACAATGCTTTTTGGGCTGCAATGGTTTGTTCTGCTGGCTGTTTTGGGAACGCTGGCATTTGCTGAAGAACCTGTGCCTTTTCAATCTCAAACAGGCTCTTCAGAAATTACCTCTCCTGATGGCGTAAACATTCGAGAGGCTGTAGAAATCTTACGGGAACAACACCTGATAAAAGAATTGCAGCTATCTGTGCCACGCGCTCAGGTTATTATTGAAAAAATGCGTTACATGAGAAATCTTAAAAAAGAATACCAGTTACAGCAATACCGCCTTGAAAATGAATTATCTGGCTTATTTAATATGGTTGAACATGATGAAGCTAAAATTACAGCGGTTTTGCAGGAATTGAAAAATGCAAAATCTCAATTTTATCAAAAGTTGCTGCGCGGTGATGAAGAATTTCATCAATTGCTAACGCCAGAAGAACAAGCGAAATATGTATTGTTTCAGCGCGCATTTAATCAAAAGCTTAAAGATGTCATTGTGAGCATCCGAAAGCAACACGTTCAAGAGTCGGTAAAACCCTCTCAAATCTTGCGAAATCAGGACTCCGAGTCTGTCATCAGACAACAGCGTTAGGGAATTGAACTCAAAAGAAGAAGATTCCTTAAACATCAAATATCTCTCTGAAATGTCCTCCTCTTTTCAAAAAAAATATTGAAATTTGTTTTATGCGCCTTTCGCTTATTACAAAGGAAAGAAGCGTGTTATAATTTGACGTTTGATAAAATTTTAAAAGAAACTGCTTGACAAAACGGGGAGGGGGGAGGAAGAGGAATCACGTCGACGG
>CAZMEO010000102.1:0-10918 GCA_964565315.1 uncultured Candidatus Moduliflexus sp. | reverse complement strand
GTCGGCGCAAATCTGTGCGCGGTGAACGCCTTAGACGTGCAAGAGATTTTGCATTATCAGAAGATGACGCCGGTGGCCTTGACGCCGGATTACGTGCGAGGGCTGATGAATCTGCGCGGCAGCATCATCACGGTCATTGATCTGCGCCGATTGTTCGGACTCCCGCCGTTGCAGGAAGAAACTACCGGCATGCATCTTGTCGTGCAGGCGGCAGGCGAAACGATCAGCCTTTTTGTGGATCGGATGTCCACGATTGTCGAAGTCGACGCCGAGCGCCTGTTGCCCCCGCCTGATACGGCGCAGGGCGCGATTGCCCGATATATCAAGGCGATCAGCCGAGTCGATGACCATCTCATGATGCTGCTCGACCTTGAGGCTGTTCTGGATATTCAGGAGCGCGAATACAGCGATTGAAGAGAGATAGAGCGCGAAAGCTTGCTTTTAGAGTCGCCATGCCATCCTTGCGAAGGGTCACAACCTTCGCAAGGATAACATGCCTCTTGGCTGACTCCGTCAGGTCGCAAAAGCAAGTTTTTTGCACTCCTGCTCAATCGCAATGAACATGTACACAGCCACAATGAAATAACAACGAGAGATAAGGGAAACCTCTCAGCAAGAAGATTGACTCTTGCCAGTCAGTTTTTTTGCTGTGGTGTTGAAAAACGTTATGAAGGTACGCACGAAACTTCTGCTCGGTTATGGCGTGGTGATCGCGATTACAGGCGCGTTGGGAATCTTTGCCATCGTCGTGATGGCGAAACTGAATGCCGCGTCAACGATTATTTCTCAAAACTGGCTGCCGTCGGTGTTTTATACCTCAGACATCAATACCATGACCAGCGATTTTCGGATTGCCGAAAATCAGCATATTCTTTCGCTCACAGATGATGAAATGACCCGTTATGAAGAGGCGATGCAGCAATTATTAGCCAAAATCGAGAAACATCTGCAAGCATACGAACCGCTGATTCTTTCAAAGGAAGAACGTGAGTTGTATGAAGAGTTCAACGCAAATTGGGACGCGTATCTCAAGGAAAATAAGAAACTTCTCGCCATGTCAAGGCTGAATCAGACCGAAGAGGCGAAAGCCTTTATCCGAGGGAATTCACAAAAACTGTATGATGAGGCGTCCAGCGCGTTGCTGCAATTGGTCGAAATCAACACGAAAGGCGCAGATTTAGCAAGTCAAGACGGAGATCGATTATACGAGATGTCCCGGCTTTTGACGATAATCGTGATTGTGGCAGCGATGAGCATTGGGCTTGGAATCGGCCTGGGCATCACGTCTGGAATTTTAAATCAGTTAGGAGCCGACCCGTCTGAAGTCAGCGCAATTGCGAAAGAAGTCGCCGACGGGAATCTCTCGGTCACGTTTGACACGCGGGGCAAAGTGGCGAGAGGTTTGTTAGCGTCAATTCTGAATATGGTGGACAGGCTTCGCGACGTGGTGAGCGATGTGCAGGGCGCTGCGGAAAATGTCAGTTCCGGCAGCGAGACCATGAGTTCCGGGGCAGAGGAGATGTCGCAAGGGGCTGGCGAACAGGCCGCTGCCGCAGAAGAAGCCTCTTCTTCGATGGAACAGATGGCGGCGAACATCCGGCAAAATGCGGAGAATGCGACGCAAACCGAAAAAATCGCCACAAAAGCGGCCAATGATGCAATGAAGGGCGGCGAAGCGGTTGCCCAGACTGTGACGGCAATGCGGGAAATTGTGCGTAAAATTACGATTATCGAAGAGATTGCCCGGCAAACACATACCTTATCGTTGAATGCCACGATTGAAGCGGCAAAAGCGCAGGAATACGGCAAAGGATTTGCGGTTGTCGCGGCGGAAGTCCGCGCGCTTGCGTCGCGGTCGCAGGATGCCTCATCGGAAATCAACCAGATGGCAAGCCAGAGCATCGAGATTGCAGAACGAGCGGGCGACATGTTGAGCAAGCTTGTGCCGGATATTCAAAAAACCGCCGAATTAGTGCAGGAAATCGGCGCAGCCAGCCGCGAACAATCGTCAGGAACGGAACAGATCAACCGGGCGATTCAGCAGTTGGATACGGTGATTCAGCAAAACTCTTCGGTTTCGGAAGAAATGGCGGCCACCTCGGAAGAATTAGCGAGTCAGGCGGAGCAACTTCAACATGCGATTGCCTACTTCAACATCGGAGAGATGGCTCAGCAGCCGATGAAACGAGGACAGACGCCGCGAAAAAAGACGGAGGTTTCCCGCGTGAAAGACCGCCGTAAATTTCAAAATCCGCATGAGAAGGCCAATGAGAAAAATGATTCTGCTGAACAAGCCGATAATCAGAAAGAGTTCCCGGAAGATACATTAGACGAGGAATTCGAGCGCTATTAGCGATGAAACTTCAATACAAGCTCCTTATCAGCTATTTGATGATCGGCCTCTTGCCGTTGCTGACTATTGGAATTTATACCAATACGCGGCTGCACGACGAGCAATTCCGCGCGATTTCCGACTCGTATTTGACGCAATTGGCGCAGATTGACATTACCCTGTCGAATTTTCTGCGCGATGTTGAAGCGGACGTCGCCACGTTAGCCGCCGATCCCGTTGTGCGAACCAGAGAAGATCACGAATTCACCAATTTTTTGCAGGCCGACGCCGCAACCTTTGTCTATCGGATTGGCGCAGTTGAGCAAGCGATTATTGACACGTTTCTCAGGTATCAGGAACGCCATCCGTATGCCAATTCCGTCTATATGGGACGCGAAAACGGCGCATTTGTCCGCTCGCATCAACGCGCCGCCGCCACGCAATATGATCCACGCCTGCGCCCCTGGTATCAGTTAGCCGCCAATCAGCCCGATCTCGTGATCCGCACCGCGCCCTATCGCTCAGTGACGACCGATGACATTAACCTGGGAATTGCCAAAGCGCTTGTGGATGACCAGAACGCCATCTTTGGCGTCGTGGGGGTTGATGTCACCTTGCAAGGGCTGACGGCGGTTGTGGCGCAAACGGCAATCGGGCAGAATCAATATATTTTTCTTGTAGATGAGCAGGGGATTATCCTTTCCAATCCTGACCAGGAGCGGCGTTTTCAATCATACCAGGCGGCGGGATTGACGGAATTTGAGCAGGTCATGGCGCAGACACGCGGTTATATCACCTTCGAGGATAAGGGGCAGACGAATTACGCATTTTTTCTGACCTCTCCGTTCCTGAAATGGAAAATCTGCGCCGTCGTCCCCGCGCAAATCATCACGCAAGCCTCGCGCCATCTGGTCAATACGATGATGGCGGTGATCGGCATGACGCTCGGCGTCGGCATGGTTCTGGCGTATGTCATGGCGCGGCGGATTATTACCCCCATCAATTCGCTGATTCGCAGCATCGCGCTGCTTGCCTCAGAACTCCGAGGACATCAGGCATTTCACCGCGTCAACATTCGAACGCATGACGAAATCGAGCAATTGGCCGAAGCCTTCAATACGATGGGCGCGCAACTCTCTGAAACTGATCGCGAATTGGAGGCGCATCGCCAGAACCTTGAACAGATGGTCGCCCGGCGCACTGCCGAACTGACCGACGCCAATGCGCAGCTTTCGCAGCAAATCGTCACGCGCAAAGAGGTCGAACAAGAACTGCGCCGCGCTCAGGAACTGGCGCTGCAAGCCAAAAACGCCGCAGAAACCGCGAATCAGGCCAAAAGCGAGTTTTTAGCGAATATGAGCCACGAACTCCGCACCCCGCTGAATGGCATTCTCGGGTACGCGCAATTGCTCCGGCGCGAAAAAGGGCTGAACGAATTTCAGGAAAAAGGGCTGGAAATCATCGAACGGAGCGGGAATCATCTGCTGCGGCTCATCAATGACGTGTTAGACGTGTCAAAAATCGAAGCCCGCAAAATGGAGTTGGTGACGGTGACGTTTCAGTTTCAGGCATTTTTGCAGGAGATCGCGGCGATGATTCGGATTCAGGCCGAGCAAAAAGGGGTGGCGTTTCATTGCGAACTTGCGCCAGACTTGCCGCAAGCCGTCTGCGCTGATAAGCACCGGCTCGAACAAATTCTGCTCAATCTGCTCGGCAATGCGCTGAAATTTACCGATCACGGGGTAGTGAGTTTGCGTGTGCATGGCGTGCGCCAATCGAATGAGTTCAACAAGGTGGAAACGCTTCGCATGTATTGTTTTCAGGTCGAAGATAGCGGAGTGGGCATTCCGCAGGAGGATTTGGAAGATATTTTCTTAGCCTTCAAACAGGTTGGCGAACATGCGCGGATGCGGGAAGGGACGGGACTCGGATTAGCCATCAGCCGCAAGCTTGTTGAAATGATGGGGGGCGAATTGCGGGCGCAAAGCGTCGTTGGGCAAGGAAGTGCATTCTCGTTTACGCTGCCCCTTGCGGAAGCCTCTGCCGAACATCTGCCCGCGCCAGTTGAAAATCAACGCATTCTTGGTTATCAAGGCGAACGCCGCAAGATTCTGGTGGTCGATGATAAGTGGGAGAATCGCGTCCTGTTAGTGAGCTTATTGCTGCCGCTTGGGTTCGACGTGCAGGAAGCCGAAGACGGGATGGCCGGCCTCAGAAAAGCTGAGGAATTTCTGCCTGATCTTATTTTCATGGATTTGATCATGCCGGTCATGGATGGGTTCGAAGCCACGCGCCAGATTCGGCAAATGCCAGCGTTTGCTGGCACGAAAATTATTGCCGTCTCTGCCAGCACGCTTATCCCGTCTGAGAAAATTACGTCGGAATACGGCTGCGATGATTATCTCCTCAAGCCGGTTCACATGCAAGACGTGTTAGAAAAAATCGCCCTTCATCTTGGCGTTCTCTGGCTTTATGAAGGCGAGCAAGACGCCAAAGATTCCCCACAGCCGACGCATCATGGCGAAGAGGCGGACGCGCAAGGCGTGCTTGCTCCGCCGGTAGAGGAGATCAATCGTCTCTACGCGAGCGTTCAGGATGGAGACGTGCAGCAGGTACGCGCCTGCTTAGAGACGATAGTTCACCAGGATCAGCGCTATCTTCCGTTTGTTCAGCAGGTTCAGGAACGGCTTAGAACATTCGATGAGGATGGCCTGAGTGAATTTTTGCAGCAATATCTGGGAGGATGAGTATGGACTTAGAGAATACCACGATTCTGGCGGTTGATGATAACCCCACGAATTTAGAAGCCTTGTTTGATTTTCTGACGCGGCACGGCTGCACCGTGCTTCTCAAAAATGACGGCGCGAAAGCCCTGACGTTGGCGCAAAGACGGCGACCGGATTTAATCCTGCTGGATATTGTCATGCCCGGCATGGATGGATTCGAAACCTGCCAGCGCTTGAAAGCGGATGAGACGACAAAAACGATTCCCGTCATTTTCATGAGTGCGCTGACCGATACCGTCGATAAAGTGAAAGGTTTTGCGGTGGGCGCAGTGGATTACATCACCAAGCCGTTTCAATATGAAGAAGTGCTGGCGCGCGTGAAAGCCCATTTGACCATTCAAAAGCTTCAGCAAGACTTGCTTGCTAAAAACATGACCCTGCAAGAGTTGTTGGAGCGGGAACATAAGCTGTTAGACGAATTGCGCCTGAATTTAAGCCTGGCGCTGCCGCATGAATTGCGAACGCCGTTGAGCGTGATCTCTGGCTTTGCGCAACTGCTGAAGACGCCTGATTTTGCGGAGAATCCGGCAAAAGTGATGGATTCCGCCCAGTACATTCATGTCAATTCGATTCGATTGCAGCGTTTGATGGAGAATACGTTATTATATGCCCATTTGAAGCTCTTGAAATATACGTCGCGCGATGGGATGAACTGGCCGCTTCAGGCTGGCATCAGCACGAAACGATTTATTCAGGCGGTGGCGCAGCAACAGGCGCAAACCGCAGGCCGGGAGCGCGACCTGCGCGTAGAATTAGAAGAAATCTATCTCGCGATCGCTCCCAATAATTTGAAAAAAATTTTGATGGAACTCCTCTCAAATGCGTTCAAATTTTCCGAACCCGGCACGCCTGTGAGCATCACGACCTCGGTGAATGGGCATCTGTGCATTCTGAGCATCCGCGATCAGGGACGCGGGATGACGCAGGAACAGATCGACAGCATCGGCGCGTACATGCAATTTGAGCGCCGCGAGTACGAGCAGCAGGGGCTTGGATTGGGCATCATCATTGCGCAACTCCTGACGCAGTTGGAAGGCGGCTTATTGTCCATTGACAGCCAGATCGGCAAAGGCACGACCGTCAGCTTAGTGCTGAATTGTTTGACAGAAGACCCCGGCCTTCGCGATCAACATTCGCGCGCATGGTTTGCGGAATCGGGTCTCGCCCAGAAGACTGACACGACACCAGGACAAACGCTCACCAAATATCGGCTGCGAAAAATGTCTGGCGTGTCAGATTCCCCGGAAGCGCGTTCTCTTCAAACGCTTCAGGCCGCAGCCCAGTGGCCGACGATTTTAGTCATTGACGCCGATCAGGAGAATCGCGCCGAGCTCAAACACTTCCTCACTCCGTTAGGCTTTCAGGTGCTTGAAGCCGTTGACAGCGATGAAGGCTTGAATATGATCTTTGACTATCATCCGGTGCTGATTATCGTCGATTTCCAGAGATTAGAGACAGAGGATTTCGAATTAAGCCATCAAATTCGCCAGTTAGCAAACGTTCCCCCCATCAAAATTCTGGCTGTGACCGATACGCCCCCGGCGTTAGAACGACGGCGGCAGCTTGCGGCCTTTTGCGATGGGGTTCTTGTCATTCCGCTCGATCCGCAAACCGTTCTGACCGAACTCCGGTGTCATCTTGCTCTGGAACCGATCATGTCGCAAGAATCTCTCAAAGAAGAGGATATTTCTCACTTCGCAAAATCGATCCCGTCCCCATCAATCGCCGTGTTAGAACTCTTGAAACAGCTTGCGCAGATCGCTGATGTCTCGGCATTTAAGGAACAGGTCGAAGCGTTTCTGCTGAAAGATTCGGATTTGAACCCGTTTGCGGAACGAATTCTGATGCTGGCAAACGATTTTCAATTCAGCCATATTCAGGGCATTCTGAATGCGTGCATCAACGAAAAACTCGCGTCATTCAGAGAGTAACAGGGCAAAATCTCACCGGTCTTGAAGACCGGTGAGGTTTCTGTTCCGAGATGAAGGAGCGCAAATATATGTATTTCCCCGATTATCGCGGCGGCAGCCTCGTCAACCTGATGAGTTCGATTCTCCGGGCGACCGGCAGCGCGTCGGCGTATGCGCCGTTGACGCTGCTCCCGCCAGAATCGCTTGCGAGCGTCAAAAACATCGTTTTAATGGTGTTGGACGGCTTTGGCTATGAATTTTTAATGCGCCAGAAGGAACAGACGCTTTTTCATCAGCATCTTGCCGGAAAAATTACCAGCGTGTTCCCTTCCACGACTGCGGCGGGCATCACCACGTTTTTGACCGGCCTCGCGCCGCAGCAACACGCCGTCACCGGCTGGTTCATGCTGCTGAAAGAACTCGGCTGCGTGGCGACCACGCTGAAATTTCAGCCGCGCTGCTGCGAGGCGTCGCTGCAACGCGGCGGCGTGACGCCGCCCGCATTATATGGCAACGGGACAAGCATGTTTGGGCAAATGACTCGCGCCACCTATTCAATCGACTTGTCTGCCCTCGCCAACACCGATTACAACAGCCAGATGAACGACTGCCCGCGCAGACATCCGATATCAACATTCCCGGAGTGTTTGCGGCAACTCGGCGCGATGATTACGCAGCATGATGAGCCAAAATTTATTTATACCTACTGGGACGGGATTGACGGGCTGAGCCATCTTTATGGCGCTGGCAGCGTCGAAACGGCGCGGCATTTTTACGAAATCAGCGATGCGCTGGCCGACTGGATCGAGCAAGTGCGCGGCACGGACACCGCGATCATCATTACGGCGGATCACGGCCTGATTGATACTGACATGGCGCACACGATTCAGGTCAAACAGCATCCCGCGCTGCGCGAAACGCTGACGTTGCCGATGTGCGGGGAAGCGCGGGCGGCGTTTTGCTATGTGCGCCCGTCGAAAACCGCGCAATTCGAGCAGTACGTCCAGCGCGAATTCGACGGCATCTGCGATCTGTACCGCAGCGAAGCATTGATTGAAAAAGGGTTGTTCGGCCTGTTCGACGCCGATCCGCGCTTATTCGACCGCATCGGCGATTACGCCCTGATCATGCGCTCGAATTACGTCATCCGCGATTTTCTGCTTGGCGAAAAAGAGACGTTTTACGTCGGCTATCATGGCGGCCTCAGCGCCGAGGAAATGTTCGTGCCGCTGGTCGTGATGCGGTTGTAAGTGGTTGATATGTACGTACAAACAGCCCTTCCTGCAAAATGCCACTAAGACTGTAGTACATATCAACCTGTCAGCTAAAATTTGTCAACGCACGATATTTTCATAATCATTCTGTTTTTTATGTTGACATCCTTTCAGCCGAGTTTTCAATAGTAAATTAAAGATCATTGACATGGCATTCTCCTTGATTGTTTGGGAGTTTACATGATGATGACACCCCTTCATTTTTGCCATGCCAAAATTCTCAGTACAACGATAGAAAATTACCTTATGAAGCAATAGATATCTGCCAAGCCTTTAAAAGTTCGAATATTACAACTTAAAGGGTCAAAAGATGTCATGAAGCTGCCCGTAACACTACAGAAACAGATTATTGATTTTCTGTTATCGCTTCCCAATATGTATAGTCCTGATAGCCAACGGGCATTTCTTTACCATGTTGGCATTGATCCTGAGTTAGACGATCAGATTCCATTTGGAAAACCGCCAATACAATTTGTTCCCCTTGTGGTATCAATCCTTGTTAAATATGGAAAATTGAATGATGGGCAATATGCTCTTGAAGCTATGTTAGAAACATCTAAAAGCTATGTAGGACAAGATAAAAAAACGGACTGCGATGCTCTTATACACGCATTACATACCGAACTACAACAGCAAAAGGTTCAATTACAGAATCATCTTAAAGAGGATGAGTTTCCTATGAATGAGAATATGGATTTTACAAAAAAGATCAATCATATTGAGCGTTTACTCAAAAAGGAAGAGTATACAGATAGTGCAACGCGGTGCGTGATTATTATTGACCAGGCTCTTCGGCAGGTGGTGCATCAACATCTTGAAAATGTTGATGCTGAAACGAAACGGAAAGTTCATGAATCTGTGCAAAAACGAGATCGAAGAGGCGGCGGAATTCAAAGCCTCACGATGGGAGAAGTCGTGCATGTCCTTCGTGAGGCAAAATTTTTTGATTCCTGGGCGCAAAATACAGGCAGAGACCTCAGCAGCCTACAAATCATTGATCTTGATAAATTGACAGCTCTACGTAATAAATTTGCTCATCAGGATCAACAAGCTTCGCCGGATGAAGCCAAACTGCTCCTGCAATGTTTGAAAGTCATCCTGTCAACGTTTGAAGTAAATTATGAGGATGTGATTCTCTCTGAACCTGCCAAAATAGTGCTACAATCTGATCAAGGAGAACGAACGACAGAAATTCAAAAACTTATCAATATACCCCATTCTGAGGCTACGTGTCAGATCATGGTAAAATCCTCTGATGCCTCTAAAACGATTGAGCAAAATATGACATTCAGGGACATGGTACTGGATGATGACGAATCGAATCGTTTCCGATTGGGATCAAAAATTAATATTTGTTACTCATATTCTGGCTTAACAAAACATAGCAATAGGAGCACGGTTGTTCGCGATATGGATTTTCAGGATGGCGACCTATCTCCTATCATAGGGAAAAAGGATGTTGAAATGACGATCTTTGATCTCGGTACGACCGGAAAACTTACCATATTGATGCCAGATCACCTATTAGAGGAAGGGAGAATCTATCAATTTCCTGATGTTTATAAGAACCAATCCATCACGTTAACAGGAGCGACCGGAACTGAAACTGTCATTGCACTGGCAACCTTAAAGGATTTGGATTTCCGAACTAAATTACACCTGGATAAGCAGAAAAAAGCTCAAATATTCAGTACTATAGAAGCCGAACAGCTTGTTAAACAGCTTAATGGAATTGTTCAGACATTGCCTGAAAACTCGTGGGCAATAGGTAGCTGTACATTTGAAATAACAAATTAGGCATAATGAACGGTTGAAGAATCTTTCATTAACGTCCTTAATTTGTTCAGGAGGGCGGTTATGAAATTTATCATTACCCCATGCGAGAATAATACCTCAAGGGTATTTCCTGTTATCAGTCCAGAGTTTTATAATCTGCAAGCGAATGATTCCGAATTATCCCCACATCAAAAAGTTGCTCGTAGTATTTTAGCCTTGTCGAATCAAAAATTTACGTTTTGGCAACGCTATCGAGGATGGAATTTAGACCATTCTGGGAAAATGGGGCATATGCTCCTTTTACATCGAATGGCAATGGCTGCTGAATTACAAGCACAGTGGGAACGAGCGGATTTTTTCTGGCATGATTTTTATGTCCAACTTAGTGCATGTTCAAAAGACGACCTATGGGCAAATCTGTTTGAGATCATAATCAAGGCGCATCCAGATGTTATTGGCATTTCAAATCCCAAAGAATTACAACAGCGGGTAATTCATGAAATCTTTCTTGATACGCACTGCGCTTTCTACAATGGTTATGTTCAGAAAGCGGAAGGGTTAGTTTTGAGGAATCGCGCATTTGCTCATTATGAATACTTACAGAAATTAATCCCCCTTGCTGGCCTTCATGAAAATGAGATATCTCAGATTATCACTCCTCCTGCTCTCACTAAGATGACGTTGCTCATTAAAAATAAGAAAGGGCAGGAAGCCCTTAATTTTTATGAGGAGGTATTGCAATACAGCATTGAGAACCTACAATATCAGAATAAACTGATAGAGTTATACGCCATGTGCAACTTTTTAATCGCAAACAAGACGTTCTAATTGAGTCGAAGG
>CAZMEO010000101.1:7907-10942 GCA_964565315.1 uncultured Candidatus Moduliflexus sp. | reverse complement strand
AACAACGCAATTCTCAGCATCCTACATAAAACGCATCCCTGTCGTGCCTCACTTTCACCGTAGAAATGCCGCTGAATTTCTGTCAATACTTTTTTCGCAAAACGCGAACGTTTGCAGCAACAGGAGTTGCGTGACGGATCGCAGAAACGCATAATCGAGCGTGTCGGGCGTGTCAGTCGGACGGTGATAATGCGGATTGCGGAAAAATGCGGTGTCTGTCCACATCAACGCCGGAATCCGCTTGCGCCAGAAATGCAGGTGGTCGCTGCGGAGCAATTGATATGCGCCAGCATCGCGCAAACCGCCTAATTCAACGCCGAACACGGGAAAATCCTGAAGATACGTTCGGGCTGATCGCAGCAACGGCGCGATAAAACGGTCAGCCTGATGATTGGCGGCGAGGCCAAGAAAATTCCCGACTGATGGCAGCGCAAGCGGCAGAAGGCGCGGCTTGCGCTGCGAATTTGGCGCGTGGCTGCAATAGCCGACCATTTCAAGAATATGCGCAATGTCAACATTCAGGCCGCTGAGCGGTAAAAACTCGCGCACGAAATCGGCGCTGCCGATAATAAATTCCTCTTCGCGATTGAAGAAGACAACACAGACCGGCGCGTTTCTGGCATATTGCGCGAGTGTTTCCGCGCAAGCCAGCACCGCAGCGACGGCGCTGGCGTTATCGTCCGCGCCAGGCGAATCTTTGACGCTGTCGTAATGCGCCCCGATAATCATGGTTCGTCCTGACAACGCTTCCGGCAAACGCGCCACGATATTGCAATGTTTCCCCTGCGCGTCAACAGCGTACCCTGCGGTTTCAAGCTGCTGAGTCAGCCAATCTTCCGTCCATTGATTCTGCTCGAAATGCGCGGAAAAATGACGCGGCGCGGCAATCGTCGCGACGATGTCGCGCAGGCGTTCTTCGCGGATGGCGGCGAGCATCGCAAGCGTTCGCGGCTCAGGAATGTCGGCGGTGGCGCTCATGGAATCGAAAAATCGCATACTGCTACGGAGAAGCCAACGCGTGAGAAGAATGCTCAAAACATCACGCGTTGTAGATGCTCGCCAAATTTTCACAAATAACACTTGACATGATATGGCTCTTTCCGAAAGTGAGGCGTATCTCTTTTAGAGAGGCTATCTAAACAGTCGTTCATCAACATTACGTATCCGGGTCGCAGAGCCACCCCGGTTATCAAAACAAGGAGCGTTTGAAATGCAACGAGCCATTCTCGTCATTGCCGCGTACATTGCGGCACAGATGTTAGCAGATGTCAGCAGCTTAAAAATTGTCCTCTTTCTCGGCCTGTCTATGGACGCAGGCACGTTTATTTATCCCTTAACGTTTACCCTCCGCGATCTTGTGCATAAGACGCTTGGCATTGCCGCCGCCCGCACCCTGATTTTTGCCGCAGCAGGAATCAATCTGTTGATGGCAAGCATGTTCTGGTTTGTGGCGAAACTTCCGGCAGACCCTTCTGTTGGGGCGCAAGCGGAATTTGCCGTCGTGCTGTCGCCAGTGTGGCGCATTGTCATCGCCTCGATTGTGGCAGAAGTAATCGCTGAACTGATTGATACCGAGATGTATCGGCTGTGGGAAAAGAGATTTATCGAACGGTTTCAGTGGGGGCGCGTACTGTTCAGCAACGCCGTCAGCGTCCCGATTGACAGCGTCGTGTTTTCATTGATCGCCTTTTACGGCGTGATGCCGAATTCTGTCGTTGTCGGCATTATTGTCAGCAATATCCTGATCAAAGGCGCGACCACGCTCATCAGCATTCCGATGATTTACGCCGTCCCGAAATCATCAAGAGGAATGTTGGAACAACAAGAAACGGCATAAATGAAATGCGAACAAAAAAGGCGTTCAATCGAACGCCTTTTTTGTTGTATCGCCGCGCCATTTCCCCAGAAGGTTTTTTATATTTCCTGCGTCCGGCGGATAATATCGCTACGCACCGCATTGCCGAAATCTTTCGGATCGATCAAAATGCCGGTTTTTCCCTGTAATTCAGCGAAATTCAGCCGTTTCAAGTCTGCGATTGCTTGCTCAAAGATGTACGCGCGCGTCAAGTCCACGCGATTCATGCTCTGATAAAATGGTCGGTAATTATTCAAAAATAAAAACTTTTCCGGGTCTTGCTCTTTGTAACGGTAGTAATTGCCCGCCTCATTAAAGATCGCTTTGAACAAGATCATCACCATATACCAGATCACTTTTTCTTCTTCCGTCAGCGCATCTGCCCGCGCCTTGGTCGAAGCGTCGAAATGCACGACTTTTTTGATGAGGTGATCTGTAATCACGTTCTGCTTTTTTAACAGTTTGTAAATCAAGCTCAACACGTTATAGACCGAATCTTTTTTGTTTTCGTCACTCATACGATTTCAAGAATCCCCGCCAGGATTTTTCCTGACAGGGTTCAGTTCAATTTCAGCAGGATTATCGGGTTAAAATAATTCGGCTTCGATACGCGGAATGATTTTATTGATCTGTACGCGCATCAGCCCCCAATTCAGTTCATTCGCATCAATCACCAGCGTCACGACATACTGGCCGCGAATCGTTTTAACAAGGAATCCATAGCGATTCGTCACAAAATAGACTTCTTGCGGCTCGCCCGCATTCAGGCTTTCGCTGCTTTTTTTGACCGCGCCGACAATCGACGCGATTTCTGCGTCGGCAACCGTCAACGAAAAATCCGGATCATTCGTAAACGACGTAATGCCGATCCCATCAAAGCCCGCGATGCTTCCAGCAATGCCGCCCGGAATTTCCATCACTAACTGCCGCAGATGTTCATCAAATCCAAGTCCTTCGCCTGAAGAAGCGGCTGGCGGCGTATAGGTCGGCTGTGGACGCGGCGGCGGAGTTGGCGCGGCGGGTTTGCCGCCAAAATTGCTGCCGCCGCCCTCCAGCATCGCCATCTGATCTTCCAGACTCATTCCGCCGACTTTTGGCGGAATCGGCTGAACCGGCGCGGCAGGCTTGCCGCCAAAATTGCTGCCGCCGCCCTCCAGCATCGCCATCTGATCTTCCAGAC
>CAZMEO010000101.1:0-7807 GCA_964565315.1 uncultured Candidatus Moduliflexus sp. | reverse complement strand
TTGCCGCCAAAATTGCTGCCGCCGCCCTCCAGCATCGCCATCTGATCTTCCAGACTCATTCCGCCTGATTTCGGCGGCGTCGGAATCGGAGCAACCTCTTCGACTTCCTCGACTTCTTCGTCGAACTCCTCCTCTTCATCGTCTTCATCCGGCGGAAGGCCTGCGGCAATGCGGCGGAGCGTGCGTTTCAGAATCTTGCCGGTAATATTTTTCGGAATTTCATCAATCACTTCAATGGAGCGCGGCACTTTGTACGCCGCCAAATGCTGTCGGCAGAATTCCAGAATATCTTTTTCATCAATCGTCGCGCCAAGTTTCGGGACGATATAGGCTTTGGGAACTTCACCGCGAATCGGGTCTTCGATGCCGATGACGCCTGCGTCTTCGATGCCAGGATGCTGCGTCAGCACGTTTTCGACTTCTTTCGGATACACGTTTTCGCCGCCGACAATAATCATATCTTTCTTCCGGTCAGCGATAAACACAAAGCCGTCGTCATCCATGTAACCGAGGTCGCCGGTCAAGAACCAGCGTTGGCGCGAATAGGTCAGAATCAATTCCCGATGTTTTTCTAACGTTTCTTTTCCGAGCTTTTTCTCCAGGTTCGCTAAAAATGCATTTTCGTTGATGAATTTTTTATTTTTAAATGCCGTCAATCCCTGCATAACGTCCGCAGGCATGTTGTATTTTTGATAATTCGCGAGCGATTCGTTCGTAATAATGTTCGCCTCTTCCCCTTTGATCGCCTCTTTTGTCGCCTCTTCATTGTTATAGTAGCCGATCATAACGTTCGGCCCGCTGACAACAATCTCGCCGACAGTATTGCGCGGTAATTCTTTGCCATTTTTGTCGGTAATCTTCCAGGTGACGCGGTCGGCGGTTTTTCCAATAGACCCGATCTTTCGGTTGCCTAACGGGTTTACGGAGACGAGCGGGGCGCATTCGGATAAGCCATAGCCTTCGTACAGTTTTGCGGGGAAACGCGATTCAAATTTTTCGACGATAGAATCGGTGATGGGAGCGCCGCCGACATACCCTAACCGAAAGTTGCTGATATCATAGCGTTCAAGATGCGGCATGTTTGCGAGGACGGCAAACATCGTGGGCACGCCGACGAAAATCGTGACTTTCCAATCGCTGAACCCTTTCAAGACAGGCTGCGGCAGGAAGGTTTCCAATAAGATATTGGTCATGCCTGCAAAAATCGGCACCATCACGCAAGCGGTCATGGCAAGCGTGTGAAACATCGGCAGGCAGCAGAGCGGCACGTCTTTGCGGCTGGCGTCAACCGCTTTGCCGATGGCAACCGTGCTGCTCAAAATATTGACATGTGACAGCATTGCGCCTTTTGGCAGGCCGGTGGTTCCTGAAGAGTAATAAATTGCTGCGGGATCGGTCAGATTAACGGTCGGTTTGAGGTTGGAATCATCATAGGCGCTCATCATCGGTCTGAAGGGCGTCAAATCCTCTTCTTCGGCGTCATCATCGAGCGTCAGAATATGTTCGACGTTCGGAAGCTGCGGCTTCAGCATGGCAAGGACGCTATCATACGGCGGAGCGGCAATCAAGACTTTTGCGTCGGAATTGCCGACGACATAGGCTAATTCGCGCCCGGTGAGGAGACCGTTCAACGGCACGAACACCGCCCCCGCTTTTAAGGCGGCAAACACGCTCATGACAAATTCAGGACAATTCGGCATCAGCACGCCGACTTTATCATTGCTTCCGACGCCTAACGCATTCAACGCTCGCCCTAATCTGTTCGCGTCAGAATTCAGTTGTTTGTAGGTGACTCGCTGATCTTTATACACCAGCGCGATTTTTTCGGGGTATTTCTCTCCACTCCGCTCAAGCATTTCCCCTAATGTCATAGTCTTGCCCCTCCTCCCAGGCAAAGAATTCCTCTCAGACTCCTCCGCGTATCCAATTGCACATGCGATAACTCTTCGTAAATGCCAACTCTAATGACTTTTAAGAAATTTGCAAGGAAAAAATAACGATATTAACGGCAAGAGATCTTTCATGCAAGTGTGCGCAGTGTTCTTACTGCCTTCCCTGCGTGAAACGCTTGTTGTCATGATGCTTTTTTCTGATCTTCGAGAGTGCGTTTGAGCGAGGCAATGGTCTGGCGGATTTTTTCGATCTCCTGCCGTCCGGTCTGTTCGCCGATTTTCACAATCTCCGGCAGGCGGCGGAAATCGAACAGATCAAAATTTTCCAGGTTCGGTTTGATGTGGATATCGAAATAGCGGGATTTATTTCGGGTGATTTCTAACCCTTCGATGGCAATCACGCGCATGATGATGCGGGGCAGGAGCACCGTGCCGAAACGCGCCTTGATGTATTTCAGGTAACATAGCAGACGTTGCCTCAGCGAAGCATTGGCGGCATCGAAACAATCCTGTTGTGGCACCAAATGGACTTCGCGCTCAGGCGTTACATCGACGGCAATGACCATGTCAATCCCCTGTTTTTTCAGCACGTCGCCAGGCACGTTATTGACCACGCCGCCATCTACCAGAAACATGTTTTTAATCGAGACCGGCGCAAAAAAGGCCGGAAGCGCCCCGGTCGCCAAAATCGCTTTATACAGCGGCCCGCTGCTTAACACCACTTCCTGGCCGGAGACGAGATCAGCCGCCACGCAGAAGAACGGCAGCGGCAAATCTTCAATGAGGATGTCGCCAAAAATATCATGCACGAGACGGTCAATGCGTTTGTCCTTGATAAACGCCACGCGCGGCAATGTCCAACTGAACGGCGAATTCAGCCGCCGCCAGGCTTCCTGCGAAATCGCCAGAATTTCGTCCACGCTTTTGCCAAGAATGTGCAATGCGCCGAGAAATCCGCCCATGCTTGTGCCTGCAATCAAATCAACCGGAATATGTTCTTCTTCCAGCACTTTCAAAATGCCGAGATGCGCGTAAGCACGAGCGCCGCCGCCGCCCAGCACCAATCCCACGCTGACATTGCCGAGGCGACGGGCAATCCGGCTGACATCCCGCTGCGCTTGCGGCGCCGGTTCGCTGACCGTCACGACGGTTTCCGATGGCGAGCGGAAAAGCATCTGCGCCGTGTCTCCGACCCGAAGATAATGAATCCGCGTCCGATCCACTAAGCCGGAAAGCTGCTCGGAAAATGAGGAATCCGGCGTTTCTCGCAGCACGACCAACTCGGTTTTTTTGATCAGATTCGGCTGCTCCTGATGCAACGCGCGCAGCATCGTCGTTTCCAGGTCGCCTTCTTCCGGCGTTTCGGGCTGTTTCAGCAAATACAGCACGGTGTTGGATTGTTCCACGACTTTCATAATGTTGTCGTGAAATTCAGCATCCGCTTTCACATGGATGAGGACAAAATTATAGAATTCTTTAAAGAGGCTCAGCAGTTGGACAATATAGGTCGAAAGCGGCGGTTCTTTTTGCAGCGGCGGCATGAAGAATTTGACGCCATTTTCATCCACCGGCAGCAGTTTTTCCAATTCTTCTTCCTGAATGTTATCCAGGTTTTGAATTACCCAGTATGCGCCTTTGCTTTCCTGCGTGTCTTCGCCCGTTGAGCGGATTCGTTCGCCGACCGGCGCAATATCGACCAGTACGACCCGGCCATTCGTCTCTGTGACAAGGCGCTGCGCGATGTGAATGACAATATCATGCCCCATCATGTCCGCGAGCGGATTGATGACGCAGATCAATTTATTCTGCCGCCCGGCGCGTTTGACGCTGAGATCGCGCAAACGCTGGCTCAGCACGTGGCTCAGGGTGACGGCAATCGACGGATGCCGCGCCAACAACTGATCGAAATCCTGCTTGGTCAGCATGAACAATTCGGTGTCCATCGTCGTCACGATAGACGCCGAACGCGGCTCGCCGGTCAGCAGCGCCATTTCGCCGAAATAACTGCCGCGCCCTAAATACGCCAGCACTTCGTCGGTGTCATCTTCGCCAGCCACGACCTTCACTTCGCCGGATTTGATGATATACAAACAATCGCCGGGATCATTGATTTTAAAAATAAAGACATCCTTCGGAAACGCCACAAGCTGGAGTTTTTCAGCGATCAGGTCCACCGCGTCTAACGAGAGATCGCGGAACATCTGCACGTTTTGAATGGCCTCTCTGATGCGAAATGCGGATTCGGACAACGACGATTCGACGGTTGCGCCAAGCAATTGCTGCACGATGGAGAGGAATTCCTGTCGATCCCAGGGTTTTTCGAGATAGCGATCCAAATCCGCATGATTAATGGCATACATCGCCGATTCCAGCCCCGCGTATCCAGTCAGCAGGACTTTGCGCACGCCCGGAAAGCGCCGGTTGACGATTTCCAAAAACTCGCCCCCCTTCATGCCGGGCATCACCTGATCGGAAATCACGACCAGCGTGGAACCGCCATCTTGCTTAATCTCTTCCATCAGCCCAAGCGCTTCTTCCGCGCTTTCGGCATATTCGATCATGCACAAATCGCCGAACGCTTCATCCAATTGCGTTGACAATTGATTCAAGATGGATTGCTCGTCATCCACGCAGATGATAAAATTTTTTTCCCGCGATCCAAGCCGCTGCGATTTCATGCTGTTTGTTCTTTCCTGATGCTGAAGATGAGATTTTCTTTGATGTTATGTAGAATTAGAGTCGCTATCGGTAAGAAATGATATACTGTCAACACGATATTTTTGCTTTTTAGCAAATTCATTCCGGCTGCCAGAGATATTGGCGCAGATCAAGCCGCCCTTCCGCATCAAATGCGACACCTTCCGCTTCTAACAAGAGCTGCTGCACCAGCGGTTCATGCAGAATCTCTCCCGCGCGGCGCGGGCTGATTTTGCCGCGCGCGTTCACCACGCGCTGCCAGGGAACCGTCGCTCCGGGTGGCAAATTGTGCAACGCATATCCCACCGCCCGCGCCGCCGTCGGCCTGCCGAGCAGCACGGCGATCTGCCCGTAGGTCATGACGCGCCCTTTGGGAATCCGCGTCACGATTGCATACACCTCATGATAAAAATTCATCATCTTCATAAACACCGAACAGCCTAAGGGACTGACGTTCAAAAATTTCGTGCGTCTTTTTCTGCGACGGCAGACTCGAAAATAGCGTGTAATGCGCCAAATAAAAAGGAAATTTGCTCCACCGTATAGCCAGAGGCATTTTGAATAAATTGATTCTGAACAAGCTTTCCGATTTCCCACCGCTTGCCATCGGTCACAATGCCATGCACCGCGCGTTCTGGCTGATCATTCAATTTTTGAGCCGCCACTAATTCTGCCAGGCATTGTCCCCATCCTTGATCAAAATCGTTCCGTTTTGCCTCGACCACAATGAGAATGGGCAGCGTTAACACCGTTTTGCCTAAGGGCGAACGCCCGGATACCAAATAATCCGGCGTTCCTGATAATTTTTGATCATAGCTCAATGGCCGTTGAATCCACAACTCGTATTGTTCTGAATATGGTTTGTACGCCTCTCGAAGAATTGGGAAAATGACGGCTTCCGAACGCGCTCCTTCTGTGCTGTAGATGGGTAAATAGGCTTGATTAAAAGCAAATTCTTCAAGAAATTTTGTATCTGGTTCAATAGTCTGTTCTTCGATAAATCGTTCTTCATGATAAGCAATATTGAACTCTGTCTGTACTTGCTCGATATTCTTATAATCACTGAACGCCATAATTCTCCTCCCAATCAAACAGGCATTTTCTTCATTACATTCGCTCAATTATTATTTAGCGTAAACACCGATTCTTGTCAATTGTTTGTTATCTCTCTTTAGCATTCTTCGATATAGATAATGGCACAAAAAAAGCGCCATGTCGAAACATGGCGCTTGAGGTCGTTGCCGACGCTGCTGCGGGACTTACTTCTTAATGTTGTAGAAAGCTGACATCCCTGCAAACTGAGCGATTCCGCCGAGTTCTTCTTCGATGCGGAGCAACTGGTTGTATTTGCAGATACGGTCGGTGCGGGAGGTCGAACCGGTTTTGATCTGTCCGGCGTTGGTCGCCACGACGAGGTCGGAGATCGTGTTGTCTTCGGTTTCGCCGGAACGATGCGACACAATCGCGGTATAACCGGCGCGTTTCGCCATTTCGATAGCGTCCAGCGTTTCAGTCAGCGAGCCGATCTGGTTCAATTTGATCAGGATCGCGTTCGCAATCCCTTTGGAGATGCCTTCTTTCAAAATTTTGGTATTGGTCACGAACAGGTCGTCGCCGACAAGCTGCACTTTGGAGCCAAGTTGATCCGTCATCAGTTTCCAGCCGTCCCAATCCCCTTCAGCCATGCCGTCTTCAATCGAAATAATCGGGTATTTCGCCACCCAATCCGCCCAAAACTCAACCATCTGTTCGGACGTTCTTTCGGACTTGTCGGATTTTTTGAAGACGTAACGTTTCTTGTCTTCATCGTAGAATTCGCTGGAAGCCGGGTCAAGGGCGATAAAAATCTGTTCGCCCGGTTTATAGCCGGCGCGTTGAATTCCTTCGAGAATGACATCAATCGCTTCTTCGTTGGATTTCAGGTTCGGCGCAAACCCGCCTTCGTCGCCGACGGCGGTGCTGTAGCCTTTTTGTTTCAACACGGCTTTCAGATTGTGGAAAATTTCGGCTGACCAGCGCAAGGCTTCTTTGAAGCTCGACGCGCCGACCGGCATGATCATGAATTCTTGCGGATCAACGTTGTTATCAGCATGAGCGCCGCCGTTGATGATATTCAGCATCGGCACAGGCAACGTCTTCGCATTCACGCCGCCGATGTACTGGTATAACGGCACGCCGCAGGTCGCGGCAGCAGCTTTGGCAACGGCCAATGAGACGCCGAGAATCGCGTTCGCGCCGAGTTTTTCTTTGGTTTCCGTGCCGTCAAGTTCCAGCATCGCGGTGTCAATCGCCACTTGATTGCGGGCATCCATGCCGATGATTTCTTCGGCGATGTCTTCGTTGACGTTCTGTACGGCCTTTAACACGCCTTTGCCGAGGAAACGTTCTTTATCGCCGTCGCGCAGTTCCAGCGCTTCGCGCGAGCCGGTTGACGCGCCGGATGGCACGGCAGCGCGGCCTGTCACGCCGTTATCGAGCGTCACTTCGACTTCAACCGTCGGATTCCCGCGAGAATCTAAGATTTCACGCGCATGTACCTCGTTAATCACGACTTCATCATACATCACCATATCATTCATTGGACATTCCTCCTCTTGGATGTTATTGACAAGAGGACGCGCATGCGTCCCCGGAAAACCCTATAATTACGCATTTATGAACCGTTAGACATCTTGTTCTGATTGGTAGAGTTGCGTCAAGAAAAAAAGCCAGAGCCGCGAGAACATTTCTCATGCGCTTAAATAATAGTGAACGTGATGACCTGCACGAAATTGTGAACTGTCAGCGCGACTATCAGCAATCTCATTTTTAGGGTTTTTCATTGACAAAATGCTTATTTAATAGCACGTTCGCCATAGATGAATGGTTGGTGGCGCTGGCCTTCTAATCACGCCAATTCGCTATCAGGACATACATCAAAGGAGGAAAACAGTCATGAAACAGTTAGTTCGATTTGATTGGGCGATGAAACGCCTGCTCAGACAGAAAGCCAATTTCGTCATTTTAGAAGGCTTCCTGAGCGAATTGTTGGGCGAGGATCTTCAGATTCGCAATCTGCTCGAAAGCGAGGGCAATAAAGACAGCGAATTCGATAAATATAATCGCGTGGACATGCTGGTGGAAAGCAAGAAACGCCGCGAATTGATGCTGATCGAAGTGCAGAATTCGATGCAATACGACTATTTTCAGCGCATGCTCTACGGCGTGTCGAAATTGGT
>CAZMEO010000100.1:9263-10976 GCA_964565315.1 uncultured Candidatus Moduliflexus sp. | reverse complement strand
CGCAGGTCGCCGAGATACGCTTCGAACAGGCTCAGCGGAAGATTATATTCGACTATCCATTCTTGCGGCGTGGTCAATTCTTCTTCCATAGGGGTGGCAATTGAATGAAAGACGGTCATGCCGCGTAAGCGTTCTTGCGGGACTCTGGTAAATTTTTCAAAGCCTTGCTCCGTGCGCCTCGCATCTTCGATGTAATACAACAGCATCGTTCCGAGGCAGTTCATTTCCACGTTGAAATAGCCCGCCGCGCCGCGTTCCGGCGACATCGGCATGACGAAAAATTCGACACAGCTATCGCGATAAACCGGGTCTTGATAAGCGGTGTACCTCGCTTTGACGAATTGATCCTGCACGCGAAAGATCAGGTACAAATTCGCGTCATCATACAGCGCCTTCACCTCGCTTTTCGGGCGAAACGCGCTGCTTTGCGGATGGAATGACGCAACCTGCGCAATGTCGGCGCGTTGCCAGATGGCGTCATTCCATCCGCCTCGATAACACGGCGGCTGATGCGTCCGCTGAATCGTGTACATCATGCGAATTCAATTTCCCTGCCTTCTTTGGTGGAGCGAATTTCGGCGAGGCAGAGCCTTACGGAATCCGCCGCAGATTCGGGCGGAATGATGGCGGATGCCTGACCGCGCTCGACTTCGTTCGTAAAATCCTGCAATTCGTGAAAATAGCCGTCGCCTTCTGGCAAAGGCAGCGCGTATTTGGCCTCGTTCTGCGGATAGACCATGACATTCGGCTGCTTTGAAAAATCCAGTTCGATGGTGGCGCGTTCTAACACGAAAAACGCCCGCATGTTGAAGCCGAAACTATCGGAACAGAGCCAGCCGCCGGTAGAAGCGACCGCGACGTCGTCATACCGATACACCGTCGCAATGTGCGAAATGCTCCCGTTCGGCGAAAAGACGCCAACCGAGCGCAGGCGTTGCGGCGCTCCGAACAGATACATCACCATATCGGCGTCGTGGATGTGCAATTCCAGCGCGGCGTCGCCGGAACGCCGCTCATCCATCAGCCAGTTATCCCAGCCCCAGACCGGCGGAATCGAAAATCGGGCGAATTCGGCGTATTTCACCGCGCCGTATGTCTGCCGATCAATCAGCGTTTTAATTTCCGCGTATGCCGGCCAGTAGCGCAGACATTGGCCGATATGCAGGATGTGGCCGGTTTCGCGCGCCGCCTGCGTCATCGCCTGCGCCTCTTCGAGCGTCAGCGCCATCGGCTTTTCGCAAAAGACGTGATAGCCCGAACGCATGGCGTTGATCGCATGATTACGATGCAAATAGGTCGGCAGACAAATATCCACCGCGTCGAATCCGCCCTCGTTCAGCATCGCGTCGTAATCGGTGTATTTCCTCACGCCGCTGAGGTCAATCTCGCCGGACACCGCCTGAATATTGCCTCCGGCGTTTAAATTCGTGATGTTCAGCGCATGAATGTTGTCATCGCAGAGCGCGACGACTTCCGCGTTGGGAAAGCGCTGATACATCCCAAGATGGGTTTTTCCCATAAATCCCATGCCTACAATCGCTATACGCGCCATGATCGTATGCTCCGCAACAGCCCTGACAGGGTTTAAAACCCTGTCAGGGCTTGTTCACGCGGCAGCGCTCAAACAGATTAAAGGGTGATTTCTCGATTTTCCGTGACGGAACGAATTTCTTCGCGGCAGATATTGACCGATTCGGCGGCGGATTCAGGCGT
>CAZMEO010000100.1:4364-9163 GCA_964565315.1 uncultured Candidatus Moduliflexus sp. | reverse complement strand
CGGCCATCAAGCAGCCATTGATTCCAGCACCAGGTCGGCGTGACCGAAAAGCGGGCAAATTCGGCATATTTGATGTTCCCGTATTGACCGCTGTCTATCAATTTTTTGATTTCCGCGTATGCAGGCCAGAAGCGCAGGCATTGGCCGACCGTAAAGAGCTTTCCGGTTTCCCGCACTTTTTTCAGCACCGTCTCCGTGCCGTTCACATCGAGCGCCAGCGGCTTTTCGCAGAAGACATGATACCCGGCGTCAAGCGCTTTAACGGCAAATTCGACATGCAGATAGGTCGGCAGGCAAATATCCACGACCTCAAAACCGCCCGCCTTCAGCATGGCGTCATAGTCGGTAAATTTTCGAATCGTGTTAAAATCAATCTGCCCGGCGGTCGATTTGATGTTTCCGCCCGCGTCAAGGCTGGTGATATTCAGCGCCTCCGGGCGAATATCGCACATCGCCGCAATTTCGGCATGCTCAAGCTGACTGTAAATTCCAAGATGGGTTTTCCCCATAAAACCAATGCCAACAACCGCAACACGCACCATAAATTTTTCAATGAATCGCCACAAACGCAGACCTCACAGGTTTTGAAAACCTGTGAGGTCTGGTTGTTGCATCTTCACAACTCCTTACATGGTTTCAATGATTTTTAAGGCCGCCAGCGCTTTTTCGACGCAACCGGCTTTTCCGGGGACGATTTCGGCGGTAAATGTGCCGTTATAGCCAATCGCTTTGAAGGTTTGCATAACGTGCGGATAATTCACGTCGCCGGAGAGCAGATCAACGAAGCCGTCAAGATTGCCGACATTCACCCTGAAATCTTTGAGATGCACGGCGAAAATGCGCTCTCCGAGCATTTCGATCCAATGTTCCGGATGGCCGTACAGCATGACGTTGCCGACATCAAAATACGAGCCGACGAACGGGGAATTGAACGAATCAATAAACGCCTTCATCTCCGCCGGGCTGAGCAAAAAGCGATTCCAGACGTTTTCGATGCCGATTTTTACGCCCAATTTTTCGGCAGTCGGCAGGATGCGCTGAATCGCCTCTTTCGCCCATTTTTCAACGAGATCATAGCGCTGCGGCACGAAATCGGGAATGAAAACCGCCGACACCATGCCGGGAAGATAAAGAATGGTTTTTGCGCCGAGCCATGAAGCGACTTCAAGCATTTTGACGCTATTCTGTGCGGCGCGTTCTCGAACCGCAGGATCAGGATGCGTCGGCGACGTGCCCCACGCCAAACCCGACGCCAATGTGTCCAGCGAAATTCCAATGATCTCGGCCTGATTGCGGACGTTATCAGCGTCTTTTTGCGTTGTATCGAGCGAAATCAAACCGTGCGGCTCAAACGTGAGTTCAAAATTGTCGTATCCAAGCTTTTTCGCATACTGCATGGCCGCAAGCGGGTTCTTCGGCGACCCGTCTGCCTCAGGCGTAAACGCCCAGTAATTAATCCCTTTTTTCATAATTATTCTCCTAAAATATATTTGGATTATCGAACACGAAAAGCTGTCAGACACTTTGAAAGTGTCTGACAGCTATGCCACATCTTCTGTTAAGGCACATAACAACAATACACCTGCAACATGTCCTGCAATGGATCAAGTTCCTGTCGCGAATAACCGAGATGGGAATGACGCCGCCAGCCTTCGGCGTAGCGGAATTTCCCGGACATGCGCCCGACTTCTTCCGTCATCTGGCGCATCGTGAATAAATAGGCGTTAAGCCCCTGGCTGACGTCCAGCCATTGTTTTTGACTGACATGGCAGGCGAGCATCCGTTCTTTGTCATCAATGACCGACGAGACATCCACGAAAAAATCTGGCTGAATCCGCCGCCGCATCCCGTCGCTCAGGCCATACGGCAGGGCGTGATACACCACAATATCGCGCTGAACGGGCGGCTCTGGCGGGATGGATTCATAATTCGGCATTCCCCGGTAAAAGGCGGCGGTTGCGCCCACGCGAGCCGTATTGCTGTGATCCTCCATATAATCTTCCGGCGACGGCAGCAGCAGGATGTCTGGCTGAATGCGCCGAATCACCGCCGTGACCCGTTTGATCAGGTCTGGCGTGAAAAAGACCTCCGCGTCATTCGTCAGACTTTCGTAATATGCCGCACCAAGCAGGGCAGCGGCATTCTGCGCTTCCACGCGGCGAATGCGGGCGATCTCTTCGGCGCGTAATTCCATCGTCCCGCAATTGCCGTTCGCCAGCGTCATGTAGTGCAATTCGCAGCCCGCCTGTTTTAATAACCAGAGCGTCCCGCCCATCATGAATTCGATGTCATCGGGATGACAGCCCAGCGCAAAGACTCGTTGTGTCATAATCGTCCTCTTCTAATGATTTCACTAAAACCACGAAACACACGAAATACACGAAAATTAAAGCGCATTTTATCAGAAAATATTCCACATCTCGTATTTCCTTTCGTGTGTTTCGTGGTAAATCTTTTGATTAATGCATTTCCGCGTCGCATGAGCCGATGCCGGGGCGGTAAAAATTAAACCGGACATTCGGATGATCTGCCAACAGAGACATCGGCACGGCGCTGTCGGCGATTTTTTTCGCAATCATCAGCGTCGTCAGTCGCAGCCCGAACGGATTATCATGCTTGCCCGCGTGCCAGATGGACACCGTTTCTGATTTCCAGGTTTCCACCGGCCCGACGGTCAGCGCTTGCGACGGAACCATCGAAACTACGCCGCCGCCAGAAGTGCGGGCGTTCTGAATCAGCGTCATCGGATGCAGATCAAGCACGCGGGCGCTTAATTTGCGGTATTCCTGCGGCGATGGCGGCTGATCCTTATACGCGCCTGCGCGTTTCGGCGGATCGTTAAACGCCCAGTGTTTGACTTCTCCCTGTCCGCCTTGCATCACCACGCAGCGGATCGCGCTATATGATTGCGTGTATTCGGCGATATTGTCGTGACGCAGAAAATGTAAATGGTCGTCCGGCATGCGGAGTTTCGGATTGATGCGGCGAAAACATAAATCAAGGTCGGCCTTTGCAAAACTGAGCGGATGCGTGATCGGCACGTCTTTTCCGTCAACAACCCATTCATCCATGCCCCAGAAATGGCCGTTTCTGACATCAATTTCCAGATCGTTGACGATCTGCGCGACTAACGGCAACTGCTCCGTCGGGCCGATTGGCCCGCAGATTCCGGCAGGCTCGCTGTCGGTCGCCTGCTGCCATGCCGCGACATATTCCAGCGCTTCCGCCACGTAAAACGCCTCTAACGTGTCATAGGCGCGAATCGTAAAACCTGGCCGCGAGAGTTGCAGCAGTTGATCGGCGGTGAGCGCCGCCGCATCTCGTAGAATTTCGTCGTCCAGCGTCGTATAATCCCACCATTCGCTGGCGACTTTACTGATTTTTCGCATCATTGTCCTCCATGCTTAGTGTCAACTCAAACAACAACGAATGAAAGAACGGAACGAATTCGGGGGCATCCCCTGATTTGTTCCGTTTTCGTAGTCGTTGCTGTTTTGGTTAGATAATAAGGAGAGCGTTCGCTTTATTAATTCGCGTGATTAAGAGAGCTTATGATATAATGTATTATAAAAAAATGTAGATATTTTTCTGTCAAGCTTTCATTATGCGACTTTTAAAAATGATTTTACTAAACAAGTAGGTTTTTTATAATCAATGTGTTATGAAAAAACGATGTTTTAAAATTTTTTCTAATAATATACAGATAACGTGTGTCTTTATTTTATGAATATTTTTTACTTGACAAGAAGAACGTTCGCTTTTATTGCTGATAATGTATTTAGAAATTATGGCGAACACGTGTTGCGGAAAAGAAAGGTTCGGAATTATGAAAGTGACGATCAAGGACATTGCGCAGAAAGCTGGAGTGAGTTATCAAACCGTCTCGAAAGCGTTGAGTGGAAAAGGCTCAGTCAACGAAAGCACCGCCGAAAATATCAGAAATATCGCCAAAGAACTGGGCTATATTCCAAGTCTTGCGGCGCGGTCAATGACCACGAAAAAAAGTCAACTGATCGCCGTCTTTCTGCCGCAAATCGCGTCTTCCTTTTATAATCAATTCATTCAGGGAATCGAAAGCCTCGCCATTCAGCACGATTACAGCATGTTGCTCTATCTGTTTCAGGATGCCGATTTGGAAAGCAAATTGGAGACAATCATCTCGTATCGTGTTGAGGGGATTATCATCTTTGAGAATCATTTCTCGCTGGATATTCTGGAACGTTTTGCCGGCAATCAAATTCCCGTCCTGTTCGTCAACTCAACCAATATTCCCTCTGATGCCAACCTCATCTGCATTGACGGCTATTACGGCCTGAAGTCGTCCTTCGAGCATCTCTATCATTTAGGCCATCGCCATTTCCTTTTAGCGCTTTCTGATCATGAAGCCGAAATGAAGCGCATCGAAGACATCAAAAAGATCGCGAATGAATACGACATTACTTTAAAAACGCGAATTTACTGCGATTCCTATTCCAGCGCCGAAGTGCTTGAAAACTTCAAAATTGACGACATCCGCCAGGGCGACGTGACGGCAGTGATCTGCACGTCTGACTATCTCGCCCTGCCGATTATGACTAAATTGCAGCAGCACGGCGTGAATATTCCGATGGAGGTCTCTATTATCGGGTTCGACGATCTCGAATTCGCCGCCTACCTGAATCCGCCGCTGACGACGGTCGAACAACCGAAACGCAGTTTTGGCGAAAAAATTTTTCAGACGCTATTAGGGTTGTTGCGCGGAGAGGCGAATCAACGCATCACGATTCTGCCAAAACTGCTTGTGCGTGGAACAACTGCGC
>CAZMEO010000100.1:0-4264 GCA_964565315.1 uncultured Candidatus Moduliflexus sp. | reverse complement strand
TTGGCACTCTATAAAAAATGAATGTTGAATTGAATAATCGCCAAACGCTTCTCGCGACCTATCGCGACGGGCTGCTTCAAGATACGCTCCCGTTTTGGATGGAACACAGCGTTGATCGCGAACATGGCGGCTTTTGTTTTGCGTTAGACCGCAACGGCACGCGCGTAAGCACCGACAAATTTTTGTGGCTGCATGGTCGTTTTGTCTGGCTGCTCTCCACGCTCTATCAGACGGTCGAACCGAAGGCGGAATGGCTGGAATTGGCGCAGCACGGGCTGGACTTCATTCGCCGCTATGGGTTCGACGCCGATGGCCGCATGTTGTTTATCGTGACGCAGGATGGCCGCCCGCTGCGCAAACGCCGCTATCTTTTCTCCGAAGCGTTCGCTGTCATGGCGCTCGCCGCCTATGCGAAAGCCGCAAAAGACGATGAGGCGGCGCGGCAAGCGGGCGACCTGTTTCGCCTGATGCTCCGCTATACTACCACGCCGGGACTGCTCGAACCGAAAGTCAATCCGCAGACGCGCCCGCTGAAAGGGCTGGCGCTCCCGATGATTCTGATTGTCGTGGCGCAGACGCTGTGGGACGCGACGCGCGATCCGCTCTGCGACGAATGGATTCAACGCTCGATTGACGAGATCGAACGCGATTTCATGAAACCGGAATTCGAGGCCGTGCTGGAAACGGTCGGGACGCAAGGCGAATTTTATGACGACTTCGACGGGCGGATGGTCTGCCCAGGGCATGCGATTGAGGCCGCCTGGTTTATCCTGCGCGAAGCGAAATATCGCGGCAACGATCCACGTCTGATGCGATTGGGCTGCACGATGCTCGATTGGTCGTGGCGGCTTGGCTGGGATGAAGAATTCGGCGGGCTGTTCTACTATCGCGATGTCAAAGGGCTGCCGAGCGCCGAATACTGGCATGATATGAAGTTCTGGTGGCCGCATAACGAAGCGATTATCGCAACGCTTTTAGCTTATCTGATGACTGGCGATCCCAAATATCGCGACTGGCACAAATTGGCGCACGACTGGGCATACACCCATTTCCCCGATCCGGAATTCGGAGAATGGTTCGGCTATCTGCACCGGGATGGCACGGTATCCACGCAACTCAAAGGCAATACTTGGAAAGGGCCATTTCACCTTCCCCGCATGCAATGGTATTGCTGGCAACTGCTCAAACAGGAAGTCGAAATATCGTTTCGACTTACATGAAACAGGAGGTGGTGTCACGCGAGGAAACATTTGGTCAGTGTTCATCAACGAAAGAAGAGAGAAGGTTTGTCTCACAACACACTCATTTCACAACTCAAGTGGAGGAAACACGTATGAAAAAGTTTGGAATCGTATGTCTCGTTTTAGCGCTTGCCATGTTGAGTTCCTTTGCCTATGCCAAATCAACTGTAACGGTTTTTTGGGCAGAATATGACGGCGTGACGCAGGAATACACCAACGCGCTGCAAGACGCCTTCAATAAAGCCAATACCGATGTTGAAGTCAAAATTGTTTCGATTAACTGGGATGCCCTGCATGATAAGCTGATCGCATCGTTAGGCGGCGGGCAGGCGCCGGATCTGTCCGTCATCGGAACACGCTGGATTTTAGAGTTCATGGACATGGATGTGATCGAGCCAATCGAACAACATCTGAGTAAAGCCCTGATCGAGAACATTCCTCCGGCCATTATGGAAGGAAAAATTAACAACACCCTGTATGGCTTGCCGATGGCGATTGGGCCGCGCTTGATTTTCTACCGGACGGATTTGATGGACAAAGCGCCTGAGACCTACGAAGAAGCGCTGGCAATGGCGAAAAAATATCAAAGCGCTGATGTGTACGGCATCGGCCTTGTCGGTAAAAAACATACGGAATTGACCGATTTCGTCTATTATCTGTATGGCAATGGCGGCGATTTCTTCGCCACAGAAGCAGACGGCAGCTACGGCAAATGCATTATCAATAACGAAGCGGGCGTCCAGGCGTTAGAGTTCATCAATAAACTCGCGAACGAAGAGAAAGTGACGCAGCCGTCGTTTTTAGCCGATATCCGTGCTGACGTTCAGGATTTGATGGTCTCCGGGAAATTGGGACTGATGCAGAGCGGCGGCTTTACCGGCGCGATGCTGAAACAGCGCGATGTGCAATTTGGGTGGGCGCCTGCGCCGAGCCTGCATTTCGAAGGCAAACCACGCGCGTCGCTGTACGTGACCGATTCCATCGTCATGTTCAAGGCGTCGAAAGATAAAGCGGCTGCCGCAAAATTCTTAGAATTCTTGTTTCAGGACGAATGGCGCTTGAAATTTGATCAACTGGCTGGTTTCCCGCCGGTCACGAAATCGCTGGGCACGAATGCGGCCTTCCAGGATCCGACCTATCAGACGATGATTCAGGCGATGGACGGCGCAAAACCCTGGCCGCTCGTGATGGAATGGCCTGAGATTTCCGATGTGATTTGGAATGCGCAAACCTCCGTGCTGCTGAAAGAAAAAGATGCGAAAACCGCATTAGATGAAGCGGCGGCGCAGATTGACGAAATTCGCGGCATACAATAAGACCAAATACTCAACGCAAAAGGCGCAAGAGACGCCAAAGACGCAAACGGTAAGGATGGCCTGATGTTTGCGTCGCTTGCGGCTTTCGCGCCTTTTGCGTTATTCGGAATTTTGACATGGAACAGACACTCACTCCTCAACGTCAGCGTTCAGCCTTCTGGACGACAGAATCAAAATTGGCCTATCTGCTTATTGCCCCGGCGTTTGCGCTGCTGCTGGTCTTTATGCTCTATCCTATCGGCTACGTCTTTCTCATGGCATTTTATAAAACGAATAAGTTAGGCCAGATTACCAGTTTTATCGGTTTTCAAAATTTTTCGCAATTATTTGGAAATAAAGCGTTTTGGACGGTCACGTTCCGTTCGATTATCTGGACAGTCTTAGCCGTCGGGTTTAAAACAGCGATTGGCCTGATTATCGCGCTCTTGCTGAACGTCAAATTCAAAGGACATCATATCTATCGAACACTGGTTATCATCCCCTGGGCGTCATCCGTGCCAATCAGCGCGATGCTCTGGCAATGGACGTTCAACAGCGAATTCGGCTTGCTGAATCACACGCTCAAAGCGACGGGGTTATGGAACTCGCCGCCGTTCTGGCTGGCCTATCCGCGCACCGCCTTTTTCGCCAATATGTACGTGGACATCTGGTGCGGCCTGCCGTTTATGGCGATGGTTTTTTTAGCGGGTTTGCAATCCATTCCTGAAGACATGTACGAATCCGCCACGATAGACGGCGCGTCGGGCTGGCGCTGCTTCTGGGCAATCACGCTGCCGATGCTGAAGCGTGTGCTGATGATTGCCACGCTGCTGTCGTCGCTCTGGACGTTCAACGATTTTAACGTCATCTATATTCTGACCAAAGGCGGCCCGATGGATCGCACCGATATTTTAATTACCTATATTTATAAATATGGATTCCAATATTTGAAATTCGGCCCGGCGTCGGTGATGGCGATTGTGACATTTGCGATTTTGCTCGTCGTCAGCTTGCTCTACGCCAGATATTATTTCAGGAGTGAAGATGTATGAAACGAAGCCTCTCATTTCAAATATTTGTCTATGTGGCGATTACAGCGATTACCTTAGCGCTGCTTTTTCCGTTTTTCGTCGCGATTTCGACCTCCCTGAAAGACCTGAAAGAGGTTTATATGAATCCGACGTATTGGATTCCGAAACGATTGGCGTGGGAAAATTTCTCGCATCTCTGGGAGAAATACCCGATGGCGCAGTATTTTCTGAACAGCCTGTATGTCGCCTCCGGTGCGACGTTGGTGACGATGGTCTTCTGCATCCCGGCAGCCTACGCCTTTGCGCGGCTGCGCTTTCCAGGGCGGAAAATTCTCTTGTTCATGTTGTTGGTCGTGCAGATGTTTTCGCCGATTATCGTGGTGATCGCGCTCTATAAAATCATGGTGCTGCTGCATCTGATTGATAAGTTGAGTTCGCTCGTCATCGTCAACGCGGTCTTTACGCTGGCGTTTTCGACCTGGATGATGAACGGCTATTTCGACACGATCCCGAAAGAAATCGAAGAAGCCGCCATGATTGACGGATGCAGCCGGTTTCAAATCATGACGCGCATCACGCTCCCCATCGCTATGCCGGGCGTCGTGACGGTCGTGATTTATACCTTTATCGCGGCCTGGAACGAATTTATGTTCGCGCTCACATTCATCAGCACGACCGAAAAACGCCCGTTGACATT
>CAZMEO010000099.1:0-11013 GCA_964565315.1 uncultured Candidatus Moduliflexus sp. | reverse complement strand
AGGGCGCGATCTACCGCGCAGATTCGTTTCAGCGCAAATTTAAGCTTTTGCTGCGAAAAGCGCGGCGCTTGTTGCAGCAGCGTTTCCGCTGAACGCGGCATCACGCTGATTTTCCCGGCAAGCTGCTGCGCGGACATTGATTTTTGCTCATTGACAAACGCTTTTGTTTTCCAGAGCAGCCGAATCTGGCGCGTAATCATCGCAAGAAGTTTCAGCGGTTCTTCCCCTTCAATCAAGAGTTGACGCAGGATTTTCAACGCCTGAATCACGTTGCCCGCGCCGATAGCGTCCACCAACTCGAACACGTCGCGTTCCCGCACGTCGCCGACCACCTGCTGCGCGACCGCAATTGTAATCTCTTTGGTCGTCGTGTAGGCGATCATTTTTTTGATCTCGTTGTCCAACTGCCGCAGTTCATTGCCGACAATCTCGAACAAATAAAGCGCCGTCTGCTGCGACATGGCGTAGCCGTAACGCTTCGCCCGGTTGATTATCCAGCCCGGCAGGTCGCGCTCGAACAATTTCCAGAACTGCACGATTTCGCCATGTTCGGCGAGCGCCTGCGCGAACTTGGTGCGGCTGTCGAGTTTCGTCGCGGTCATGACTAAACAGGTCGAAATGTTCGGATTCGTCAAATAGGGGAGCATCAGCTTGTGCGCGGAGGTAGAGAGGTCGTGCGCGTCGGTCAAAATAATCAGCCGCCACTTGCTGAGAAACGGCATCGTCTGCGCCTGATCCAGCAAATCGCCGATATTGGCGTCCGCGGCGGAAAATTTGTTGAAATTGAAATCGGCGGCGGAATCGGCGATCAGCGTCTTTTTCAGCAGTTCAAGCCCTTCCTCCATCAAAAAGGTTTCCTGCCCCTGAAAAACATAGAGCGGTTTGATCTGCCCTTTTTCCACCTGCCGCACAAATTCGTTGTAATTGATGTTATCGTTTTTTCCGGCCATGCATTATACCACGAAACACGCGAAATACACGAAAAAATAACACATAACTCTGGCACACAAAAACTACAACGAATTAAAGAAAGAAACGAATTTTTGATTCGTTCCTTTCTTTAATTCGTTGTAGTTTTCGTGTATTTTGTGTGTTTCGTGGTTAAATATTGCGAAAATCAAAACCCTTCGGTCGAGAGCGTTCGAATCTTTCCAGCGAGGTCTTTCGAAATGGTCGAAAGCGCTTTGCTTTCATTATCTTTTTCTTCGGTTGCTCCAATAAGCGGGCCGCCCTCATAGTCCTCATCTTCCGATAATCCGTCATTCTTCCATAACACCGTGTCGTTCACTAAGTCTTTCAGTTCGACAACGACCGTCACTGTCAGTTTATAGGTGGTGACTTCCGTTTTATCATCAACATTTTGATATTGCACACCCTCGGTTTTGTACGCGGTAATTTTTCCCGTCAACACGGCATCGGCTTTATCTTCCGACACTAACTTCACCTTGCCGCCGCGCACAAACTCTTGCACGACGGCGCTCGTTATTTCTTGCTCGATCCCCTCTTCCAGCGTCGTATTTTCGAACACAGGAATCGCAATCATCTTGATATGCTCCGGCAGGTTGCCCTGTCCGACGAGCGTATAGCCGCAACCGGTCATCGTGACCAGCAGCAGAACCGCATAAAATAATCGTTTCATTCGATAACCTAAAAAGATGTAGAGACGCACGACCGTGCGTCTCTACAAATGTTAAATAACGATATTGATGAGTTTACCCGGCACGACGATGACCTTTTTCGGCGCTTTGCCTTCCATGAAGGCGACAACGCGCTCGTCGGCCAATGCGCCCTGTCGAATTTGCTCTTCAGTGGCGTCCGCCGCGACCGTCAGCTTGCTGCGGACTTTGCCGTTGACCTGCACGACAATCAGGATTTCCTCGGCTTTCGCGGCCTCGGCGTCGAAGCCGATCCATTTCTCCGTGAAAATGCTCTGCGCATGGCCTAAAATTTCCCACAGTTCTTCGCAGACATGCGGCGTGAACGGCGACATCAGGAAGACCATCGCCTCAACCGCTTCGCGCAGCACTCGCGCCGCGATGTCGCGATCCGCGCCAGATTCAGGCAGAGCGAAGCCGTTAATTTCGTTCAGCAATTCCATCACCGCGCTGATCGCCGTGTTGAAATGGAAACGTCCATCCAAATCTTCGGTCACTTTTTTGATCGTGGAATGCGTCTTGCGGCGCAAATCTCTGGCGGTTTTTGGCAGCGCGGCGTGATCGATCTGGCCGACCTGCACGCCCTGAATATCCGGCAGCGTCGCATACACCAGCCGCCATAAGCGCGTCACGAAGCGGAAACTCCCTTCGGCGGCCTGATCGTTCCAGTTCAAATCTTTTTCCGGCGGCGCAGCGAACAAGATGAAGAGGCGCGTCGCGTCTGCGCCGAATTTGTCGATCTGGCTTTGCGGATCAACGCCGTTATTCTTCGATTTCGACATTTTTTCCGTCGCGCCAATGATGACTGGCAAGCCATCGGCTTTCAGCGTTGCGCTGACCGGAACGCCGCGCTCGTCGGTGGCGATGTCAATGTCAGCCTGATTGATCCACTCTTTCTTGTCACCGGGAAGATCGCGATAAAATGTCGGCGCAACCACCATGCCCTGCGTCAATAAATTGCTGAACGGTTCATCGAATTTTACCAATCCCAAATCCCGCAGAACTTTCGTGAAAAAACGCGAATAAAGCAGATGCAAAATTGCGTGTTCGATGCCGCCGATATACTGATCCACCGTCATCCAGTAGTTGACCGATTCCGGGTGGAGCGGCCCGCCGTCGTAATCCGGGCAGGTGTAGCGCATGTAGTACCACGACGAATCCACGAACGTATCCATCGTGTCGGTTTCGCGCCGCGCCGGTTTGCCGCATTTCGGACAGGGAACATTGAAAAATTCCGGCATTTTGGTCAGCGGATTGCCCGCGTGCGACGAAAATTCAAAGTCTTCCGGCAGCACGACCGGCAAATCTTTTTCCGGCACAGGCACGACGCCGCAAGCGTCGCAATAAATCATCGGAATCGGGTTGCCCCAGTAGCGCTGGCGCGAAATGCCCCAATCACGCAGGCGGTAATTCACAGTCGCTTTGCCGATGCCCTGCTGCGCCAAAAATTCGGTGATTTTCTGAATCGCGTCGCGGTTCGGCAGGCCGTTGAACTGACCGGAATTGACCAAAAAGCCATCCTCGGCGAACGCGGCGGTCATGTTCTCTACCGACAGCGTTTCGCCTTTCGGCTGAATCACGACGCGCAGCGGCAAGCCGTATTTTTTCGCAAAATCGAAATCCCGCTGGTCGTGCGTCGGGACGGACATAATCGCGCCCGTGCCGTATTCCATCAAGACGAAGTTCGCAATCCAGATCGGAATCTGTTCGTTCGTCAGCGGATTGATCGCGTATTTACCGGTGAAGACGCCTTCTTTTTCGGTCGCGTCGTCCGTGCGCACCGCTTTTTCCTGCAAGCCGACTTTGTTGACGAATTCCAGCACCGCTGATTCCTGCGGCGTGCCAGCGCAGAGGCTTCGCGCCATCGGATGTTCCGGCGCTAAGACCATGAACGTCGCGCCGAAGAGCGTGTCAGGCCGCGTCGTGAAAATTTCGAGATTGCCGCTGCCGTCGGCTAATGGGAACAAGACGGACGTGCCGTAGCTTTTGCCGATCCAGTTGCGCTGCATCGTCAAGACACGCTCCGGCCAGCCTTTTTCCAATGAATCGCAATAGGCGAGCAGTTCGTCGGCGTAGTCGGTAATGCGTATATGCCATTGTTCCAATTCGCGCTGCCCGATGGAGGTATGCCCGCGCCAGCATTTATCCCCTTCGATCTGCTCGTTCGCGAGCGACGTGTTGCACTCGTCGCACCAGTTCACGATGGATTTTTTCTTGTAGAGCAGCCCTTTTTCGTACATTTTCAGAAAGAGCCATTGCTGCCATTTGTAATAGAGGCGGTCGCAGGTCGCGACTTCGCGATCCCAGTCGTAGCTGAAACCAAGCTGTTTCAACTGGTTTTTCATGTAGGCAATATTGTTGCGCGTCCATTGTGCCGGATGCTGCTTGTGCTTGATCGCGGCGTTTTCCGCCGGAAGCCCGAAGGAATCCCAGCCCATCGGATGCAGCACGTTAAAGCCCTGCATCATTTTGAACCGCGCCACCACGTCGCCGATGGAATAATTCCGCACATGCCCCATGTGAATTTTGCCGGACGGATACGGAAACATCTCTAAAATGTAGAGTTTCGGCTTGTCGGGATTCGCCGCGACTTTATATAATTGCTGTTCGTTCCAGCGTGTCTGCCACTTTGCTTCAATCTCGGAAAACGAATAATTTTGCTCCATAATCTCCTCGTGAATATTGAATGGGATCACAGTTGTCAGACACCTTAAAGGTGTCTGACAACCCTGTTCGATTGGCGAAAACAACAACGAATATGAGAAAAAAACGAATTCGTTCCTTTCTTCGATTCGTTGTTGTTCGCGATAACATTATATTTTATTATTACTTTTCAGCAAGTATTTTATTGGCTTCCATGACGAGTCGAATCGCTTCTTGTAAACCTCAAATCAATTCCAATTCGCGCATCACGTCCATCAGGCGCAGGGTCGGCGTCTGCCAGAGCCATTCGATGCGCAGCCAGAAATCGCGAATCTGCGCCGAGCGATACAGGCCGGAACTTCCGGCGAACGCCGCGAGATAGCGCTGTTCGTCGCCGAGTTGATAACATTCCACCCAGCGCCGGATCGGGTCGATCAGCCAATATTCGGGAATGCCTGCCTCTTCATATTCAATAAACTTTGCGCCGCGATCTCTGATCTGGCTTTCCGGCGAGATGATCTCCACCACGACATCCGCCGCGCCATCTAAATAGGTTGGATGCAGGCGGTCGGCGTGTTCCTGCGTGACAAATAACAAATCCGGTTCGCGCCCGGTATCGCGCAATTTCATTTGAAACGGCGGAAGGATAATCGCGCCGAGTTCGTAAGTATTGACATAGACTCTCAAAATTAAGGCCAGAAATCCGGCAATATCTTGATGTAAAAATGATGCAGGCGAACTCATAATGACTTCTCCATGTTCCCATTCTGCGAGCGTATCTTCATCCGCCCATTCTAAAAATTCGTCATAAGACAGGCGGCGCGGCGGTATCTTTTCCTCGGCAGCGTCGAACAGCGCCGCCCAATGCTCTCGCAAGTCTGGTTCGCGTTCGAGGCGTCTCGCAAATTCCAGCACGTTCGTTGGCATAGTGTCATTCCCTCCATAAAATCGTGTTCTTGAAAAAAATTCTTGCATCGAACAAACGTGTCAAGCAAAAAGAACGACAAAACAGAAGTAAAGGAGGCCAGACCTCACAGGTTTCGAAAACCTGTAAGGTCTTCGCCAGTGGGATTGATGATTTCGAAACACTTGCTCAATCAGGCCAAAGCGTTCCTCTGCTGGGATGCCTTTCCCGATGTCGCCATCCAGCTTGTGCCGATTCAAGCGGCGGTCGCGTATTATTATCCGCCCTCATCCGACCTGCATGCCATTGTCGTCTTTTATCAGCCTGACGCCGAAGATTTCGCGCCACCGCTCTTTTTGTTGTTCCATGAAATCGGGCATTATCTCCAATTTCAAGAGTGCCTGCGCGACGGAACGGTCGCCGATTTTGAGGCGGCGCTTCAGGCGGACAATGGCGCGGAAAAGGCGGCCTTCGAACGCGATAGCTGGGAACGCGGAGAACGCATTCTGAAAACGTTTTTACACGCGCATCATAGCGCAGAAGAGCGCCTTCTGGCCGAATATGAAGCGTATGCTGACGGCTGCATCGCAAGTTATGCCTGAACAAAGGGAGTATCCGTATCAATTCACTTGACAACATTTGTTTGCAAGCGCGTTATCGATAGCAAAAGGCAGGACTCTGCAATTATTTACCACGAAATCCGTTTTCAGGAGCGCACGATGAACAAATCGCTTTCGAATGGGGCCTCGCCCAATATTCTCATCGTCGATGACAAGCCCGAAAATTTGCATTTATTAGCCGCCATTCTGCAACATTACGGTTATCGCCTGCGGTTGCTGACAGATGGGCGCATGGTCATGCCTGCCGTGAAAGGCTTTCCGCCTGATCTGATTTTATTGGACATCATGATGCCTTGCATGGATGGCTATGACGTCTGCCGCCAATTGAAGGCCGACGAGCAAACCAGCGAGATTCCAGTAATCTTTCTTTCGGCGTTGACCGATATTAGCGAAAAAACCAAGGCATTTTCGCTTGGCGGAGTGGACTATATCACGAAACCGTTCCAGCAGGAAGAAGTCGTGCTGCGCGTCAAAACACAATTAGCGCTCCGAGAAGCCCAGCGCCAGCTTCAAGCGCAAAATTCCCGGCTTCAACAAGAAATTCATGAGCGCAAGCAAGCGGAAGATGTGTTACGGAAGCGGAATAGCGAATTAGGGCTGCTCAACCATATCGGGCAGATGCTCGGCTCGTCGCTGGAATTGCCCGATGTGCTTGCCACCGTGCTGCAAGAAGTGCTCTTGCTGTTACAGGCGGTATCCGCCTCAATCTGGCTGCTGACACCGGATCGCCGCGAATTGGAATGCAGCGAAATTTTCGGGCCGGGACGCGAGCAATTGCGCGGCGTCCGCTTGCCGGTTGGCGGCGGCATCACCGGCTGGGTCGCGGAACATGGCGAGAGCGTCGTCAGCGCCAATATTCTGGAAGACCCGCGCCACCATAAAACGGTCGGTTCACAAAACAACGCTCCTGCCCGCTCGATGCTCAGCGTCCCCTTAAAAGCCAAAAGCGAGGTCATCGGCGTCTTGAATCTGGTGGACCCGCGAGAAGGACGTTTTACCAGAGAAGACCTGCAATTTATCGAACCCATTGCCGCCTCCGCCGCCATTGCGATTGAGAATGCCCGCCTCTACACCACCGCGCAGCAAGAAATTGCGGAGCGCACCCGCGCCGAAGCCGAATTGCGCGAAGCAAATGCCAGCAAAGACAAATTTTTCTCGATTATTTCCCACGATCTCAGAAGCCCGCTCAACACGCTGTTGGGGTTTGCGGAACTCTTAGCCGCTCACGTCGAACACTATAGCATAGAAGAAACGAAACAGCGGATCGAGAAACTACGGACATCCGCCAAACGCCTGCATATCCTCTTGGAGAATCTGTTGACCTGGGCGCGCATCCAGCGCGGCGCATTGGAATATCAGCCGGAGAGCTTCGAACTGTCTGACATGATTGACGAAATTCTCGATCTCTTCAGCCAGAACGCCGAGCAAAAGCACATCGCGCTCGCACATGACATCACCGCCAACACCATTGTCTTCGCGGATGAAAGCATGCTTCACACCGTCTTGCGTAATTTGGTATCAAATGCGCTGAAATTCACGCCGAACGGCGGCAGCATTCGCCTCTCTGCCCGCGATGCCGGACAGGAACTTGAAATCATGGTTGCTGACACGGGCGTCGGCATTCCGCAAGCAGATTTCGAGAAACTGTTTCGCATCGACGTGCAATATACAAGCGCAGGAACGAGCGGCGAAACCGGAACAGGATTGGGGTTGGTGCTGTGCAAAGAATTAGTGGAAAAAAACGGCGGGAGGATATGGGTCGAAAGCACGCCTGGCCGGGGGACGCGCTTTTTGTTCACCGTGCCGAAACGCTGAGCCGCCATGCCGTTCGCCCTGCGCCTTGTCCTGACCGTGTCGAAGGGTCAGGCGAACTGCGCGGAAAATGTTGTCGGGAGCGCGACTTTGAACACAGATTCAGCATTCTTGCACAGCAATTCGCCGCGAGCGAGCTCGGCATTTGCCACAATGTTGACCTGTTCAAGCGAAAAGCGAAGCTGCAACTTGCGAATATTTTCATTCCGCTGTCCGCGAGCAGTGGACAGGTCTTGCGGCGACACGGCGAATTCGATGCGAGGCGATGCCGGCGGATGCGTCTGACACCATTCGGCCATGTGATCGAAAAAAATCGCGGCTTCAACCATCTGCCGGATGGCCGGATGATACGGCCCGGCGATTAACGTCTCTTCCAGGCTTTCTGTGGGTTGCAAACCGATCCGCGCCACCGGAATGCGATGCTCGTAAAATCGCATCAACATCGCTTTGCAGATTTGAATCGCCTCTTCAAGCGACAACGCGACATAGCGCCCCTGACGATACCAATCCGCTAAGGTCGTGCTGCGGATCACAAGCGTGGGATGCAGGCGGACAGATGCGGGCTGGAGTTCGATGGTTTTGTCGGCGGAAGCCATGTTTTTGTCGAAAGAATCGCCCGGCAGGCCGATCATGAGATGAATCCCCACCGGCATGCCCGCCGCCTGAAGCTGGCGAATGGCGCGTTCAGCCTGCGCCGCCGTATGCCCGCGACGCGCAAGCCGCAGCACCTCGTCATCGAACGATTGCACGCCGATTTCCACGCACGCCATCGAAAATTTCGCAAGCAGCGCGACCACCTCATCGTGAATCATGGCGGGATGCGTCGAAATGCGAATGCCCTCGACTTCATCGCGGTCAACATACGCTTGCGCGGCGCGTAATAAGTCGCGCTGCACGTCCAGCGGCATGCCGGTGAACGTTCCGCCGTAAAACGCCACATCGAATGTCGCGCCTTTTTCCTGACTTTTCGGCTCGGCCAGAGCCACCTCAATCTGCTGGCGCACGTCTTCCGCCGTCGGCAGTTTGCGCCCGCCGACTCCGGTAATATTGGGCTGGCTGCAAAATACGCAGCGATGCGGGCAGCCCTGATGCGGAAGAAAGATGGCAATAATTTTTTTCATGGTTCTCTTGCCGACTGTGACGCAATCTGAATGTCGAGACGCACAGCCGTGCGTCTCGACGGTTACGCAATTTTTTCTTTCAGCAACTCCAAAATCGTGGGGATCGCCTCTTCGGCGGCGAGTTCTCCGGCTTTCATCAGTTCATCGCCGCGATGAAAATCATTCCAATCAATATGTGAGACTTTGGGACGAATGTCAATATCAGCGAGCCGCGATTTTTGCAAGGTATTCGCGGCGGACATTATTCCCATCGAGCGCGTAATCGCGTCAATAATTCCATATTTGCGATCTGACTGCGGCATGACAATCGGCATCTCGTCGTGCGCACCGTCGAGATGCTCCCCTGTTCCTCGCATCTCCTGTTTCATCGGTTTGCGCAACGTGTTGACCGCGCAGGAAATGATAATATCCACATCATGTTCGATCAGCACGTCGGTGGGAAGCGGATTCGTAATGCCGCCGTCAATCAGATAGCGGCCATCCAGCCGAAACGGTTCGAACAGGACTGGCACCGAGCCGCTGGCACGTAATGCCTGCCAGAGAATGCCATGCCGCAGCACGATCTCGTTGCCGTTGCTGATGTCGGTCGCAATCGCCGCAAATGGAATCGACAGATCGTCGAACGTGATGTCTTTCAGGCGGTGACGCATAAATTTTGCCAATCGATTTCCTTTGGAAATGCCGTAGCGCGGAATGGTAAAGTCAAAAATCGTGTTACGCACTTTGCGCTTGCTGCGATAGCTCAACACCATTTCTTCCAATTCCGCCGCGCTGACGCCTGCCGCGTAAAATCCGCCGATAAACGCACCCATGCTTGCCCCGGCAATCATGTCAATCGGGATGTCATTCGCTTCCAGCACCTTCAACACGCCGACATGCGCAAAGCCCCGCGCTGAGCCTGAGCCGAGCGCTAAGCCGACCCGGACGCGCCCGATCCGCCGCGTCAGATGTTGCAGGCTGCGGGAAATATCGGTTTTCGGGTGTTCATAGACAAATGGGCGGCCTGTGCGCAAGAAGCGCTCAATGACATACGAGTTATTATGCAGCGGCACAAAGGTGTGCGGCGCAAGCACTTCCTCAAGATGCCGCTCTGAAATGCTTTGTTCGCGTTCCTCTTTCAACACGCCGATCATCAGGCGATTCTCGCCGTATCCTTGCACAAACATATCCGCGTCTTTCTTGCAGCGCTGAATTGCGTTATCCGAGGTCGGCGTCAGATACAGAATCAGGTCGGATTGTTCCAGCGCCGTCTGCACCAATCGTTTAATCTCTTTGGCGCAGTTAATCAAAATATAGTCATAGTCATGCTTCAGTTTTTCCAGCAGCGGGGTAATCGCCTTTTCGAACAGGCGCGGCTGCATTTTCGTCGCGGTCGAAAGCGGCAGAATGTGAAAGCCGGTTTTGTGTTTGATGATGCAGGGCGAAACATCATCACCGCCAAGAATGTCGTAGCGGATGATATTTTTCCGCAGCGCGGCCTGTTCGTTGTCGAGTTGAAGAATTCTTGCCACTTCTTCGTCGGCATTATTCATCTCGATCAGCAGCACTTGCTTCATCAATTCCCGCGTGAAACTGGCGGCGAGATTCAAAGAAATGATGGACTGGAACAACGGCTCGACATGGCGCGAATAGAGCGAAACGACCGACACCGTCTGCTTGGACGCCATCGTAAATTGCGAAATATCCCGAAGGCGCTTGCTGAGTACCCGGCTGAAATGGACGGCAATGGTCGGATAGTCCTGAAGCATCCCGTCCAGATCAGGCTTGCTCAGTTTCAGCGTGGAGGTTTCCGTAATCGCCGTGATGTCCGCCGAACGCGGCTGCCCCGCCAGCAGCGACATTTCGCCGAAATAGTCGCCCGTTTGCAGTCGGGCTAATTCATGCGATGTCCCGTCTTTTTCGCGCTTGGTCACTTTGACAAGGCCGCTGACAAGAATATAGAGCGAATCGCCAGTGTCTCCTTGCCGCACAATCACTTCGCCGGGCGCGAAATGCTCGGAGCGCAGACGACCGGCGATAAACTCTCTGGCGTCTTTGGCTAACGATTCGAACAGCGGAATCGGTTGCAGCACATCTTCGATCATGGTCTTCTTTCCCCCTTTTTATGCCTATTTGGGTTGCCTTACCGTCTGGTGTTTATTATTTTGACCAGATCCAGGGGAAAGAGTTGAACGAAATTGTGAACCATTCGGAAAGAGCGAGGAAACAAGTAAACGACCTCCCTCTTGCCCCCTCCTAATTTAGGAGGGGGTTGGGGG
>CAZMEO010000098.1:6318-11047 GCA_964565315.1 uncultured Candidatus Moduliflexus sp. | reverse complement strand
GCAAAAACCAGGCGTGTTTGCCATGTGGCGGGAGCGTGCTGGACATATTCCTCGCCTTCGCCAGATCAGGTTGATCCATCGCGGCGGTGGCCGGTTCGAGAGCAACGTTATATTGCTGTTCCCACCAGCCCTGATTGAACCAGATGCCGAGATAGCGGACGACCTCCGGCGGAAAGCTGAGGCGAATGGCGAGATTCCGCCCCGGATCGCGCAAGCCGCACCACCCTTCCGACAGCGGCGCGGCGAAATAGTATTTCTGCCGCCCCACGCCATCCGGTGCGGCGAGCGTGGCGAGATCAACGACACGGCCATCATCGAGCGTGGCGGCGGGGAAATCGTACAAGCGCCCGTAGTCTCGCAGTGGCTCGCCGGAATAGGCGTTCAGAATCTTCGTCATTGCCGGAGGGAGCAGCAGGCGCGCGCCCGGCGTCAGGTTGAAGAGCGGGTGCGCCGCCCAGAGGTAATCTAACGGAAACGGGGAAAGATTCGTGACGGCGTATTCGATGGTCAACGTGTTATCATTCAGCGCGACCGTCTTTTCAAGCAGATACGGCAAGCGGACGCCATAGACCCACAGGCGCAGCCGTTCCCCCTCAATTTCATAATGCCAGGGAAGCGACCAGACTTCGCCATGATCCGGCAGCGGCACGCCATCCCAGACGCCGCCCGCATAGCGGCAGGCGTTGATGGTCGGAAACATCTCGTCAAACCCGAACGACTGCGCTCTGCCGAATGGCTGGCCGTATTCGGATTTCGGGAATTTCGCGTCCGATTCCTGCCAGAGCAATTCGGCCTCACGCGGCTTATACATGATTGAGGCGATCTTGGAACCCGACTGCGGCAGAAGAATGGCGCGAAGCTCGGAATTCTCCAGCACGATGCCGTCAACGTCTTTGTAGGTTCCGTAGAAAATTTTGCACATGATAAACACGACAACGAATTGGAGAAAGAAACGAATAAAAACGCAGTTATTTACCACGAAACACACAAAATACACGAAAAAAATCACACTCTTCATCTCGTACATTGTTTCGTTAATTTTTGGGAGTGTGAAATCTCGATTTCGCGTGTCAAATCAAGATTTGACACGCCTCTGCACTATTTCTTCATATTTTCGTGTATTTCGTGTGTTTCGTGGTAAATAATCACCATAAAAAACGAATATTCGTTCCGTTCTCCAATTCGCTGTACTTTTACCGCCAATACGTCTCGCCGATCATGGCAAGATGCTGCGCCGCGCCCTGATGATTCACGTCTAACGCTGTCACGACGTCGAATTCGCGCCGCGCCACGTCAGGCTTGCATAGCCCCAAATAGCCCAAACCGAGCAGATAATGACAGAGAATGCGATTGCGGCGGTTCAGGTCGTCGTCGAAAATCAGCAAATCCGGCAGCGAGACGGCGAAATAATCAATTTTCGGCTCGGCGAAAAGCTGCTGCTCGGCGTAATCAATCAGCGCGTGAAAGCGGCTGCGGGCGCGTTCGTGCTGACTCAATTTCTCGAACGCCAACCCCTGATAAAAAATCTGCTCCGGCGGCTGATCATTATAAAACATCGCAGCGGACGGGCGTTCCGCGCCGCGACACGCCTGCGCGAACGAGCCGTCGGCGCGAATCCGATCCCCTAATTCCAAAAACGCGACGCCCTGAAAATAATACAGATCGCTTTCTGACGCGCCGTAGAGCTTCCCTTCGCCGAGGTTGTGCGGATAGGTTTTGGCGCGGTCGAGCCATTCAAGCGCCTTTTTGAATTTGAGCGCTTTTAACGCCTGTTTTGCCAGCCCGAGATGCGCGGCGACATATTGCCCCGACACCTTGCCTTCGCCCCCTTCCCAGGGATGAAATTTCCGCGCCGCAATCAGCGTTCGCGCCGTTTCGTACTGCTCAAGCTGATTATAGAGCGCGGCGCGTTCTAAATAGAGATCGTCGCGCAATTCCACCAGCGGCAGGTGGCGTTCTAAAAATGCCAACCGCTCTTGCGCCGGGCGATTCAGCTTTTTATACAATTGGTCAAGCTCCATCAATACCCGCGCATCCTGCGGATTCAGCGCAAACGCCTTTTCCAGCGCCAGCCGCGCATCTTCGTAATTCATCCGTTTGTTGTAGTACGCCAACGCCAAATTCCGGTGCGTCGTCGGAAAATCCGGCTCAAGCGCCCGCGCGGTTTCCCAGCAGCGGATCGCGTCGTCATATTGCCGCCGGTCATACCAGAAATTGCCGAGATAGTAAAACGCCTTTGCGTCGGTCGGATTAAACGTGTTCACGCCTGTTAGCGCCGCGATCGCTTCGAGATGATTCGGAAAACAATAATCCGGCTTCATGGCGGCGGCTGTTTGATACCGTTCTGCGGCGGCGGCATCATGCCCGCGCTGCCACTCGAAATAGCCGAGATAGTAATAGACCATCGGATAGGTCGTGTCGGCGCGTTCGTCCGCAATAGCGCGGGAAAGCAGGTCAATCGCCTCGTCGAACAGCCCGGCGGCGGCGTAATCGAGCGCGTATTCGATCTGCGTGTGCGGGTCGTTGCGCATAGCGCGCGTCAGCGCCGCCACTTCCTGCGCGGCTTCGGCGGTTTTCCCCTGTTCGCGCAAGAGCAGCGCCCGCTCGTTCCAGACGCCGAAATTGAAATGGTCAAGCTCCAACGACGCCTGCGCGAACGCTTCCGCCTGGTCATATTGCCCCAAATGGCGCAGAATTGCGACGTTCAGATGGCGGCCTTTGTGATGCTGCGTGTTGCGGGAGAGCGAACGCTCAATCAATTCCAACGCAGCCTCGAATTTTTTGCGAGATGTGGCGATTTGCGCCAACGCGAAATAGCCGCTGTCCTGCCATGCGCCGTTCCAGACGCTTTTGAAAAAGGCGTCGAACGCCTCGTCAAGCTTCCCCTGCATTTTCAGGCAAAGGCCGAGATTGTAATATGGCTCGCCGTCGTATGGATTCGGATTGCGCTGCGTCAGCGTCTTGATGGCGCGGCGGAAATAGGTTTCGCTGTCCTGAAATTGCCCGTGCCGCAGCAGCCAGAGGCCAAGCGCATTGTTATTGCGAATGTCGCCCGGATCGCGCTTCAGCGCTTCTTTATAGTACGCGGTCGGATCGTAGGTCGCGTGGCGGTATTGCTCCAAATGCAGCCCGGTCAGATAGAGTTGCTCGGTCGAAGGGAGTTCCTCCGGCGGCAGCGCCGGTTTCGCGGACTCTGGAAGCGGCTTTGTTTCAGGCGTTTCCGGCTGATACGCGACCAACGTCACGCCCGCTTCCGTTGTCACGGAGACGCGCAGAGATTCGGCGCGTTCGTCTGCTGATAATTCGCAGGAGCGGACAAACGTCTGCTCTGGCGACAGGTCAATCGTCTTTTCGAAATAGACCTGAGACGCGCTGTGCAGCGTGATCGCCAGATTGTGATGCGCGGCGGTCACATACACGCTGACGGTTGCGACGCGCTCTTTCGAAATCTCAAGATTGACAAGTGCGTCGGTGGTCGCATTTTTCACCACGCCAATCGAATGATACGGCAGAAAATATTGGTGGAACATCTTTTCTTCGCCGGGCTGAAGCCAGGTAAAATCAGGCTGATTGTCGGTATAGACGCCGGTCATCAATTCGATATACGGGCCGTCTTCGTCCGTCAGATTGCGATCCCACGCCTGGCCGAAATCGCCGCAGCCCCATGTCCACTGCTTTTTGCCGGGCGAAATGTGATGATCCGCGACATGCAGGACGCCCGCCTGAGCGCCGTGATCATAGCCGCCGACAAAGTCGTATTTGGATTGAATCGCCATGTAGGAGGTCGGCACGGGGATGTTTTTATAGCGCGAAATATCCACGCCCGCGGAGTAATCCATTTTGTAATACGTGCCGGTGGCGATGGGAAAGCGGGAAACGTCGCGCTTGCCGTGATCAAAAACGGCGTGAACGTCGGGCGGGAAAACCGATTGATAGTCATCGTTGACCGATACCGCCGGATTCGCCCACCAGAGGAAATGCTGCGGCATGGTGGTTCGGTTATACAGCTTGCCGGTGATTTTCAGATACGCTTTATCGGGAAAAAGCGTAAAACCCGCCATGCCTTTGGTGCGAAACATCCGCTCCACTTCGCTGACCCAGACCGTCGCGCTGCCGTCGTCGTGCGTTTCGAGCGTAAAATCGACCGGCTCGAACGTGCTGGGGCGGTGATGCTGCGGCCAGTTGAATTCGATGCCGCCGGAAATCCAGGGGCCGGTCAGCCCAACTAACGCCGGTTTCACGACCTGATTATAATAGATGAAATGCCGCTGCGCGATTTTATCGTAGGCTTCATGCACGCGCCCGCCGAGTTCCGGCAGAATCATGATTTTCAGATAGCGGTTTTCCAAAAACAAGGCATGATACGTTTGTTCGATTTTTTCATCCGAAATTTTTTCGATAATCGGATGCGGATAGACCACGCCGCTGCTCCCCTGATAGACGCGCTTTTCGAAAAACATCGGGTTTTTATCCGGTTCGCCCACCGGATAGGTCGGCAGTGTAATATCTTCTTCCCAGGCGCGTACGCGCGAAAAATCTTCCATGTTTACACCTTCTTAAACGTAGGGGCGTTCAATTGAACGCCCCTACGAACACTGATTCAATAATTTTTAATGGGATTTCGTACCGCCGACGTCCTCGTCGGTGTGCCGACGAGGACGTCGGCGGTACGATGATTGTTACGCTTTCTTGCGTTGTTTCAGTTGGTCTAACAGGATGGCAATCAACA
>CAZMEO010000098.1:2473-6218 GCA_964565315.1 uncultured Candidatus Moduliflexus sp. | reverse complement strand
CCGGCGATCAATCCTTGCAGGGTGAAAATCACGATTTTTGTCAAATTAACATTCACGCCAGAGAGTCGCGCCGCTTCTTTATTGCCGCCGATTGCCAGCACGTTCCGCCCGTATGCGGTATTGTTCAGCAGGACGCCGAACACCGCCATAATCAAAATCGTCAGCAGAATCGGGACGGGAATCCCCCAGATCGTGTTATTGCCGATTTTGAAAAATGCCGGAATCGTGATGCCGATGGCGACCGCGTTAGAAACAATCAGGCCAAGACCGCGCACGATTTGCAACGTTGCGAGGGTTGTAATCAAGGGATTCAGGCCGAATTTTGCAATAAACACGCCGTTGACCAGGCCGACGAGCGCTCCGGCGACCACGCCGCCAAGCACGGACAGAAACACGCTGCCCGTCACATTCAATAATTTTGCGGTCAACACTCCGGCAAAGGCAACTGTCGAGCCGACCGACAGATCGACATCGCCCGCGCCAAGCACGAACAGCATGGTGGCAGCGACCATGCCAATCGTCGTAACCGACAACAACAAGCCGTTCATATTCGTAATCGTCAGAAAATATGGCACAAACATCGCACAGAGCAGAAACATCACCGCATATACGGCAATCATGCTGGAATTCTGCCAGAGGTTTCCAAAAACTTTTATTATTCCTTGCGTCTGGTTGGTTGACATACCTGTTTTCTCCTCGTTATCTGATTAAAAATTTCAAGGAGTGTCAAAGCTTGCTTTGACGGCCAAAGCAAGCTTTGGCACTCCTTTATTCTAGACCTTACGCCGTTGGCAGTGCCATGGAAAGAATGCGCTCCTGATTTACTTCGGCGCGCGGGACTTCGCCGGTAATCCCGCCATTGCGCATGACGATCACCCGATCCGCCACCCCCATCACTTCGGGCAGATCGCTCGACACAAAAATGACCGCCTTCCCTTCTTCGGCTAACTGATACATCAATTGATAAATTTCATATTTCGCGCCGACATCAATGCCGCGCGTCGGTTCATCTAATAAGAACACGTCCACCTCTTCGCTCAACCACCGCGCTAAAATCACCTTTTGCTGATTTCCGCCGGAAAGGTTACCGATCAATTGTTCTCGCGATGGGGTTTTTATCTGGAGCTTTCTAATAAAATTATCGGTATTTTCGCGCTCTTTCTGCTTATTCAGAAACAGGCCGGCGCGTAAAAAATGGCGACGGCAACTGATATTCAGGTTTTCATTGACGGAGCGAATTGGAATAATTCCTTCATACTTTCGATCTTCAGGGCAGAGACAGATACGCTGGCGAATCGCCATTATCGGATTAGCAATCTTTGCCAGTTTGCCCTGCACGCGAATTTCGCCAGATGTCAAACGTTCTGCGCCGAACAGCAGTTTCATCAATTCCGAGCGTCCCGCGCCGACTAAGCCGAAGAAACCGACGATTTCGCCGCGAGCGACATTAAACGACACCTCTTTCTTCAAGCCTTTGCCGCGCAGATTTTTGACTTCGAACATCGTTTCCCCTTGTTTGCGCGGACGATAGCCGTACACGTCTTTGATTTCCCGCCCGACCATGCGCTGCACTAACAAGTTATGCGTCACTTTCGACATATCGGTAAACGTTTCGATATGCTTCCCATCGCGAAACACGGTCACGGTATCACATACGTTAAAAATTTCTTCCATCCGGTGCGAGACGTAAATAATGGCTTTCCCCTGATTTTGGAGGTTTTTTATAATTTTGAATAATTGCGTCACTTCACGCGCCGACAGCGAACTGGTTGGTTCGTCGAACGCAATGATTTCAGCGTTATGCAGCAGCGCTTTGCCGATTTCAATCATCTGCCGCTGGCCGATTGACAGGTCTTTCACCTTCGTATCCGCGTCGAAATTTTCCATCAATAATTCGATTTGTTTCTGGGCAACCTGACGCATCTGGCGCTTATCAATAAACAGCGATTTTTTCGGATAGTTCCCAATCATAAAATTTTCAGCGACCGTCATATCGGGAACGAGGTTTAATTCTTGATAAATAATCGCGATTTTGGCGTTCAGCGCGTCGCGCGTGGTCTGGAAGACATGCTTTTGACCGCCAATCATCACATCGCCGGAGGTCGGAGTATAAGCCCCGCTGAGGATTTTCAACAGCGTGGATTTGCCCGCGCCGTTTTCGCCGACCAGTCCGTGAACGCTGCCTCTGGCAACGCCGAAGGACACATCATCAAGCGCCTTGACGCCAGGGAAAATTTTGGAAATATGCTCGAATTCCAGGAAATTTTTCATAAGATTGTTATCTCTGTAGAGACGCCCCGGCGGGGCGTCTATTGTTGAAAACGTTTCCAGCGGTTGAAACCGCCGTCTGTATTACGCTGCCCTTTCAGGGCGAACGGCCTGCCGCGAAGCGGCAGCGGAATAAAGACAGCGGTTACAACCGCTGGAAATTTGAGCGGACTTTACCAGCCGGGTCTTACATCGCGCCCATGACTTCTTTGTAGTTGTCGCGGGTAATCAACTGGCCAGCCGTCCAGATGGCTTTTTCCGGTTCTTTGCCATCTTTAATCCAGTAGTACATATTCTCCGCCGTGCCGTAGCCATGCTGTTTCGCGGCTAACAGAATCGACCCCATCAACGCGGTCTTTTCTGGTTTTTCGAATTCCGCAACGGCTTCCGTGCCATTGATGCCGACAGCAATCGCTGCGTCAACGCCGAACTTCTGCCCTTCCAATGCTCTGACAGCGCCGATTGCGGAGCTATCATTCCCGCCGGCAACCACCCACAGTTTGATTTCAGGTTTTTTGGTCAGCGTGATATTGGCGGCGTTAAAACTTCCTTCGATGTCCAACGTCTTCATCGGAGAATCGAAAATATTCTCTTGCGGCAGGCCAGCGCCGACTAATACTTCGGTCGCGCCGTCGGTGCGTTCTTTAATGGTCGGAAGTTGATCGTAGCTCATGCGCAGGAAACCGACTTGTTTCCAATCCCAGCCGCGTTTTGCGACTTCGTCAGCAATCGCCTGTCCAACGGCTTTGCCAATATTGAAGGCGGAAATGCCCATGTGATGCACATCTTCCATCACGTTGCCATCCGAGCCGACAAACCGGTCGTCAACGCTCATCACTTTCAGTCCGGCAGCGTCCGCTTTTGCCACGATGGCCGGTCCAAGTTTCACGTCAGGCGTGCAGATCACGAAGCCTTGCGCCTGCTGCGCAGCCAGGTTATCAATCGCGGCTAACACTTTTTCGCCATCAGTTGCGCCGATTTTGATTAACTCAAACCCTAAGGTATCGGCGGCTTGCTGCGCATATTTCCATTCATCCTGGAACCACGGTTCATCCGGCTGTTTTACTAAAAAGCCGATTTTGATTTTGTCCGCAGCAATCGCGAAACTGCACAACGATAACACCAACAGACTGACAATTGATAATGTGAACAACTTCTTCATGGTCTTTTTCTCCTTGAAGTGCGGCTTGCGTTCAGCGCTTGCGGCAGCGCCGCAAGGAAGCAAGCCATCATAATTTTCCCCCGTGTTCTTCAGGGGCATGAACATCTGACCAAGATGTTACATCAACCATACGACAGCTATCGTTAGAAGCAAGGGGCATGCCAACAAGATGACACACACGATAAAATTTTATAACTATCGTCTTTATACGATGTTATAAGAGCCATGCGATTTCAGGCTTGACATTTTTACGAGAGAAACACACAGGCTATGTGTCAGAGTGACACATGCCCCAGGGGACATGTGTCACAGTGA
>CAZMEO010000098.1:0-2373 GCA_964565315.1 uncultured Candidatus Moduliflexus sp. | reverse complement strand
CACACAGGCTATGTGTCAGAGTGACACATGCCCCAGGGGACATGTGTCACAGTGATCCAAATTCTCAAAAACATATAGCCCTGCCAGGGTTTGAGACCCTGGCAGGGCTAAATCAATGCACAATGAATATTTCTACAAAAATCGCCGTTTTTTCAGATATAGACGCGCTCGTCGAATTGCATGTCGGATTCCGGGACAGCTTGAAGCGTTCGACGCCGACCGCCGAGGAATTCCGCCATGCGTTGAACGCGCTTCTCAATGCGCCGGATGTCAGGATGTTTTTAGCGCTAACTGATGGTCAGTCGGTCGGATACGCCGCGCAGCGCTATTTCTATTCGACATGGGCGGTCGGCCATGAAGCGCTGCTTGATGATTTGTTTGTGAAACCTGAATTTCGCGGGCATGGCATCGGGCGTAAGCTTGTCGAACACGCCATTCGAGACGCTGCCGCGTATGGATGCCGCGCCATGCACCTTGACACGAATGAACAGAACGCCGCGTCGAATGCGCTTTATGCTCGTCTGGGCTTTACGTGTGAGCGGCCTCGCTGGAATGGCGGGCGTCAGATTCGCTATGATTTGAAACTTTTTTGATTATCACCACGAAACACACAAAATACATGAAAACATATAAATATTCCATTCAAGTACAAGTGAAGGCGCATAAAGGATATGTCTTTTCGTGTATTTTGTGTGTTTCGTGGTAAATCATGATATATGTCATGACCAAAACGCTGCTGATTATTGATGACAAAATCAAATTGTGCGAGGCATTGGCGCAGGCGTTCCAGCAACAGGGCTACCAGACGGTGATTGCGACGAACCGGGAAGACGCGATTACGGCCTGCGCGTCGCGTCCGATTCATGTCGCGCTGTTAGACATCAAGCTGGGCGCTCAGAATGGCGTTGACGTGTTAAGCGAATTGCTGCAACTCCATCAGCATCTGCCGGTGATTATGATGACCGGCCATGCGTCGGTGGAAACCGCCGTCCAATCGCTGAAACTCGGCGCGTTCGATTATGTCAAAAAACCATTGGATTTTCATCAGCTTGCGAACCTCGTGGAAAACGCGATCCGTCTTTCCGCGCTGAGCGAGGAAAATCAGCAGTTGAAAGATCAATTGATTGGCGAGCTTTCGCCGCGCCTGATTACGCAGACGCCGAAAATGTTGGAAGTCGCGGAAAAAGCCAAAAAGCTCGCGGCGACCGATCTGCCGGTGTTGATTCTCGGCGAAAACGGCACGGGGAAAGAGGTCATCGCCGATTTTCTGCATATCAATTCACCGCGCAATTCCCGCAAAATGCTGAAAATCAACTGCGCCGCCTTTCCCGAAAGCCTGTTGGATAATGAATTGTTCGGGCATGAAAAAGGAGCGTACACTGGCGCGGATTCGCTCTTTAAAGGCGTGTTCGAGCGGGCAGATCAAAGCTCGCTCTTTTTGGATGAAATCGGTGACATGCCGCTGACGATTCAGGCGAAAATCCTGCGGGCGCTGCAAAATAAGGAAATCCGGCGGCTCGGCGGCAGCCAGACGATTCAGGTGAATGTCCGTTTTATCGCGGCGACCAATAAAGATTTGCAGAAATTGATTGAAAAAGAGCGTTTTCGCGAAGATTTATATTATCGCCTGAAAGCGGCGGTCATCAAGATTCCGCCGCTGCGCGAGCGGAAAGACGATCTTTCGCTGTTGGCGCATCATTTTCTGACCGAATTCGCCCGCGCTACCTCGACGCCGCCGAAAACGATCAGCGATGCGGTTCGACGCGAATTTTCGCGTTATGATTGGCCGGGAAACGTGCGCGAATTTAAAAATGTCGTGGCGTATGCCGCTGCGATTTCATCCGGCGAGACGATTGAGCTTGACGATTTGCCGCCTGATTTTTTAGAATTTCCCGAAGAAATCACGCCGGATAACATGATTGATGAAGTGGAAAAAAACTTGATCATCAAAATGCTGCAAAAGACCGATTACAACAAAAAACGCACCGCCGAACTGCTGAATATCGGCAGAAAAACCCTCTACCGCAAATTAGAAAAATATGGCATCACCGTCCCAGAATAACGACAAGGCCGCCACGTCCGATGACCTCACCCCCCTGCCCCCTTCTCCGAAGGAGAGGGGGGAACAAACACCCCTCCCTGTTGGGGAGGGGGCGGGGTCTTTTATTGAGTTCATCAATATCAGCCTGAATTATGGCGCAGCAAAAGCGTTATCGCATTTGAATCTTGCCATTCGCCGCGCCGAAATTCACGCCGTCGTCGGAGAACATGGCGCGGGGAAATCGTCGCTCGGCATGATTCTGTGCGGGCTGCTGAAGCCTCAAAACGGTCATATTCTTGTCAATGGCCTGCCATATCGCAGCCTGAATCTGC
>CAZMEO010000097.1:8262-11052 GCA_964565315.1 uncultured Candidatus Moduliflexus sp. | reverse complement strand
TCTTCGTGATCCATACTCAATATTGGGCATTGGCCTTTGGCTCGAATGCTGCCCGATATGCAAAAGCGCTGAAGGGAGGCGTGACGATGGCAACCACCCGTTTCCGTTGTGGCGATGAGTTCTCTCCCTCCGATTATCTGGAAACAGAAGGGCTGCCTGCACACGCTGAAGGCGCGGCATTCGCGGCGATGCTGAATCATCTGGCCGGAACAACGGTCTGCTGCATTCCAGTCGCGCAGGTCAAACAAACCGACGCCACGACGATTGGATTGGGAGATGCCTTTGTCGGAGGATTCCTGCCTGCGTTAGTGATGTAAGGACAAAGAAAAGTCAGACACCTTGAAGGTGTCTGACTTTTCAATGCCTTTATTCATACCCATTCGGATTCTTCGACTGCCACGCCCACGAATCCACGCACATCTCTTCGATGCCTCGCGTTGCTGTCCAGCCCAATTCTACTTTCGCTTTAGCCGGATCAGCGTAACAGGCCGCCACGTCGCCGGGACGCCGCGCCACGATTTGATGCGGAATCGGCTTGCCGCACGCTTTTTCGAACGCGGCGATCACCTGCAAGACGCTGTACCCGTTGCCCGTGCCGAGATTGTAGGTAACTAAGCCTGGCAGCGTTTGCAACTTTTCCAACGCCTTCACATGCCCAATGCTGAGATCAACGACATGAATGTAATCCCTGACGCCCGTGCCGTCTGGCGTGGGGTAATCGTTGCCGAAGACCGAGACTTTCGGCAATTTGCCAACTGCGACTTGCGCGATGTACGGCAGCAGGTTATTCGGAATGCCGTTCGGGTCTTCGCCGATTCTGCCGCTGGCGTGAGCGCCAATCGGGTTGAAATAACGCAGCAGCGCGATATTCCAACTGTTGTCGGAACGATACAGATCGCGCAGAATTTGTTCGATCATCCACTTCGTCCAGCCATACGGATTTGTGGCTGAGGTCGGGAAATCTTCGGTAATCGGCACGGTATGCGGATCGCCATAGACCGTCGCCGACGAACTGAAGACAAGCTGTTTGACGTTGTGCGCCGCCATCACTTCGCACAGATTCAGCGTGCCGGTGATATTGTTGTGATAATAGCGCAGCGGAATCGACACCGATTCGCCGACCGCTTTTAATCCGGCAAAATGAATCACTGCGTCAATGTTCGTCTGATCGAAAATCCGATTCAGCGCCGCTTTATCGAGCAAATCAACGGGATAAAATTCCAGCGTTTTGCCGGTAATCTCCTGTACGCGCTTCAGCGATTCTTCTTTGCTGTTCAACAAATTATCCACGACGGTCACGTCATAGCCCGCGTTCAGCAATTCCACGCAGGCGTGGCTGCCGATATATCCGGCGCCGCCGGTCACTAAAATTCTCATAATATGCTCCTTCAAAACATAGTTGTCAGACACCTTGAAGGTGTCTGACAACTTGTGCGATTTACCGCTGTTTATAATGCACGTCCGACAGGCTGCGCAGGCGTTCTGCGGCCTGTTCCGCCGTCACGTCGCGCTGAGCTTCGGCTAACATTTCATAGCCGACCATAAATTTTTTCACAGTCGCCGACCGCAGCAGCGGCGGATAATAATGAGCGTGCAATTGCCAGTGCGACAGGTCGCCATCGCTGAACGGCGCGCCATGCCAGCCCATCGAATACGGGAACGAAATTTCGAACAGGTTATCGTAGCGGCTCAACAGTCGTTTCATAATATCCGCGAGTGCGTCGCGTTCTTCATCCGTTAAATCCGGCAGGCGCAGCACATGACGGCGCGGCAGCAGCAGCGTTTCGAACGGCCAGAGCGCCCAGAACGGCACGACCGCGACCCAGTGCGGATTTTCCACCACGATGCGGGTTTGCTGCTCAAGCTCTAACGCCAAATAATCGAGCAGCAGCACGCGGCCATGCTGTTGCAGGTAAGCGCGTTGGTTCGCGTCTTCTTTGGCCGGTTCGTTCGGCAGCGCCGTGCCAGCCCAGATTTGCCCGTGTGGATGCGGATTCGAGCAGCCCATCACGTCCCCTTTGTTTTCAAAGACTTGCACCCATTGATGGTTCTGGCCGAGTTCTGTTGTCTGATCCGCCCAGAGATTCACGACGTTGCGAATTTCCGGCAGAGGCAGCTCCGGCAGCGTCAAATCGTGGCGCGGTGAAAAACAGATGACGCGGCACGTTCCGCGCTGCGGCTGGATTTGCATCAACGGATGCGATGCCGTCCCCGCTTCAAGCGGCGTATCTGGCAGCAGCGCGGCAAAATCATTGGTGAATGCAAACGTGGATTCATACTTCGGATTCAGGTGTCCGCCTGCCCGTTCATTGCCGGGACAGAGATAACATTTCGGATCATGTTGCGGACGCTGCTCCGCCGGAATGGTTTCTTGTTTCCCCTGCCAGGGGCGTTTGGTGCGATGCGGCGACACGAGAATCCATTCGCCGGTCAGCGCGTTGTACCGCCGATGCGGATGATCATTCGGATGAAACGTCATGGCAATCGAAACGCTGCTCCGCTTGCCCTGAGCCTGTCGAAGGGCGGCAGGCTCATGGCAAGCGGAGCGGCGTTTTATTGATAGATAGGAATTTTCACCACGAAACACACAAAACACACGAAAATATCAATACGCCAATTTCTCGCAAATTCTGTGTTTTTTCGTGTGTTTTGTGTGTTTCGTGGTGGCAGTTAAACAATAAAATTATTCCTCATACAACATGTTCAAATAGACTTCTTTTTCGCGCAATTCACGTTCGATGTCGCAATCGCTTTCAAGAATGTTTCGCGCTGCTGTCAGGCAGAAATACA
>CAZMEO010000097.1:6668-8162 GCA_964565315.1 uncultured Candidatus Moduliflexus sp. | reverse complement strand
TCGATGTCGCAATCGCTTTCAAGAATGTTTCGCGCTGCTGTCAGGCAGAAATACATCGCTTTGGCGAACATGGCGTTCTGCGCGTTGATGCAGGCCGAATGCTCAAGCTGCTGCTTATAGCCGCGAAAGAATTCCGACGCATAGACTTCGTTGTCGAGATGCTGCGTATTGGCGGGCAGAATGCCGGTCTGCGCGGCGAAGAGATCGCAGAGGTCGTCGTCTGTCGTAACCGCGTCAATGAATTTGGCAGCCTGCATCGGATAGGCGCTCTGTGAGCAGATTGCCAGCGCGTGGTTGTAATTCCAGGAGCGCGACAGGCCGTCTTGCCCGATTGGATTCAACACAACCTGAAAGTTCTGCTCGAACGGTTCGCCGGTCAACTCTTCCAGGTGGCATTTGATCCAGGGGCCGTCGGAAATGAACGCAATTTCCCCCTGCGCAAAGCGTTTGCGGATGGTGGGAATCTCCGCTTTCAGCACGCGGCAGGCGCGGACGAAACGCCGCAGCCATTCGAAGGCGGCGACCGTCTCCGGCGCGTGAAAGATGATGTCGCCTTGCTCGTTCATAAATCCTCCGCGAAACGCCTGCAACAGAAAATAGATCGTCAGGAAATCGGTCTCTTTGTCCGCTGACGCGCTTAAAGCGTAGCTGAACATCTCTTTGCCCTGATAGGCGCGGTCAACCTGCTGGCATACGTCGAAAAAGGCGTCGAGCGTCATCGGCTGCGATGGAAGCTCAATGCCCGCCTCGCGCAGCACGCGCGTGTTGGCAATCAGCGACACCGGGCATAAGCCCCACGCGACCGAATAGAGTTTCTCCTGATACGTGCCGCCGTAGAGGTCTTTGTCAACAAAACGGTGTTCGAGATTGTTGCGGTTTAAGAGCTTGTCTAACCGCGAAAACGCGCCCATTGAGGCAAAATAGCTTGTCCAGTGCGCCATAATCAACGCCACGTCCGGCGCGTTGCCGCTGGTGATCAGTTTCAGCAGTTCCTTTTTGGCGACATGATAGGTCGTCGGCACGCATTCCACCGCAATCGTCGGATATTTCCGCTGAAAACGTTCGATCAGATCAAGCGTCGCCTGCTGCGCCCGGCGGCTCTCGTTCTGGTCGTTATTCACAAGCCAACAGAAAAAACGAATCGTGGTTTTTTGGTCTGACACAAACGTGCCGCGCCCCTGTTTTTTGATGAGAATGCCATCCGCAGACAGCATGGAAATCGCCTGACGGATCGTGGAAATGCTCGTGCCGAATTCCTGCGCCAAAATGGATTCGCTTGGAATCAGATCGCCCTGGCGATATGCGCCGTCCGTAATCCGCTGCTGCAAGATTTCGCGCACTTGAAGATATAATGGTTTATAGCTGACAGTCGGCATAGGAAAAGAGGATAAAATAAATTCGGTTCTCAATACAACGGTCTTTCGTATGACTAAAAATATTACTGATTTTTGTCAAGAAATTCCTGTAAAAAAGATGACATGATTTTTCTTGACC
>CAZMEO010000097.1:0-6568 GCA_964565315.1 uncultured Candidatus Moduliflexus sp. | reverse complement strand
CCAATTGGCAAATTTCAGAAAGTTGACACGCTGACAATTTCGGAGCGGCAAGCCTGCATTGCCGACATCGAACAGACGCCCGCCAATCTTCGCGCCGCGGTCGCCGGGTTGACGCCCGAACAGATTGAAACGCCGTATCGTCCCGACGGTTGGACCGTGCGGCAGGTGGCGCATCATCTTCCTGACAGCCACCTGAACGCCTATATCCGGTTTAAATTGGCGTTGACGGAAGACGAACCGCTGATCAAAACCTACATGGAAGAGCGCTGGGCGGAGTTAGCCGATGCGCGCAACACGCCGGTAGAAATTTCGTTGACGCTGATGGACGCGCTGCATACGCGCTGGGCAATTTTGCTGAACGCCTTGAGCGAAGAGGAATGGCGGCGGACGTTTCGCCATCCCGATTTGGGCGTGATGCGCCTTGAGCAAAGCCTTGCGCTCTATGCCTGGCATGGGCGGCATCATGTCGCGCATATCCGTTCGCTGCGCGAACGCATGGGGTGGCAATGATGCACTATCACGTCAAGCGCAAACAGCCGAACAGCAAAATGTGCTTTGTCTGCGGTATGAAGAACTCGTTCGGCTTGCAGACCTTTTTTTATGAATTGGAGAATGATGAATTGCTTGCGTTCTTTACGCCAGGCGAAGAACATCAAAGCTATCCTGGCCGCCTGCATGGCGGGATTGCCGCCGCGATTTTAGATGAAACTATCGGGCGGGCGATCATGATTCCGTATGAAGAAACGGTTTGGGGCGTGACGCTGGAGTTTACGTCGCGCTATAAAAAACCGATTCCGCTGAATCAGGACATTCGCGCGCGTTGCCGCATTGTGAAAGAAAGCAGCCGCGTCTTCGAAGGAAGCGGTGAAATCCTGCTGCCGGATGGCACGGTGGCGGTCGAAGGGTTTGGGAAATATCTGAAAATGCCGATTGAGAAAATCGCGGATTTCGACACGACAGAGCAGGAATGGCGCGTCGTCGAATCGCCGCACGACCCGGTGACGGTGGAATTGGCTTAAAATTTGGAGAGATGCCTCTGATGGGTGTCTCTATAAATGTCCTGCGTCAATCGTATCGCCACGCTTCGACTCCGCTTAGCATGACGGTCATGGTGAGCGGAGTCGAACCATTCAAGCTGAGAGGAGTTTATATCATGAGCTTTTTGACAATTGATCATCAAAAATGTACCCGCGACGGGTTGTGTGCTGCGGATTGTCCGGTGGGCATTATTACAATGAATGCGCATGGCCCTGAGCCAGTCCCTGGCGCCGATCAAATGTGTATCAATTGCGGACATTGCGTTGCCGTGTGTCCGCATGGAGCGTTGAGGTTGCGCTCCATGCCGTTGGAAAACTGCCCGCCTCTGCAAAAAGATTGGCAATTACAGCCGGAACAGATCGCACAATTTCTCAAAGGTCGTCGCAGCGTGCGTTCATATACCTCTGAATCTGTGCCGCGTGAGTTAGTTGAAAAAATTATTGATGTCGCGCGTTTTGCTCCGACCGGTGGAAACTCGCAGGCTCTACACTGGACAGTAATTTATGATTCTCAGGAAGTCCACCGCATCGCCGGAGCGACAATTGAGTGGCTGCGTGAAGCCGTCCAGATGCCGCAGATGGTCTGGGCGAAATCACTGATTACCGCCTGGGAACAAGGAAATGATCCGATTTGCCGCTCTGCGCCGCATCTCATTTTTACCCATGTTCCTGAAGAGCGGGCGCAAATGGCTGGGGCAGACGGCGCAATTGCCTTGACATATCTGGAATTAGCCGCATTACCGCATCACATCGGCACGTGTTGGGCTGGTTTTATCATGATGGCTGCGGCAATGTCGTCTTCAGCACAAGCAGCCTTGAGTCTGCCGGAAGGAGAGCGACTTCTTGGAGGCATGATGTTTGGGTATCCGAACGTGAAATACCACCGCATTCCGATGCGAAAGACTGCGCAAATTCTCTGGCGATAATATCGGATACCATTTCTTTCTCTCCTGCCAGGACCTCAACGTCCTGGCAGGCTCTGGGTATTTCTTCAGGTTTAATCCAAATACCCTTTGGCTTTCAGCAATTCAGCGCCAAGAATCGCGCCGCCAGCCGCGCCGCGCACGGTGTTGTGCGACAGGGCGACGAAGCGGATGTCTTGCACGTTGCAATCGCGCAGGCGTCCGATCGTGACCGCCATCGCTTTATCGGTATCGCGGTCTTTTTTCGGCTGCGGACGATTGTCTTCACGCCGGTAAATAATCGGGCGCTCCGGCGCGAATGGCAAGTTCAATTCCTGCGGCTCGGCGCGGAACGCTTCCCAGATCGCAATGACTTCTTCTTTCGACGGTTTTTTGTCGCGGAATTTCACGCTCACCGAGGCGACATGGCCGTCAATCACCGGCACGCGGTTGCATTGCGCCGAAATACGGATTGTGGTATCGTCCACAATGCGGTTGCCTTCGATGCGTCCGAAAATTTTCAGCGGCTCTTGTTCGCTTTTTTCGTCTTCGCCTTTGATGAACGGCACGATATTGTCAATAATATCCCACGACGACACGCCCGGATAGCCCGCGCCCGACACGGCCTGCAAGGTCGTAATCACAAGGCTGGCGACGGGATAGCCCGCTTTCATCAGCGCATAGACCGGCGCCATGTAACTTTGCACGCTGCAATTCGGTTTTACCGCGATAAAGCCGTTGTCCCAGCCGCGATTTTTGCGCTGAATCGGGATAATGTCAGCATGAGCAGCGTTGATTTCGGGAATCATCATCGGCACGTCAGGCGTATGGCGATGCGCGGAATTGTTCGACACCACCGGCAGACCGCTCGCAGCGTAGCGTTCTTCCAAATCGAGAATCGCCTGTTTATCGAGTTCGACCGCGGAAAACACGAAACGGCAATGTGGTTTGGCCGCGTTGATGTCGCTGGCGTCCTGCACGATTAAACCAGCGACCGACGCCGGAATATCGCCATCCATCAGCCAGCGCCCGGCAACCGCGTCGGTAAACGTTTTGCCCGCCGAACGCGGCGAAGCGGCGACATACGTCACTTCGAACCAGGGATGATTTTGTAACAAGCGAATATAATTTTGCCCAACCATGCCGGTCGCGCCAAGCACGCCCACAGGAATTTTTTGCATAATGCTCTCCTCCATCTTTTAAATTTGCATAACAGATGAAAAATCTCTCACCGTTTTTTAAATGAAACCGTGTATGTCTCGAATCCGAATCATTCCTGTCAAGGGAAATGAATGGAAAGAATCGAACTTTTTTCTTGCCGTGTTTTTTAGAGTATCATACGCGATTATTCAGTAGCATTGCTCCACCTACAGGAGTGTCAAATCTTAATTTGAATGGCGAAATCAAGATTTCGCACTCCTATTTTACGCTCAATTGTCATAATAACACGCTAAAACGCATCTGCCGTATGTCTGAAACTCGTAAAAAACGACTGCTGATTTTCATTGTCGCTTATAATGCGGAACGGCATATTCAGCATGTGCTTGATCGCATTCCGCCGTCAATTTATGCAGATTTCGACTATGAAATTTTGCTGATTGATGATTCTTCGACCGATCACACCTTCGACTTTGCAAAACGGTATCAATCCGTTCATCGCAATGTGCGTTTGAAAGTGCTGTTCAATCCTGAGAATTTAGGATATGGCGGCAATCAAAAATTAGGGTATCATTACGCGATTCAGCGCCATTTCGACGCCGTCGTCCTGCTGCATGGCGACGGACAATATGCGCCGGAACTGCTTGAGGAAATGGTGTCGCCGATTTTCGACGGCGCGGCGGACATCGTGTCAGGCTCGCGGATGCTGAACAAGGGCGGCGCAAGAAAAGGGGGGATGCCACTGTATAAATTCGTCGGCAATAGAATCTTGACGACGCTCCAAAATCTACTGTTAGGCACATCGCTGTCGGAATTTCATTCCGGCTACCGCGCGTTTTCAGTCGAGGCGCTGCGCGGGCTGCCGTTCGAGCGTAATTCCAACGATTTTCATTTCGATACGCAGATTTTGATTCAGGCGGCGTTCAAATCGCTGCGCATTGTCGAAATTCCGATTCCCACCTATTACGGTGATGAAATCTGCCACGTGCAAGGGCTGAAATATGCCTGGAACGTCCTCAAATCCACGTTATTAGCGCGAGCGAACAGATATTCGATTTTTTACCAGCGGGAATATGATTTGAAACCAAACGAACTCGCACATTATACCCTGAAATCAGGCTATACGTCTTCTCATTCACTCGCGATTCGCCGCATTGCGCCGCATTCAACCGTTCTCGATTTAGGCTGTCATCAAGGCGATGTTGCCAATGAGCTGCGCCAAAAAGGATGTCATGTCGTCGGCGTTGACACGCTTCCGGTAACGCATTCCGAGCATCTCGACCAATTCTGGCTGGTTGACCTGAATTATCCCGAAAACTTGCCGTCATTAGAGCAGTTTGATCATATCTTGATGCTCGACATTTTGCAGCATCTTGATAACCCAGAACAGTGTTTAGATACGCTCAGAAAAAAGACCAAACGCGCCACTCCTACTGTCATTATCACGACGGCCAATATCGCCTTTTTTATGGTCCGTCTGCAATTGCTGTTCGCGCAATTCAATTACAGCAAACAAGGGATTCTGGATATGACGCATAAACGGCTCTTCACGTTCCACTCGCTGAAAAAGCTCTGTCTCGGCTCTGGCTATAAAATTTTGGCGGTGAAAGGGATTCCCGCGCCATTTCCCAAAGCGCTTGGGGACAATCGCGTTGCCCGATTTTTAGTCCGCGCCAACGACGCGCTGATTCGCGTCAGCAAGACGCTGTTTGCCTATCAAATTTATATCGAAGCGAGGCCGACGCCGGTTGTGAGCGAACTGTTAGCGTATGCGATTCATGAAAGCGGCGAACGGAAAGTGATGCCGCACGTTGATGTTTGTCCTGAAAGGACTACGGAGTAAAGACGGCGGTTTCAACCGCCGGGGCAATATGGGGCGAGGGCATAAAAAAGCGGAACAAATTGTTCCGCTGAAATGAAACTGAGGAGGAAGGACTCGAACCTTCAACCCTCTGATCCAGAGTCAGATGATCTGCCAATTGATCTACTCCTCAATCTGAGGACTATACCTTTTTTCGACGGGAGAAAATGTCAAGAAAAATTTGAAAAAATGTTGCAGCTTAGTTGTCAGACACTTTAAAAGTGTCTGACAACTTTAAATCATCCTTGCGCCCGTATCCACGCGATTGCGTGCTGAATGCGCGAAATCACGAGCGGCTTGCCGAGCAGCGCCATCACGTCGAACAGGCCGGGACTGCCTGCGCCGCCGGTCAGCGCAACGCGAATCGGTTGCGCGATGTCGCCGAGTTGAATGCCGTTTTCTTCGGCAAATATCCGCGCATGTTCTTCGAGGTGCGTCACGTCGAACGTTTCAAGCTCTTCCAGAATCGGCAGGAACGCGCTCAATAACTCCGCCGCCGCCGGTTTCAAGGCTTTTTTCGCGGCTTTCTCGTTATATTGCACCTGTTCGACAAAATAATACTGAATCGCGTCCGCCATTTCCACGAGCGTCCGGCTGCGCTCCTGCTGAAGTTGAATCACGCGCTGTAGCCAGGGCGAGTCGGCGGTCAGCGGCTCGCCGGGCGTCAACGGCGAATGCAGCGACGAATAGCGTTCCGCAAGCAATGGCAGCAACAAGCCCGCCAAGCGGTCTAACGGCGCGGCTTTCAAGTAATGCTGGCTGATCCAGAGCAATTTGTCCGCGTTAAATACGCCCGCCGATTTGCCGACGCCTTCCAGCGTAAACGCTTCGACCATTTCTTGCATCGTAAAAATTTCCTGATCGCCGTGACTCCAGCCAAGCCGCGCCAAAAAGTTGACGAGCGCTTCCGGCAGATAGCCGTTGTCGCGATACGATAAGACCGACGTGGCGGCATGGCGCTTGCTGAGCTTGGCTTTGTCCTGCCCTAAAATCAGCGGAATATGCGCGAATTTCGGCACGGGAAAATTCATCGCCTGATACATCAAAATTTGCTTAGGCGTGTTGCTGAGATGGTCGTTGCCGCGAATCACATGCGTAATATTCATGCTGACATCATCCACCACGACGCAGAAGTTGTAGGTCGGGCTGCCATCTGTGCGGAGAATAATCAAATCATCGAGTTCCGCATTCGGAAAGACGACATCGCCCTGCACAAGGTCAGGCACGGTCGTTGCGCCCTCTAACGGAACTTTAAAGCGGACAGTGAACGGCTTGCCTTCCGGCTGATCGGCGCGGTCGCGGCAGGTGCGGTCATAACCGAACGGCTTCCCCTCGGCCTGAGCGCGGGCGCGTTTCTGTTCCAATTCCTGCGGCGTGCAATAGCATTTATACGCCTTCCCGGCGTCTAACAGTTGTTGAGCGTATTGCCGATACAATTCATAACGCTGGGTCTGATAAAACGGGCCTTCATCCCAATCGAGGCCGAGCCAGGTCATGCCGTCAATAATCGCCTGAATCGCTTCAGGCGTCGAGCGTTCGGCGTCGGTATCTTCAATGCGCAAAACAAAGACGCCGTGATGATGCCGCGCAAACAGCCAGTTAAACAGCGC